>SHZM01000055.1 GCA_009692265.1 Gammaproteobacteria bacterium
GGCCAAGTGGCGGTGCTTCGGTATTTTAGCCATCGGCAAATCATGCCGGATTTATCCTCACCTCAAACAGGCATTAAACCCTATGAAAATAGGCCTCGCTGCTTGAGCAACAACCTCTTTTTACCCACACTCAAACCAAAAGAGCCATTGAATGAGAAGATTTCCGGCGCCTATTTAGCCATACCGGAGATCTAGAACCCAGTGGCCGTGTTCTCTGCGATCTCGCTGGGTCATAATTGGCTCGAATTAAATCAACTTTCTCCGTAACGAGGTTTTCATGTCAGCTCTGATCTGCGGTTCGTTCGCCTACGACAACATCATGGTTTTTCAGGATCAGTTCAAGAATCACATCCTGCCGGACAAGATTCATATTCTGAACGTATCGTTCCTAGTCCCGAAGCTTCGTCGTGAGTTCGGCGGCTGCGCGGGGAATATTGCGTACAACCTCAAGTTACTTGGCGGATCACCAATCCCGATGGGCACTGTCGGGATCGATTTCTCCTCATACGCGGAATGGATGGACAAATGCGGCGTCGATCGTCGCCACGTTCAAGTCGCCCTCGGCACTTTGACCGCACAGGCGTTCATCACGACGGATCTCGACGACAACCAAATTACGGCGTTTCATCCCGGCGCGATGGAGCATTCCGCAGAAAACAAAGTCACCGACGCGAGTGGCGTCACCATCGGCATCATCGCGCCGGATGGCAGGCAGGGCATGCTCGAACACGCGACGCAGTTCAAAGCGGCGGGGATCCCGTTCGTTTTCGATCCCGGCCAAGGGATGCCGATGTTCAACGGCGATGATTTAAAGCACTTCATCGAACAAGCGACCTGGGTCACGGTCAACGACTACGAATCACAACTGATGCAAGAGCGCACCGGCTGGTCGTTAGAGGAGATCGCTCGCCACGTCGAAGCCTTAATCGTGACGCGCGGGGGCGAAGGTTCCTGGATTTACACAGCGCGGGGCCGGCTCGATATTCCGGCCGCCAAACCCACCGCGGTGGTCGACCCCACGGGGTGTGGCGATGCCTATCGCGCCGGCTTGCTCTACGGTTTGATGAATAAGCTGGACTGGGAAGTCACCGGCCGCATGGCATCGCTACTCGGCGCGATTAAGATCGCGCATGCGGGGACCCAGAATCATCGCTTTACGCGCGAAGACTTCGCAGCGTCGTATCGGGCGGCGTTCGGGGTGGCTTTAAAGTGGTAGGCGCGTTCAAGCGAATTTTCGTTCGATAACTTAACGTTCGGAGCACTCATGATAATTCCGCAAGCGATCGTTCCGCCCACGATGCAAAACCTCTTTGAGCGATTCCATTACGCACCTGCGGTGCGGATCGGCCCCTGGTTATTCTGCGCCGGACAGGTCGGACGCGACGCGAACCTCAACGTCATCGAAGGCGAGGAAGCGCAAATTATTCAAGCGTGGGAGAACGTAAAGACGGTGTTAACCGAAGCGGGCGCGGGCTTTGAGCACGTCTATTCGATGATGACCTACCACGTCGGGATTCAAGCGCAACTGCAGACGTTCATCGACGTTAAGGATCGCTACATCCTACGCAAACATTCGCCGCCGACCTGGACTGGCGTGGGAGTCGAAGCGCTGACGTTTCCTGGGCAGATCGTCGAAATTCAAATCAACGCCTACCTCCCGGAATAATGCCCCGCGACTCCCGGCCTCGAGTTAATCTTTAAAATTGTAGCTGCGACTTTGTCCGGTAAAGCTCACATCAACCGGCCGATGGCCGCTCCCCATGCGTTTCTTATCCATGACAACCGCACTGTTGAACACTTTTTCGATTGGCGAGTCAGCCGGGGTATCGCCTAATGGGAGATTCTTGCGGGCGCATAATTCGCCCCAGGTAGAAATGACTTCATGCATTTTCAGCATGACTTCGGTGATTTGGCCGTTGGCCGGGCACAGGAAATCGAACGAGGGCATGACGGAACTCCTAAAACTTCAATTCGGACTGTAATGAGAGAGCGGGGATGGTCCCTACCTAAGGGCGGCAAGTATAGCCAGACTTCGGGGAATTAGTCCGCAATCCGGCCCGAATGGTTCAAACCCCAGTTCTAACGTCGAGGTGGGAATCAACACGGGTCCCGCGCTCAGGTACCATGTTCTGCGTAAAAAAATCGGTTACCCCCGTGCGATACACTGCGCTCCATATCGACGTAGCACGCTTTGCGACGGATGACTTCAATCCTTTTCACGACAAGCACAAATGGGCGCGGATTGAGGGCAACCCGTTCGGCGGGCCGATCGTGCTGGGCTTCCAGCTATCCGCGTATGTCGCGCACGCGGTGTGGTCCATAAGCGATGAGCCTGCGCGTCGCTTGCGCTATAGTCATGTGCGAGTCACCTACGCGGACGCGGTACGGGTGGACGAAACTGTGACACTGACGATCAAACCGCCACAGTGGACCGACGATGGTCAACAGATCAGCCACCGAATCGCGCTGCGCACTCCGCGTAGTTTGGCGATGACCGGCCACCTGCGCTTTACGCAGAAACCGGCGCACGATGCACCGCCACCGGTCCAGCCGCTAAGCCTGAATCGGATCCGCGATCGCACTAACGTCCCGGGGACTGAGTACTTCCTCAAACGCAAATATATGACCACCGCGAACGCCAAGAATTTTTTAATTGGTGCCGGGGTCGAACCATCGCTGTATCTCGATGAGCTGGACGATCGAATCAATTTTCCCGAGCTATTCCCGGTCAGCATGATTTCCTGTGCGTTGCTGGAGCGCGGCGTAAAACGGCATTACGATTTTCTAGGGAGACCGATGGTGTACGCCTATCACGACATCGTTATCGATCGCGAAGCGATCGGCCGGCTCAAGAGTAACGACACCGTGAATATTTTAGTGTCTAACGCGCGGGTCGCCGCTGCCGAGGCATTCGGTACCGGCCTACGACGCGGCCAACAGATGCATCACTGCCTGGGCTATTCGGGGCTGGGTGAGTGGATTTTTCAGGCTGAGATTGGCCTCGTGCCACTGGCCTCGTTGTTAGCCAAATCCTCCACGGAGACTTAGAGTTTCGCCGCTCCGCCGCGCTCAGCCGGGACACTGACATCGAGTTTGAAACGCGGCGCGTGTAAGGTCACATCGACAATACTGAAGGTGCCTGAAATCGGGTAGGCAGGCGCTAGCGTCGCGTCACCCAGATCTGCGGCGGCATAAAGCCCGGTGCTTGGAACACCACGCACGACTCGCTTAAATTCGAAACTCGTTTCCATTTGAACCAGTACTGTCGCGTATTCGATCCGCGCCGCATTCAAGATTGGCGAGTACTTCACCATCCCTCCACGTCCGACCAACGGCTGCATCCCGGTCGTGCTCAACTCCAGAATGCGTTGTCCACCCACGGTAATCTCGCTGTAGATCCGATCGTAGGTTCCCAAACTATGGATCTCGGCAGCGCGGCAGGCCAAGCCATAGCGTCGCGCCAACCACCCGCTAACTTCGGCCGAATCACAGAACGCGCCGTGAATGAAATGTCGCGGCTTAATGCCGGTACGGCAGGCTACCCCGACATACGCCAACGAAAACCTACCGAGCGGTCCGTCGGGACAACGCCAGACGGTGAGACCGATCACCGCGGGCACACTGGGATGCAAGCTAGTCGGTAGGCGCGGCAACACCTTGGCCATCGGCAGTTCAAACAAGCAGTAATGGATTTCAACGTCGGTGAGTTTCACTTCCTCGCGTGAACTCGCTTCAAGGATTGGTGCCGCGCCAAGCGTTGAGCCGTCGCGGCTGCCGTATAACAGTTCAACCGCGCTCATGCGCCCACCGCCTTGGCGCGAGGTACATCGTTAAAGTGCGGCAGTACTTCGCGCCCGAACAGCTTGAGGCTGTCCAAAACCTCGGGTTGTGAGAGATGCTCGCGGGCTTGAATCATGAAGACCAGTTGGTCGGCGCCCGCGGCTTCCCAGCGCCGACAGGTTTCAAGGATCGTCGTCGGATTGCCGAAGCATAGGCCACTCGCCGGTAGCTTTTGTTCGCCGGGTGCGCTCGGATCCGCGCGGAGTGAGCCGAGTAATCCGAGCGCGGTGTAATTGTTCGCCGGATAGGCTTCCGAGACTTCGACTGTTTGTCCGGCCATGTAGCCGAAAGTCCCGATTAATTCGTCACCGCGCTGCTTGGCAACGGCGTTATCCGAATGGCAGTAGAGCCAGTTTGCGATTGCAATTTGATCGTTCACGAAAGCGCCGACCGGATTGCAGTGCTTGATGCGTTCGCGATACGCGGCAATGCGCGGGACGTTTCGTTCAACATCCGAGATACTCAAGATCAACGCGCCCATGCCACGATCCGCGGCATCGAGCTCGGTACCAGGCGCGGTAACCGCGACCCACATCGGCGGATGCGGATCCTGCCAGGGTTTCGGCAGCACATTGCGCTCCGGCATCGTGTGATACTGCCCGGTATAGCCGTAACGCTCGTTCATCCACATCTGAGGGATTACTCGAATGTATTCATCCCAGGTTTTCTTGGTGTCATCGATCACAGCATTGAAGCCACCGAGTTCGTTCCAGGTCGAAGAGCGCCCGGTGCCGAATTCGACCCGACCCCCGGAAAGAATGTCGAGGAACGCGGCTTTTTCGGCCCAGCGGATCGGATGGTGAAAGGTCGGCACGCAGGTCGCGATTCCAAACCCGACGCGAATTTTCGAAGTCGCCCGCGCGACCGCGGTCAGGAACATTTCGGGACAGCTGGAGTGGCTGTATTCCTCCAGGAAATGGTGCTCGACGCACCATACGCTGCTGAAGCCAAGTTGTTCGGCCAACACCACTTGTTCGATGGCATGTTCGTAAACCGCTTTTTGGGTTTCGCGGGTGAATGGACGCGGGGTTGAAAGCTCGTAGATCAATCCGAACTGCATGGCGGCACCTGGTGGGGAGGAATTCGCAAGATACTCGATGGGCCACCGTCTAGGGAACCCGCTGTCAGCAGTAAAGATCGAAGATGGCGTCATGTGATCGCCACAACAATGGAACTCCGCTACGCAACGTGTGAAATAGTCGCTGGAGCCGCGGGGGGCGTAGCCCACGGACTCACTATCTTTAAGCAAAGGGAGAATGATCACGCGGACTCTCGGATCTGTAACGTTAGCGTGCCTGCTCGGTGCCTGCGGGATCTCGAACTCGCTGGCTGAACAAGAAGTCGCGAAAGAGATCGTGGATCGCCTGCTCGCGACCCCAGTCCTTCAAGCGAAAACAGGCTTTGCGGCGAAAATATTGATCCCGCCCGGTCAGCTCTACGATCCCTTGGTGATGCTGCCTGTCGGCGATAAGACCTGGCTAAACGACGACGGTGAAAAAAAGACAAGGGCAGTCGGCTGCTTGAGATAAAGGCGAAGGGCGAAATCTCTATTCTCGCAGGCATTGGAAAATTATTGCCGACCGTGGGTTTCGATGTCGCACCCCAAGGATTCGGTGAATTCGGCGGACAGATATTTACTTTGGCGCAGGCCAAAGTCGCGATGGAAGGCGCCCTGGCGAACCACGTGGTGCAGCGGGTCGATCCTGCTAACAACTATGCCGCCAGCATTTTTTGCACTCTTCCCGAAGCCGGCGAACGAAAGACCTCAGGCAATCAACGCCGACGGCGACTTCATTGCCGGTAAACGTGAGTTACCCGATGGGTTTCTGGTGGAGGTTTTAGCGCAATAGTATTCAGGGGAGCGCCGGCAAAGTTCGCTGCATCACCTCGGCGAAACTCGCGAGCACGCGCAACGTAAGTCCCCAGATCACATGCTCGCCGAACAAAATACCGGGAAAGGTCGTGCCAGATACACCTTGCGGGTACTCGAACTCGGTCACCGCGTTTGAATCGAACAGGTGTCCAACGGGCACCCAGAATACGCTCGCGACTTCGTGCGGCAGACGCACCGTGGCCATCGCCTGCTCCTCGGCACCGACGTAATAGACGAACGGCCATAAGGTCAAGCTGTCGCGCCGTACATTGCGCTCAATGGGGCGCATCGGCAGCGGCCCGAGACGATGGTGTTGCGCAAGGCGCATGCCAATCTCCTCCCAGGTCTCGCGCTCCGCCACCGCGAAGGCGTCTGCATCAGCACCGCTCGCGCGCCCACCTGGAAACGCCACCTGCCCCGACCACGGATCCCCGGCGCGCTCAGCACGCCGAATAAAACAGACTTCGATCCCCTGCGTACCATCAGCCAAAATCATCGCCACGGCCGCCTGGCTTGGGCGCGGCTCGAAGGCTTTAAAGTCGGGTTGGACCGCAGTAAGTGCTAGCCGGATTTCGTCAATAGTGATCATAAGAAAAGGGGACGGAGGGATTAAATTTTAACCACTTTCACAGGCGCTGATTTTCGGCCGTCCACGCGACAGATACCCCCGCTTTAGGCCGAATCGCTGTTCGATATGGTGCCGAAAACGCTCATCACCGATCGGTTGCAAATAGTGCGCCGCGATGCGGATAAGCCGCAAGTGACTTTCGACAAGTACGTTTTCGAATAACGCGCGATAGGTTGCCTGTCGCTGCGGTAACGAGTGCGCGAGACCCAAATACACGGCGTGGGGCGACACCCAAGACCGGCCTCCCAAGGCATTCGCGTGATAGGAGGACCATTCGTAGTCCGCAGGGTGCGCGACCATTTTTGGCGCGGACGGGATTGAGTTCGATATACCGCTGACAAATGAGGAGGTAATTGTCTGCATCGACCAAGCTAGATCGATGTCGCCCTTCCCAAAGCGTACCGGTGCGATCGTATTTGCTATTGATGTAGTAAGCGTACTGGCTACCGACAGTCCGCATCGTGTCGGAAATGGCATTGGGCGTGGGCGAGCTGGCGAGGAAATGGATATGGTTGGTCATCAAGCAGTAGGCGTGCACCGCGACGCCATACCATTGAGCTTTTGTCCGCCATAACTCGAGATATCGTCGGTAATCCCCCTCTTCGTGAAAGCAGGTGCAGCGGTTGTTCCCGCGTTGGACGAGGTGGTAGGGCAGATCTGGAAGGTAATTCCGTTTGCGTCGTGGCATCGCTACTCCTTATGCGAGTTAAATCGTCGCCGGAAAGCATAGTAGTTTCTGCGTTTGACTTCAAAACTGACTAAAAAATAATCCCCTTTATTCCAGGCGACGCGCTTCACGTCTGTCGGCGCCGGCTGACACCAGCAAAATCGTAGTGTGAACTGGCTCACAGAAGATGGCGCATCGCTCGGCGAAAAAATTAGTCGATGGCTGCTTCTACATTGTTCACAAACATAAACGGAAAAAGGAAAAGCGCCGCAGCGCCTCGTGTTTGAACCTGGAAACACCACTAATCGGACTGATGCTCGTCGCGTAGGAAAACCTCTGTGCATAGTCTTTGCCGCAGAGCCTTTAGTGTTAATAACAACAGCGGCCCAAAAATGATGAACAAGCAGTTCCTAGGTGGCGCGGTATTAATCGCAGGATCGTTCGCGGCGTTCAGTGCGAGCGCCGTTCCATTAATCGATAGCTACGTAGGCTCGAACGCCTATGGCCATGGTGATGCCATCGGCCTCGACAGCTACTTCGATATCGAGCGCGCCGAAGTCGAACGCGGTAATGGCCTACTCACCGTCGATGTCTACACGAACTTCGTCGGGCATGTCGGCGTCTATCCGTCAGCCACTCCAGGTGGAATCGGCTACGGCGATTTATTTCTCGGAGGTCACTGGACTCCGTTCGGTAATGCCGGCGACAAGTATGCCTCCGATAACGCGAGTAACGGCACGCATTGGACCTATGGCTTGAGTTTCGATGACCGCTGGAGCACCGGCGCAAGTGGCACCTTTACCTTGTATGCATTGGACTCTTTGAACAACTTAGATAACGTCATGCTGACCGACGAGTTCTTCGGAAATAATGTGACCGTGCGGCGAGGTCAGGCAGTCGCGGTCGATCGTAGTTCATCGACTGTACGGAGCTTGAAGTCAGGCACGTGGAGTATTGATGAACCGACCAACCGCTTGACCTTTATGCTCGATCTAAGTGGTCTCGAATCACTCGCGATGGACGAGTACCTTTCCTTGCACTGGGGGATGTTGTGCAACAACGACGCCATCGAAGGTGGCGTTGAGTTACCTTCGGTCCCGGAACCAGCGGTCTTATCTCTTCTCGGCTTAGGTTTGTTCAGCGCGCTGACGCCTCGGCGACCGCGCAAAACGATGATTGCTTAAGCCGCACCGCGATGATGCGCGGCTTCGGGTCGCGCAAAAAACGCCGCGGCTTCGCGCCCCGCCAGCCGCGCCAGTCGTTCCGGTACGAAGCCTAAGGCCTGCAAGCCCGGTAAAGAATTCGCCACTTCGCGATAACTTGCGAATTGGCCGTCAACCAGCTCGCAGATCGAGACGCCTTCGAAGCCGGCGCGCTTGCCTAAACTCTCGGGGAGTTTCGACTCAAAACTGAAGACATAGCGGGCGTAGCCGATTCGCCCGTCGCACACCGGGTCGTGCGTATCCCAGATAAATTTCGTCGCGTCGCGGTGAAAGTACTGCTCGACCATCGTCGCGATCGCGTCTGCCTGAAACGCGCCATACAGGCAATCGTGATACACGCCATCGGCGGTAAAACATGCGCGCGCCGCGCGGCCATCGCCACGCGTGATTGCTTCGATGAGCTTGGTGAGTAGCGTTTGGAATCCCATCGAAATTCTCCAACTATACGATTTGTCGCTTCAAAAAATTCGTTACTTGGTTCGCCGCTTCCATGTGCACCAGATGTCCGACGCCGTCGAGGAGTTCAACTTTTACGTTGCTTGGCAGGCCCTCGGCATGGTTGACCGTGATGATCTTATCGAGCCTACCCCAGATCGCTTGCACCGGGAGCTTTAAGTCGCCAAGGCCCTTGCGCAGATCCGCGAGTTGCCGATCGCCCGCGGCAAAGCCCGCGGCGATTGCGCGCAGTGCTTCTGGAACGCCGTCAGTCCGCTTGAACTTTAAGATGTCATCGATCAATTGTCGGGTGATTAACTCTGGATTGGCTACGAGCTGCTGCAACACCGGTTTCATGTCGCGGCGAGATTCACCGTTAATGAATCCGCTGAGATAACCCCCGTTGATCTCGGCACCTAAGCCCGCGGGTGCTAATAGGCTGAGCGACGACACGCGATTCGGAGTCGCAATTCCGAGTTGCAGCGCGATCGCGCCGCCCAAAGAATGCCCGACGAGGTGTGCCTTGTTGATCTCAAGCGCGTCCATGAACCCGACTATCGCGGCCGCCATACCTGCGACCGACGGGTCTTGCATGGCTTTGCTCGACTGGCCGTGGCCCGGTAAATCGAGCGCGTAAACCTGTGCCTGCGCCGCGAGCGGTTCCTGGGTGAACAACCAATTGCCGAGATCGCCGCCGAAGCCATGGATCAAAATCACGGCCGGACCGCTGTCGCCGACTTTTGAATAGCGGAGCTTCGTGGCCCCCACAGTCGCCCACGAATAGTTCGGCCCAAGGTCGCCTTCTTCGGGTACCGGTGGCACATAGTTGGCTTGGAACTCGGTGATATAAGCCTCGATCTCCGACTCGCTCACCGATTCGGGTGCCAACACGCCGAGCAAAGCGCCAACGGGCAATATCTCTTCGACCTGTGCGACCTGGCGCCGCAAAATCCCGACATCCAGGGCTTCAAAGGTGTTCGCGATTTTTTCGGTTTCGATGTCGAGCAACTGGTCGCCCAACGCCACGGTGGTGCCGACGTTCGCCAACCATTGCATCACCTTGCCTTCCTGCATCGACAGACCCCACTTCGGCATCGTGATCGGGATGATTGCGGGATTGCCCATTACGCATACTCCAGGCATTTGCGCACAGCCGCCTGAATCTTCGCAGGCGTTGGGATGTAGAGATCTTCGAGTGAGCCCGCGAACGGCACCGGCGTGTGCGGCGGCGTGACCATTTGGATCGGCGCTTCGAGAAATTCAAATCCCTTCTGCGCGACCATCGCGGAAATATCGGCCGCCATGCCACAGCGCGGACTTGCTTCATCGACGATCACCAGGCGCCCGGTATTTTCGATACTTTCGAGAATCGTGTCTTCGTCGAACGGCGACGTCGTGCGTGGATCGATCACCTCGCAGCTGATGCCGTCTTTGGCTAACGCATCGGCCGCCTTCAAGGCGAAACCGACCATGCGCGCCAGCGCAACAACGGTCACATCCTTGCCTTCGCGGAGCACATTTCCCTCGCCGAACGGAATCGTGTACGACTCTTCGGGCACCTCGCCTTCCATCGTGTACAGCGCTTTGTGCTCGCAGAAGATCACCGGATCATCGTCACGGATCGCCTGGATTAAGAGGCCCTTCGCATCGTAAGGCGAAGAAGGTATTACGACTTTCAATCCGGGGATGTGGGTGAATAATGGGTACAGACATTGCGAGTGCTGTGCCGCCGCGCGAAAGCCCGCGCCGATCATCGTGCGGATGACGACCGGCGTTTTCGCCTTGCCACCGAACATGTAGCGAAACTTCGCGGCTTGATTGTAAATCTGGTCGAAACAGACCCCCATGAAGTCGATGAACATCAGTTCGCACACCGGGCGCATGCCGCAGGTCGCGGCACCAATCGCCGCCCCGACGAAGGCCGATTCCGAAATCGGCGTGTCCATGATGCGATCACCGTACTTGCCGTACAGCCCTTTGGTCACCCCGAGCACCCCGCCCCAGGCATCCATCTCGCCGTTCGCGCCGGTGCCGCCGACCACATCTTCGCCCATGATGATCACGCTGGGATCGCGCGCCATTTCTTGGTCAAGGGCTTCGTTGATGGCTTGTTGAAAAGAAATTTTACGTGCCATGACTTGCCCCCTCAGTACTTGATGTAGACGTCGGTTAAGAGATCTTCGGGTGCCGGCTCGGGTGCCGCGATCGCTGCCGCGACCGCTTCGTCGATCAGCTTCGCGATTTCGAGGTCGATGGCACTGAGTTCGTTCGGCGCGATGTTGTGCTCGCTGGTCACGCGCGCCTTGAAACGATCGATACAATCCTTGGTCGCACGAATATTTTTAACTTCGTCGGGCGCGCGATAACTTTGGTTGTCGCCTTCGAAGTGTCCATAGAAACGATCCAGCTTCACTTCCACCAGCGACGGGCCATCGCCATTTCGCGCGCGTTGCACCGCTGTTTGCATTGCCGCATACACTGCGAAAAAATCATGGCCATCGACCGTGACCCCCGGCATTCCGAAACCTACCGCGCGGTTCGATACATCCCCACAGGCGACCGAAAACTTGGCCCCGGTGGCTTCCGCATAACCGTTGTTCTCGGCGACGAAAATTGCTGGAAGCTTCCACGCCGCGGCGAGGTTCATGCTCTCGAAGGTGGTGCCTTGATTCGACGCACCGTCACCGAAAAACGCCACCGCGACTCCGCCGTTGCCTTTGAATTTTGCGGCGAGCGCCGCGCCGCAGACCAACGGTGGACCGCCGCCCACAATGCCGTTCGCACCCAGCATGCCAGTGTCGAGATCAGCAATGTGCATCGAGCCACCCTTACCGTGGCAAGTTCCAGTGCGCTTGCCATAGATCTCGGCCATCATGCCCTTCACCTCAACGCCCTTGGCGATGCAGTGACCGTGGCCGCGATGGGTGCTCGCGATTTTGTCATCGTCGTTCAAGTTCATGCAGACACCGGCGGCCGAAGCTTCTTCGCCGGCATAGAGATGTACAAACCCCGGAATCCCGCCCTTGGCGAATTCCACGTGGACCCGTTCTTCGAATTCGCGGATGGTTTTCATCCGGCGATAGGCTTCGAGTAGATCTTCGCGCGATAAGGAAACGCTCATCCTCCCCTCCTCTGCTGTTTCGAGTGAGGGCGAAGCGTAGCACTTTCCGTCGCAAACTCCGCCTGCACTTTGCGGCGGGGGTTTTTTTGCGCTTGCACAATTATGTTGGGAATCGAGCACCACGCATTGCGGCCCGCCAAGGTCTTTAGTACGTTCTAGTCTCACCTAGCAGGAGAATCCCCGTGCCGTTGTCCGCCGAATCCGAAGCCGTCGTTCGCAGTCTCGCCAAAGCCAACCTGCCGCCGCTCGATAGCCTGTCCCCGGCTGAAGGACGCACGCTCTTCGGCGCTGCCTTTAAAACCAAGGTGGAAGACCAAGTGCCGGTGGTGCGAGTCGAAAACACCACAATCCCGGTGGCGGGCGGATCGCTACGCGCGCGGCTCTACGCGCCAGCCAGTACGCAGGCGCTCCCAGCCCTCGTGCATTTCCACGGCGGCGGATGGGTGTTGATGGATCTCGATACCCACGACGGTGGCTGCCGTGAGATCTGCAACGCGAACGGCGTCGTGGTGGTCAGCGTCGAATACCGCAAGGCACCCGAATTCAAGGCACCGATCCCGGCCGAAGATTGTTATGCGGCGCTGTGTTGGGTCGCTGCGAATGCAGCCTCGCTTGGGATCGATGTGACCCGGCTCGGCGTGATCGGCGATAGTGCTGGTGGCAATCTCGCCGCCGTGGTCGCGCAGATGGCGCGGGACCGCCAAGGTCCGAAGCTCAAGTGCCAGGTGCTGACCTATCCGGCCGTGGATGCGACGATGAGTTCGGCGTCGATCAAAGAGAACGCGACCGCGCCGATGCTCGGCGAGCGTGAGATGACTTGGTTTTGGGGTTTGTATATCGATGGCTCAACGTTGGCGCGTAACGATCCTCGAGTATCGCCCTTATTCGCCTCGGACCTCGTCGGCCTACCCCCCGCCTTTGTCTCAACCGCCGAATACGACCCTCTACGCGATGAAGGCGAAGCCTATGCCGAAAAACTCAAAGCCGCCGGAGTGCCGGTTGAATGCAAACGCTACAACGGTGTGTTTCATGGGTTTGCCTTGATGGGGAAGGTGGTGCCTGAAGGCCGGCAGGTCGTTGTTGATCAAGCGGCGTTCGTGAAGAAATATTTATGACTTAGGCGGGATTCAAGCTAGTGGTAAGTTGAAGTAATCAATTGTGAATGCGAGCCTAAGGGCAACCTCTACCGCGATTTTTTCGCGACAACGCGGGACTTGTCTGTTACAGTCCCGCCGCGTCTAACCGATCAGTCTTCAGTTCTCGCACCGACCAAGGTCGCCCATTACCCCATCTGCCTTTGACTGACGCGATACTTCGCGCGCGGCCGATTTTCCTAAGCCTTAGGAGCACTATGTCCGAATTTTCCTCACTGGGTCTCCCAGAGATCCTTCTACGCGCGCTCGCCGAGTGCGGTTATCAAACTCCAACGCCGATTCAAACTCAAGCGATCCCGGTCGTGTTAGCCGGCGGCGATTTACTCGCGGCGGCGCAGACCGGCACCGGCAAGACCGCAGCATTCACCTTACCGATCCTCGCGCGTTTGAACGCAACCCCGCGTCCACCGAATCGCCCGATCCGGGCGCTGGTTTTAAGCCCGACTCGCGAACTCGCCGCACAAATCGAACAATCCGTCCGCGATTATGGTCGTCATACCCAACTCAACTCACTGGTCGTCTTCGGCGGCGTTGGCATCAATCCGCAGATCGATAAACTCCGCCGCGGCATCGACATTTTGATCGCAACCCCTGGCCGGTTGCTGGATCTCGCGGGTCAGCGCGCCCTGAGCTTGAGTCAAGTCGAAACTCTGGTACTCGACGAAGCCGACCGCATGCTCGACATGGGCTTTATTCGTGATATCCGTCGGGTGCTGACCCTGTTGCCGCCGAAACGGCAGAACCTGCTGTTCTCAGCGACCTTCCCCGCCGAGATCACAGCGCTGGCGAATTCACTGCTGAATAAACCGACCAAGATCGAAGTGGCGCGCAATGGCGCGAGCCCCGCCGAAATCAGCCAGCGCGTGTGCCTGGTCGATAAGACGCAGAAGCGCGATTTATTGATTCACTTGATTAAGGAAGGCAATTGGTTCCAGGTGCTGGTGTTCATGCGTACCAAGCACAACTGTAATCGCCTGGCCGAGAGCTTGGAGAAAGCCGGGATCACGTCGCTCGCGATCCATGGCAATAAGAGTCAGAACGCACGCACCCAGGCATTGGCGAAATTCAAAGCCGGAACATTGCGGGTCTTGGTAGCGACCGATATCGCCGCGCGCGGGATCGATATCAACGAACTCCCGCATGTCGTGAACTTTGAAATGCCACAGGTGCCGGAAGACTATGTGCATCGCATCGGTCGCACCGGGCGTGCCGGGGCCGTCGGCGAGGCGCATGCGTTAGTCGCGGGCGATGAGCAATCACAGCTGGCGGCGATCGAGCGCCTACTCGGCGCGAAGATCCCGCGCTTTACAGTGGAAGGGTTCGACCAGCGACCGCGCGCGTCGAGCGAGCCCGTTCAAGCGCCCGAGCGTCGACAAGCGCCGTCCCGCGCACCGGCGCGACATCCGAATGCGCAGCGGCCTGGTGGGAATGGTCGCCGTCCCTCGCGCGAAGCGAACGGGAATCGCAGCTTCCCTACTCGGCCTCGGTAATCACCGCGACCTTCGACACGCCGGAGCGTTCGATCGCGGCCATCACCTTGGCGACGATCCCATAGCGCGTGGCGTCGTCGGCTTGTAAATAAAGGTTCAATTCGGGTTGGCGTTGTTGGAGATCCCGCAGCGTCTTCCCGAGTTCCACCAGCTCGATTTCACGTTTTTCGAGAAAGACTTTGCCCGTCGCATCGACAGTTAACGTCACTGCAGCGGGCTCGTCGGGGATCGCCGTGGCTTCGGTCTTGGGTAGTTTCACATGGATCACGTTCGATAACAGCGGCGCGGTCACGATGAATACCACCAACAGCACCAACATCACGTCCACCAGCGGCGTGACATTGATCTCGCTCATCACCTCGTCTTGATCGCCTAGTGTGTTAAAAGCCATGCGCCAACCCTAATGCGGATCGCGTTCAAGCCGGAAGCCGGATTTCGCGGCAAGGTGATGCAGATCGGTGGCGAAGTCATCGAGATCCGCGACCGCAGATTTCATTCGTCGTAAAAAAAAGTTGTAGGCAAGGACTGCTGGCACCGCGACGGCGATCCCAATCGCGGTCGCGATCAAGGCATCGCCAATCGGGCCTGCGACCACCTCGAGCGTCGCGGCGCCTGACTTCGTGATGTCCTTGAGCGCATGCATGATCCCCCATACCGTACCGAACAAGCCGACGAACGGCGCGGTACTCCCGATGCTGGCCAGCAGCGCAAGGCCGCTTTCCAGCGTTCGTCGCTCCTTGTGCAATTGCTGCCGCAGATGACGTTCGAGGAGATCGCCGCGATCGCCCAAATGCGCGAGATCCTGTGCGGTATCACGTTCCTTTAACACCGTCGCCCCGGCCAGCGCGATCCGTGCGGCAGGACCACTATTAGTTAGCTCCAGCGCCGCGTACAGGGTTGGTGCCGCCCAAAAGCCGCGCATATAACCACGATTGCTCCAACCCGCGCGCAGATGTTGAAGGGTTTTCAACAGCACTACGGTCCACGTGGCGATGGAGAAGCACACCAGCGCATAGAGAGTGCCATTGACAATCACGTCGGTCGAAAAATTGGGTAGCACGCGAACGGTCTCCCTTTATTCTTCCAGTTTGAACACAATCGAAAGGTTCATGGTGCTCGACACCGGCACATCATCCCGCCGCGCCGGTTCGAACAACCAGCGTTCTACCGTTTTCAGCGCCGCATTGTCCAAGGCCTTATGCCCACTGCTGGTGACCACGGTGATCGCGCCTGGTTTACCGCTGGTCAACACCTCTACCGCCAGTAACACCCGGCCTTCCCAACCGCGGCGGCGCGCCAGGGATGGATACTCTGGTTTCGGATTGCGGCGCGAGGTCGCCCTGGTGCTCGCGGGGATCACCATGGGTGCCGGTACAGGCGTAGCAACTGGTGCAATGATTGCCGCTGGCGGCGGTGTCGGCGCCGCCACAGGTACCGGCGGCTCTACCGGGGTGGGCGGTGACACCGGCTCGGGGGTTGGGCGCGGCTTCGGTTTCGGCGCAGGTCGCGGTGTTGGCTTCGGGGCTAGCGGCGACGGGTCAATCACTGTTTGTGGCATCGATCGAGGCACCGGTTGCGACACTACCGGCGGCGCCTGCACGGGTGGCGGCGGCGGAGCAACGAGCAACATCTGAACAATTCTCGGCGGACGAACCACGGGGTCACGACTCGCCGAAGGCACCCACCACAACCAGGCGCACAGATGCAGCAGGGTAACTACGACGGCGAGCATGAAATAATCGACCTGCGGCGCGAGTTCCGTTGCGCGAGTCATACGAGCGGATAAGGTAAACATAGAGGACACAGACGCTACTGGACGGCGCGGAAGATTCGTCGGCCGTTCTACGGACTAACCCGCAGCGCCGGCATTCCTGAGCAGCTCGCGATTAATCGCCGCGACAAGGCGATAACAGCATTCAACCGTCGGTAGCACCAAGTCGAATTCGGCCGCTTTGCGGAGCGCGTAACCCACCGTCTCTTCCAGCTCGAGCGGCCGTGCTCGCAACAGGTCTTGGAGGGAGGACATGCGATGGGCTGGGGCCTGCGCGTGCATTTTCGCACCCACCCCTTGAATCACCGCGACCGCTTCGTCCTCGCTCGCGTGAAGCACTTTCAAGGCCGGGAGCGGCGAGTCGTCGAGCAGCGGGATTTTCAGATGGCTAGCGAGACGCGCGGTTTCACGGGTCATCCGCGCGGCGATTCGCGCGAGATCTGGATCCTGTAAATACTGGCCGGTGGTTTGTCTCGACAACACCGCCAACACCATGAGCGCCAACCAACCGACGTATTTCGACCACGCGACACTTTCAACATTATCGACAGCTTCGGCATTGATTCCGGCATTCGCAATCGCCGCAGCCAATGCGTTTGCGCGCTCGCTCGTTCCGCCACCCAGTTCGCCGAGATGAAGTTTGATGTTGCGCGTGAACAAGACGTTGCCGTCGGGCAGCAACTCGCCGCTGAAATCGGCCATCGCGCCGAGAACCTTCGCGCGCCCGAACCGTGCGCTCAACTCTTCTTCTTTAACGACTCCGTTCTGCACCGAAAACGCGAGCACGGGTTTCAGTCGAGTGAGTGCGCGCAGCGCGGCGACGCTGTCGTACGTTTTCACGGTATTGATGAGGACGTCGGCGACTTCGACGGCCGCGGGATCGCGGACGATTTCACAATGGCTTTGAAAATCGTCGAGACCACCTATGGTGAGTCCCTGTGCTTCGAGCAAAGTCGCCCGCGCTCCGCGTGCCAGTAACTGCACGCGATGTCCCGCGCGCTGCAGGTATCCTCCCAGGATCGTTCCCAACGCGCCGGCACCTAAGATCACGAAATGCATGGAAATGCTCTTTTAGTGTGACAAGCCTGCTTCCTGCGCCGCGAGCATCACAGCACCCGTCAAGGCCTCAGTGATTTTCGCAATCATCGCGGCAGCTTCCTTGCCTTCGATGGGCACCGGTGTTTTGTCGACATTGAATTCTTCCCGCCAGAGCGCCTCATCCAACGGGATGGTGGCCAGCCCATCCGAGTTGCCGATCATGGCCGCGCTGCCCGTTTCAAGCGCCTCAAGGTAGACCGCGGCGTACGCATCGATGCGTTCATGTGCATGGCGCGCGACGCCATAGCCCACCATGTTTTCGACCGATTCCCCAATAAAATCTTTCTCAACTTGGCGATAGACGGCAACCACCATGTCGACATCGTTCTGCTTACCCCAGTCAGCGAGTGCGCCACGCGTGCGCTCAAAATTCGGGTACGCCATGCTGCTGTCGTAGGGATTCGGAAAATCGCGGTGGGTGTAGGTCAGGGTTTTGACTTCCAGCCCCATGGCCCGCATCCGTTTGGCCAGAAATTTAGTCGTCACCACACCAGCATCCCATCCCTCCAGCGCCGCGGTCGTGGCCGTACTGTCCTTGGGCGAGAGTTGCAGATGATGCAGACGTGGCGAGGGATCCAGAAACACCACAATCGCGGCTTTGTTCTTCAACGCACGGTACTCGGGAGTAACCCGGTATTGCTTTAGGTTGAAACACCCGACCAAGCCTGCCGCTATCAGTACCAGCAAAAATTTGCGCATATGCCCGCCCCCTTGGAATGTGGCCGGCATGATACTGAACGGCGCGCGGTTCACCTAGGTCGGAGGGCCCTAGGAACAGACACTCATGGCGCTGGGGACAGGGTAGGCCGATGTTCCGTGGTGCGCTCCGAGGTTTGCACCAAACCCTCACCCGCGCGACACTGCATCATCGAATCCGATCGGAGACTTCCAGTGGGCGCTAAACCCGAGATCCGTTTCAGTGTCTGCCCGCACGACTGTCCGTCGACCTGCGCGCTCGAAGTCGAACGCCTGGATGAACACCATATCGGCAAGGTCCGTGGTGCCGCGGAGAATTCTTACACGGCAGGCGTAATCTGCAGCAAGGTCGCGCGTTACGCCGAGCGTATTCATCATCCGGACCGCCTGCTCACGCCACTGCGCCGACGTGGTCGCAAAGGGGATGGCAATTACACGCCAATCAGCTGGACGGATGCCCTGGACGAAGTCGCCGAAGCGTTTCTCAAGGCCGAAGCGGCGCATGGCTCAGAGACCGTCTGGCCGTACTACTACGCCGGCACCATGGGACTGGTGATGCGCGATGGCATCAACCGCCTGCGGCACGCCAAGCGCTACTCGGGCCAGTACTCAACGATCTGTGTGACCCTGGCCTGGACCGGCTTTCTCGCCGCCACCGGCAAACTTGCGGGCAGCGATCCGCGCGAGATTGCCAGAGCCGATGTGGTGGTGATCTGGGGCACTAACGCGGCGAGCACGCAGGTTAACGTCATGACCCACGCACTGCGCGCCCGGCGTGAACGGGGCGCGAAAATCGTCGTGGTCGACACCTACCGCAATGCGACCGCCGAGCAAGCCGATCTCTTCGTGTGTGTGCGACCGGGCACCGACGGCGCGGTGGCCTGCGCGGTCATGCATTGCCTGTTCCGTGATGGGCATGCGAATTGGGCGTACCTTGAACAGTACACCGATTGTCCCCGCGAGCTGGAGCAGCATCTGCTCACGCGAGACCCCGCGTGGGCGAGCGCCATCAGCGGCGTACCGATCGAAACACTCGAGGCGTTCGCCAAACTCGTCGGCGAGCACCCCCGCACCTTCTTTCGCCTCGGTTACGGTTTTTCACGCCAGCGCAATGGCGCGATCAATATGCACGCGGCAGCCTGCATTCCGGCGGTGACTGGTGCGTGGTTGCATGAAGGCGGCGGTGCGTTTCACACCAACGGCGCGATCTTCCATTGGAACCGCACGTTAATCGAAGGCAACGACCTGCGTGATCCGGCGATCCGCTTGCTCGATCAATCGCGGATCGGCGCGGTACTCACCAATGAAGCGCGCGCCCTGCAAGGCGGCCCACCGGTGACTGCGCTGCTGATCCAGAATACGAATCCGATGTCCGTCGCGCCGGATCTCAACACCGTGCATCGCGGCTTCATGCGCGAGGATCTTTTCGTCTGCGTCCACGAACAATTCATGACCGAGACCGCCGCGATCGCGGATATCGTGCTGCCGGCGACGATGTTCCTGGAACACGACGATTTATACCAAGGCGGCGGGCATCAGCATATTTTGCTGGGTCCTAAGATCGTCGAGGCCCCTGGCGAATGCCAAAGTAACCACTATGTGATCTGCGAACTCGCCAAGCGGCTCGGTGCAGAACACGCCGGTTTCCACCTGAGTTCGCGCGAGATTATCGAGTGGACATTGCAGGAATCAGGCTGGGGCGATCTGGCGCGCTTGGAGCGTGAGCGTTGGATCGATTGTCAGCCATCGTTTAACGAGGCGCATTATCTCGACGGCTTCGCGCATGCCGATCGTAAGTTCCATTTCTCACCCGATTGGTCCGCGCTGCCGCCGCAAGGATTCGGCGCTGAAAGCGCTGCGCCACTGCCGCGCTTGCCGGACCATCATCCCGTGATCGAAGAAGCGACCATCGAGATGCCGTTCCGTCTCGTCACCGCGCCGGCGCGGCATTATTTGAATTCAAGCTTCACCGAAACCCCGACCTCGCAACGCCGCGAAGGCCAACCCACGGTAATGCTGCATCCCGCCGATGCCGCTGCGATGAGCCTCACTGACGGCGCGCGAGTACGCCTAGGCAATCAACGGGGTGAAATCGAACTCGCGGTTGAACTTTTTGACGGCGTTCAACGCGGCGTCGTGATCAGCGAAAGCATCTGGCCGAACCGCGCGTTCCCGGGCGGAGTCGGCATCAACGCGCTGACCGGCGCGGATCCCGCAGGGCCGCTAGGCGGTGCGGCGTTCCATGATAATCGGGTGTGGATCCGGGCGGCACTGTAGGTGCTTTCGCACTTTCCCCTTTGCCAAAGGGGGATTGAGGGGGATTTCTCTTGAAGCCCTAAATCCCCCTGCCGCCGCTAAATCCCCCCGCCGCTTTGCGGCGACCCCCTTTTTCAAAGTGGGTGTGGGATCGAGTGGTGACGACGAGCGTGAAAATCGCGCCTAAAGTATCCCCAGCAATGTTACCGACAGAGTGAAATAGCCGATGGCTAAAAAAACCAGTACCGCCGGCGCAGACGTCCTAGCAGGCACGAATGTCGATGACATTCTGCTCGGGCTGGCCGGCAATGATCACTTAACCGGCCGGGGCGGCGACGACGTTTTAAATGGCGGCCTCGGCGTGGATCTCCTGAGCGGCGGTGCCGGCAACGACACCTACCTCATCGACAACGCCTCAGAGATCAACAAAGCCGCGCCCGACGCTGGCATCGACACGGTCAAGACCACAGTGACCTACACCCTGGGCGCGCAGCAAGAGCGCTTGACGTTGCTGGGAAGTACCGCGATTAACGGCGCCGGCAACGCGCTCGACAACAGCGTTCGCGGCAATAGTGCGGCAAATACCCTTAAAGGCGGGCTCGGGATAGATCTGCTAAGCGGCGAGGCTGGTAATGATGTATTGGTCTATGACCCAGCGGATGTGGCGGTGAACGGCGGCGCTGGCACGGATACGCTTCAAATACGCGGCAGCGGAGTGACCGCTAATCTATTAACCGCGACGACCCTGTTGAGCGGCCTCGAAGTCATTGACCTGACGGGGACCGGGAATACACCCTGGTCGTCGATGAGGCGACCCTGTTGGCGCTGTCGACCACGAGTAACACCCTACGGGTGACTGGCGATACGGGCGACGTGGTGGACACTGCGGGTTTGTGGACAGCGCTTACCGATACCGTCATCAATTCAGTGACCTATCACCGCTGGCAAAGTGGCGAGGCTATTTTGCAGGTACGGAACGGAATGGACATCAGTGGTATCACGACGCCCACAGTCAACCTCAATCTCTCTACTCTCAACGGCAGCAACGGCTTTTAGCTCAGTGGCGAGGCGGCGGGTGACACTTCCGGCCGGTCCATCGGCAGTGCCGGCGACGTGAACGGGGATGGTTTTGAGGACTTGGTTATCGGTGCCTACCGCGCCGACCCGAACGGCGAAAATTCAGGGGCGAGTTATGTGGTGTTTGGAGCGGCCTCAGGTTTTACCTCCAATTTCAATTTATCCGACTTGGATGGCAGCAACGGCTTCCGGCTGAGTGGCAAAGCGGCGGGTGACTTTTTCGGCTCCGGCGTTAACAGTGCCGGTGACGTGAACGGAGATGGCTTTGATGACCTGATCATCGGTGCCTTTAGAGCCAACCCGAATGGCCATTATTCCGGAGCGAGTTACGTGGTGTTGGGGGCGGCCTCGGGGTTTAGCGCTAATTTTAATTTAACCGACTTGGACGGCAGCAACGGCTTTCAGCTGAGTGGCGAGGCGGCGGACGACTTTTCCGCGCTCGTCAGCAGTGCCGGCGACGTAAACGGGGACGGCTTCAATGACCTGCTTATAGGCGCTAATGGTGCCGACCCGAACGGCGAACCTTCCGGGCCGAGTTACGTGGTATTTGGCGCGGCCTCGGGTTTTGCCGCCAACCTCAATTTATCCGACTTGGACGGCAGCAACGGCTTTCGGCTGAGTGGCGAGGCGGCGATCGACCACTTCGGCTACTCCATCAGCGGTGCCGGCGACATGAACGGGGATGGCTTCGATGACCTGCTTATCGGTGCGCTTTATGCCGCACCGAGCGGCGCTGGATCCGGGGCAACTTATGTGGTGTTTGGGGCCGCCTCAGGGTTTGGCGCCGACCTCAATTTAGCCGACTTGGATGGCAGCAACGGCTTCCAGCTGAGCGGCGAAGCGGCGGGTGACCATTCCAGCCTGGGTGTCAGCGGTGCCGGCGACGTCAACGGAGATGGCTTTGATGACCTCGTGGTGGGGGCTGTCGGTGCCGACCCGAACGGCAGCTTTTCCGGGGCGAGCTACGTGGTATTCGGTAAGGCGGACGGCTTTGCGGCGACCATCAATCTCAACACTCTCAATGGCACGAACGGCTTTCGTCTCGATGGAGTCGCGGCGGGTGACCGTAGCGGCTTCGCCGTCAGCGCCGCCGGCGACGTCAACGGAGATGGCTTTGATGACCTCGTGGTGGGGGCTAAATATGCCGACTCGAACGGATACGACTCGGGTTCGAGCTACGTGGTATTCGGTAAGGCGGACGGCTTTGCGGCGACCATCAATCTCAACACTCTCGATGGCGACAACGG
>SHZM01000056.1 GCA_009692265.1 Gammaproteobacteria bacterium
ATCGGCCAAGTGGCGGTGCTTCGGTATTTTAGCCATCGGCAAATCATGCCAGATTTATCCTCACCTCAAACAGGCATTAAACCCTATGAAAATAGGCCTCGCTGCTTGAGCAACAACCTCTTTTTACCCACACTCAAACCGGAAGAGCCAAATTTTATTTTCCGGGAGCCAGCTAGCGTAACGCGCCTCGTTCGGAAGCCGTCTCTTCGATCGACAGATGATCAAGGCCCGCAAGTTTGTCCGAAATTTTTGCTGATTTGCCCTGCAGCTTAATCCTCAGGCGCAATTCGTTCATCGAATCGGCATTGCGTAGGGCGTCTTCGTACGAGATCGAATCGGCTTCATAGAGATCGAATAAGGCCTGGTCGAACGTCTTCATACCCAGCTCGTTTGATTTCGACATGATCTCTTTGATCATATGGATTTCACCCTTGAGAATCAGATCCGAGATCAGCGGCGAATTGAGCATGATTTCGATCGCCGCGGCCCGCCCTTTGCCGTCGATTTTTTTGAGCAGGCGCTGCGAAATCATTGCTTTCATGTTGAGTGAGAGATCCATGAACAACTGCTGATGCCGCTCTTGCGGGAAGAAATTGATAACGCGATCTAACGCTTGATTGGCGCTGTTGGCATGTAACGTGGCCATCGCCAAGTGTCCGGTTTCTGCAAAGGCCATGCCGAATTCCATCGTTTGGCGGTCGCGGATTTCACCGAGCAGAATGACATCAGGCGCTTGACGCAAGGTGTTCTTCAACGCGATTTCCCAGTCGCTGGTGTCAACCCCAACTTCACGCTGCATGACGATGCAATTTTTATGCGGATGTACGTATTCGATTGGATCTTCGACCGTAATGATATGCCCGTAACTGTTTTCATTGCGGTGATTGATCATCGCCGCTAACGATGTCGATTTACCGGATCCGGTGCCGCCGACCATGATCACGAGCCCGCGCTTGGTCATGGAGATTTCCTTCAGCACTTCCGGCAACCCCAAACCGTCGAGGGTTGGCACTTTGGTCTCAATGGTACGCAACACCATGCCGGTATAGCTTTGCTGAATGAAGGCGTTCACGCGGAAGCGTCCGATTCCAGCGGGTGCGATTGCGAAATTACATTCCTTCGACGCCTCGTAATCCTTGAGCTGGCGATCGTTCATGATCGCGTGGGTCAAGGCCCTGGTGTTCTCGGACGTGAGTTTGGATTTCGATACTGGGGTGACTTTGCCGTCGATTTTGATTGCCGGCGGAAAATCGACGGTGATGAAGAGATCCGACCCCTTCTTCTCAACCATGAGCTTAAGGAGATCCCGCATGTACTTAATAGCTTGTTCGCGTTCCATCTCAATGCTCCTGCCGAATAATCGTTGCTAGTGCAGTCTAACAGGCTAAAACAGATCTTTATTCTGCGCCTTCATACGCGCTTCAATTTTTGAAACTTGACCCTTCTGTACCAGTTGTATCAGGCATTGGTCGAGCGTTTGCATACCGAACTGCTGACCAGTTTGGATCGCGGAGTACATTTGTGCGATCTTGTTCTCACGAATTAAATTTCGGATGGCGGGGGTTCCAATCATGATCTCGTGCGCCGCGATGCGGCCGCCGCCGTTTTTCTTCAACAAAGATTGGGAAATCACCGCTCGTAGAGATTCGGACAACATCGCGCGCACCATTTCTTTTTCCTCGGCTGGAAAAACATCGACTACGCGATCAATGGTTTTGGCCGCCGAACTGGTGTGCAATGTGCCAAAGACTATGTGGCCGGTTTCGGCCGCCGAGAGCGCGAGGCGAATCGTTTCCAGGTCACGCATTTCGCCGACAAGAATCGTGTCGGGATCTTCACGCAGGGCGGAGCGCAGCGCTTGATTAAACCCTAGAGTATCGCGGTGTACTTCGCGTTGGTTAATCAGGCATTTTTTGCTTTGGTGGACAAATTCGATCGGGTCTTCGATGGTCAGAATATGCCCGTACTCTGTTTCATTCTTATGGTTGACCATCGCCGCGAGGGTGGTCGATTTGCCTGAGCCTGTGGGTCCAGTGACGAGCACAACCCCGCGCGGGTAATCGGAGATTTCTTTGAAGATGCCCGGTGCCTTAAGGTCTTCGAGGCTCAAAATCACCGAAGGGATCGTTCGAAACACCGCACCGGAGCCACGATTTTGGTTAAACGCGTTGACCCGAAAGCGCGCAAGACCCGGAATTTCGAACGAGAAATCGCATTCCAGGAACTCTTCGTAATCTTTCCGCTGCTTATCGTTCATGATGTCGTAGACGAGATCGTGAACATCTTTATGTTGCATGGCTGGGGCGTTGATCCGCCGAACATCGCCATCCACGCGTATCATCGGCGGTAGCCCCGCCGAGAGATGTAAATCGGACGCCCCGTTTTTGACGCTAAAGGCCAGTAACTCACCTATATCCATGTCTGCACCCTTTGGTAAAGCAATCGTTATCTGATGGTTGTTTCTTTACACTGCAACCCGTTACGGTTGGTTATTAATTTTGATTCGAGACTCTAACAAGTAACCTCGTAGGTTGTCATGCAAACCGGCGAATCTTCCGATGTTGAAACCCCGACCGCTGGTGGCTACCAGGCCTTATCGGAGATGCGAACGCGGATCGCCGAGGCCGCTCAGCGGGCAGGTCGGCTCCCAAATTCAATTGCCCTGCTGGCAGTAAGCAAGGGACAAACCTTGGGATCCATACGCCGAATTGTCGCGCACGGACAACTCGCATTCGGTGAGAACTACGTTCAAGAAGCCTTACCCAAAATTGCTGCTCTGCCGAACCTCCGATTGGAGTGGCATTTTATCGGGCGCCTCCAGGCCAATAAAACCCGCGACATCGCCGAGCAGTTTTCGTGGGTTCACAGTGTGGACCGTCTTAAGCTCGCCGAGCGACTAAGTGCCCAACGGCCCAGCGAGCTGCCGGCGCTTAACTGCTGTATCGAAATCAACCTGAACGCCGAAGCGACCAAAGGCGGCATCGAGCCGGGAGCATTGTCCGAACTCGTGAGCGGGGTACGGGCGCTGCCTCGTTTACGTTTGCGTGGTTTCATGGCTTTACCCACGCCAAGCTCCGATCCAACGGTGCAGCGCGCCAGTTTCCGGATATTTCGCGAAATGGTGACCCCCTATGTCTCAACCTTCGATACCTTGTCGATGGGGACCTCGACGGATTTTGAGGCAGCGATTGCCGAAGGCGCGACAATCGTTCGCATCGGGACCGCGCTATTTGGTGCGCGCGCCGAGTAAATCGGCGCGGCGACTCAAGATGCTACACTCGCGGCTCTTTGATCAACGATTAGTTTGAGCTCATGACTCCTCATATTGCGTTCATTGGCGGCGGCAACATGGGTCGCGCCATCATCGGTGGGTTACTTAAGCGCGGGCAATCGCCACAGGGAATTACTGTGTCCGATCCGGTAACCGCGACACGCGCGGCGTTGGTTCAGGAGTTTGGGATCATTGGCGCGGCGGACAATAACCGCGCGGTGGCGAACGCCGATATCGTCGTGCTGGCCGTGAAGCCACAACAGATGGCCGCCATTGTGCGGGCGTTGGCGCCAATGCTTGCCGAGCGACGACCAGTGGTTTTATCCATCGCAGCTGGCATCACCACTGCATCGATCGCGCAATGGTGTGGAGCTAGTTTGCCGCTGGTCAGAGCGATGCCGAATACCCCCGCTTTAGTCGGGCGTGCGGCGACAGGTGTTTTCGCCACCGCTGCTACCTCGGTGTCGGCGCGCGAGCAGGTTGCGGAGTTATTGCGCGCGATCGGGTTTGTCGTGTGGGTCGAAAGCGAGGAGCAGTTGGACGCCGTGACCGCTTTGTCTGGCAGTGGCCCGGCTTATTTCTTTTTGCTGCTGGAATGCCTCGAAGCCGCGGCGGTGCGGCTCGGATTGCCGGTGGCGACCGCGCGCCAGCTAGCGCTGGAGACTGCGGCCGGTGCAGCGGAATTGGCGTTACAGTCTCCCTACGATCCCGCCACGTTACGAGTCCAAGTGACGTCCAAGGGCGGCACCACCGAACGGGCTTTGGCGGTATTCGAAACCGGTGGCTTCGCGGATCTTGTCCAACAGGCGCTGGGTGCCGCAGCCAGGCGCGCGCACGAACTCAGCGTGGAATTCGGGGGCGGCTAATGAGTGGTGGATACCTCACAAACGCCGGCGTGTTCTTGCTTAATACCCTGTTCGGCCTATTTATCGGTGCTGCCTTAGTTCGCTTGTTATTGCAGTGGGCACGCGCCGATTTCTACAACCCGTTGAGCCAGGCCATCGTTAAACTTACCAATCCTGCGCTGCGACCCCTGCGTCGCTATATCCCGGCGTTGGGGCCGATTGATACCGCAAGCATGGTGCTAATGCTCTCGCTGCAGCTGGTGAATACCTGGTTGGTAACCGCACTCCTGGGCGGCAGCCTCGGTCTCGTCGGCAGCGTTGTTATCGTGCTCGCCGAGTTGGTGAGCAAACTTATCTATATCTATCTGTTTGCGATCGTCATTCAGGCGATCGCCAGCTGGATTGCGCCTGGAAACTACAATCCGATGCTCGCGCTCATCACAACGATCACTGAACCGCTACTGCGACCGATCCGGCGTGTCGTACCCCCGCTTGGCGGTCTCGATTTGTCGTCGCTGGTCGTAATTATCGCGCTGCAAATGGCTTTGATGTTGATCGTCGCGCCGCTCGCCGACCTCGCGACTTTGCGGTAGTCCTTGGTTGTGATGATGCGCGGGGAATCTAGGCCGGCGGGAGACTTGGGGGTCCAGGAGTGTTTCTTAGGACTCGCCCTCGCGCGCGTCACCCGCGCTCGGCGTTTGCTCCGCGTATGACCCTCACGGCCTCGAGCGATTCAGTCGGGATCGTCATTCCGCAGACACAGGAGTTCACCGCACCGTTGACCCTGGATTGCGGCGTTGTGCTGAAGTCTTTTTCCTTGGTCTACGAGACCTATGGTCGATTAAACGCCGCCCGCGATAACGCTGTACTGATTTGTCACGCGCTGTCCGGCGATCACCACGCCGCTGGGTTTCACAGCATTGACGACCCTAAGCCGGGATGGTGGGATAACTGCATCGGGCCGGGCAAGCCGATCGACACCAACCGCTTTTTTGTGGTGTGCCCGAATAATCTTGGCGGATGCGGCGGGTCCACGGGCCCGCTTTCGATCAACCCCGCCAGCGGGAAACTCTACGGCGCGGATTTCCCATTAGTGACGGTGCGTGACTGGGTGGAAAGCCAGGCGCGACTCGCGGATACGCTGAGTATCGACACCTGGGCCGCGGTAATGGGCGGTAGCCTAGGCGGCATGCAGGCGTTGCAATGGGCCATCGATTACCCGCATCGCCTGCGGCACGCCATCGTCGTCGCGGCTGCCTCGAAGTTGTCGCCGCAGAATATCGCGTTTAATGAAGTCGCCCGCCACGCTATCCGTTCAGACGCGAATTTCCACGCCGGACGGTATTACGAACATGGAGTGGTACCGGAACACGGCCTCATGCTCGCGCGAATGCTCGGCCATATCACGTATCTATCGGACGATGTGCTGATGGCGCGGTTCGGCCGTGAGTTGCGCGATGGGAAACTCAACTACGGCTACGATATCGAATTCCAAATCGAATCCTATTTGCGCTACCAGGGGGAATCCTTCGTCAAACGGTTCGATGCCAATAGCTACTTACTGATGACTAAGTCGCTGGACTATTTCGATCCGGCCGCGCGCTTCGGCGATAGCCTCAAAGACGCAGTCGCGCGCACCGATGCAAAATTTCTTGTCGCTTCCTTTAGCAGCGATTGGCGGTTCTCGCCGGCACGTTCGCGTGAAATCGTACGCGCCTTGCTCGATGCCGATTTAGATGTCAGTTATGTCGAAATCGACTCGGAACTCGGCCACGATTCGTTCTTGCTCAATATACCGCTCTACCACGCCGCCCTGCGAACCTATTTCCAGGGAATCACCTGCCATGTCGTCTGAAACGCCATCGCTGCGCGAAGATCAGATCTCGATCGCGGAATGGATCGCTGATGGTGCTCGCATATTGGATCTTGGCTGCGGTGACGGTGCGCTACTCGATTTTCTGCAGCGCGAACGGCGAGTCACGGGCTATGGGATCGAAATTGCGCCCGAGAACATCATTAAGTGCCTGGCTTCCGGCGTAAATGTGATTCATTCGGATCTTGACCGCGGGCTCTCCGATTTCGACGATAACTCGTTTGATTACGTGATCATGACCCAGACTCTACAAGCCATGCGCTATCCGCATCTCGTGATTCGCGAGATGTTGAGGGTCGGGCGTGAGGGGATCGTCACCTTTCCCAATTTTGGGCATTGGAAATGTCGCTTGCAGATTGCACGCGGGAAAATGCCTGTCACGGAACATCTCCCACACACCTGGTTCGACACCCCAAATATTCATATGTGCACGATCAGCGATTTCGAAGATTTGTGTCGACAGGAAGGAATCGAGATTTTGCAACGTCGCGCTGTGGACACCGAGCATCGAGCGGCCTTCGGTATGCGCCTGTTACCTAATCTGCTCGCGGAATTGGCGCTTTACCGTTTTCGTCGCCAGAAACCCTAAGTCGGGAACTTCAATGCAAGAGTACCAAAGAGAATTCATTGCGTTCGCCATCGTCAAAGGGGCGCTGCGCTTTGGTAGCTTTACCCTCAAATCCGGACGACAAAGTCCCTATTTCTTTAACACCGGGGTGTTCGCTACCGGAACGACGCTCGCGCGCTTGGGCGAATACTACGCGGCGGCTTTGAGTACCGCCAACCTAGCCTTCGATATGCTTTACGGCCCAGCCTACAAGGGAATTCCACTCGGTACCGCGGTAGCGATTGCCTATGCCAATAAACACCACCGTGATCTCCCCCTGTGCTTCAATCGCAAGGAGGCTAAGGACCATGGCGAAGAGGGCAGCCTTCTCGGCGCGGCGTTGAAGGGCCGGGTCGTTATCGTGGATGACGTGATCTCGGCCGGTACCTCGGTGAACGAATCGGTGAGCATCATTGAACACGCTGGTGCCACCCCCGCGGGGGTCACGATCTCCTTGGACCGCCAGGAACGTGGAAGTGGAAGCCTTTCCGCCGTTCAAGAAGTTCAGCAACACCACGGGATCCCAGTGATCAGCATCGTATCCCTTGCCGATATCATCGACTATCTCGCGCGGGAGGGTAGTCATCCGCAAGAAATAGCCGAAATTAATGATTATCGTCGCCGCTACGGTGCCAGTTAGAAAATGCCCTTCGATTCAGACGCTGTTGAGATGCCATTACTATACTTTTCCCTCTCAAAAATTCGTATTCTTAGGACTTCGCCATGAGTAGATCGATGCCTGTGCTTAGATTCTCCGGTTTTTCGCTTGCGTGCGTTTTAGTGGCCGTATTAACAGGCGCGACGAGCAACGCGTTTGCCGGAATCAAGTGTTGGAATAATAAAGATGGTGTGCGGGAATGCGGCAATGTAGTTCCCCCGGAGTACGCCCAGGCGGGACACGAAGAGAAAAGTAAGTCGGGCATGACGGTTAAAACACAGGGCCGGGCCAAGACTACCGAAGAAATCGTCACTGAACGCGAAGCGCGCGAAGCCGCGGAACAACGTCAAATGGAATTGGACGCCGCGGCGAAAGCTCAGGCGGCCGCGGATAGGGTGCTGCTCGACACTTTCAGTTCTGAAGATGACATGATTCTCACGCGTGACGGACAGATCACTAACCTTGAGTCTCAGGTCAAGCTGACGGAAAGTCATATCGCCAAACTCGTCAGATCGCGTGATCAATTAATTTCAAAAGCCGCGAATTACGAAATGCGCAAAAAAGAGGTGCCGCCGAACCTCACCAGGGATATCACTGGTCTAAATACCCAAATCGCCGAGCACCAGAAGTTCATTCAAACTAAGCGTCAAGAGCAAGGGATCTTGCGCACGAAGTTCGACATGGGCATTGCTCGTTACCGCGAGCTGCGTGGTCTGACTCGTTAGTTCACCGAAAAAAGTGCGCGCTCGAGCATCGCCCACTGATCATCCCACAGTGCGGTTGGCGATAAGCGAAAACTGCTGCGTACGAACAATCCGATGCGACCAATGATTACCGCGGTCACTAAGTTGGCCGCCGCATTCACGGTTGCTCGGTCCGGTTGAGGTCGGGTGGAAGACGCCACGGCTTCGCGCAAAATCTGGCGCAGCTGGGCCTCGATCCGCTCGAAGAACTGGGCTACGCGCGCGCGCAGGCGTTCATGCTCACCCAGCAAAATATCGCCGATTAAGATCCGCGCGATCCCTGGATTGCGTTCGGCGAATTGCAACAATACCGAACCGATTTGCGCGCACCGCGTGGGCGCGCTGATTTGCTCCGCCAGAATGGTAGCAATCAAGCCGAACACCGCGTTCTCCGCAAAGTCTATTAACGCGTCAAACATTTTTGCTTTGCTTGGGAAATGGCGGTAGAGCGCAGCTTCAGAGACGCCCACGGCTTGCGCCAGGCTCGCAGTGGTCAAGCGCAAGCCGGGTTTACTTTCTAGCTCCCGGGCTAATACTTCCAGGATCTGTTGTTTACGGCCTGCGCTCACTGGCGTTCGATTAGAGTACCGATCCCGGAATCAGTAAATAGTTCCAGGAGTACCGCGTGTTCGACTCGCCCGTCAATAATGTGCGCACGCTTCACGCCGGCTTTAACGGCATCGACTACCGAGTCCATTTTAGGCAACATGCCTCCGCTAATGGTGCCATCGGAAATTAATTCATCGACCCGTTCAGCGCTCAAGCCGGTCAACAACTCGCCTTGTTGGTCTAACAAGCCGACGATGTTCGTCAACATGATTAGCTTTTCGGCCTGCATGACTTCGGCGATCTTGCCGGCGACGAGGTCCGCATTGATGTTATACGAAGTACCGTCTTCGCCGACTCCGATGGGAGCAATCACTGGAATAAAATCCCCCCGCGTCAGGTATTCGAGAACCTGAGTATTTATCGAGGATACTTCGCCCACGTGACCTAGATCGATGATTTCCGGAGCCTCCAGCGCTTCGCGTCGTCGGCTTAACGACAATTTATGGGCGTAGATAAGGGGTCCGTCTTTGCCAGTCAACCCAATCGCATGGCCACCGTGCGAGTTGATTAAATTTACAATCTGCTTATTCACCAGACCGCCTAAAACCATCTCCACGACATCCATGGTTTCGGCGTCTGTCACGCGCATACCATCGACGAACCGACTTTCCTTGCCAAGCCGCGCTAGTAAAGCGCCGATCTGCGGGCCGCCACCGTGGACGATAATCGGATGGATCCCGACCAGCTTCATCAGCACCATATCGCGTGCAAAACTTCGTTTCAGCGCTTCGTCCACCATGGCGTTGCCGCCGTACTTGATCACCATGCACTTGCCTTGATAACGCTGGATGTAAGGCAGCGCTTCGGTCAGCACGTGCGCGATATTCAGGGCTTGTGACGGGTCGAGCGCCATGGCGGGAATCAGAACGGAAGAATGAGCGTTGGATCAAGTCCGTGAAGCATGTCGTGAAAGCACTCCTTGATGCTGGATAACGCGGCGTCGGTGTTACCCTCGAAGCGAAGCACTAAACAGGGCGACGTGTTCGAAGGCCTGATCAGACCCCAGGCGTCTGGCAGTTCAACTCGCATACCGTCGATCAAGCTCACTTCGGCATCGAGAAAGCCGCCAGCGTCGATCACTTGTTGCATAAAACTTTGGTGTTGCGCTTCGGGCATGTCGAGCCGTAACTCCGGCGTTGAGATTCCGGTCGGTAGCCGCGCAAAAACCGCTTCCGGGGGTTCGTTTGCGTTGACGAGAATTTCGAGCAGGCGGGCAGCGGAGTAGAGCGCGTCGTCGAATCCGTACCAGCGATCTTTAAAGAATAAATGTCCGCTCATCTCACCGGCGAGCAACGCGCCGGTTTCCTTCATCTTGTTCTTGATCAGGGAATGCCCGGTTTTCCACATCAAGGGCACGCCGCCCGCTTCACGGATCACTTTTGGTAACAGGCTCGAACATTTCACGTCGTAGATGATTGTGGCACCAGGATTGCGGGAAAGAACATCTTGCGCAAAGAGCATAAGTTGGCGATCAGGCCACAGAATATTGCCCGCGCGGTCGACCACGCCGAGACGATCTCCATCACCATCGAAGGCAAGCCCTAAGTCCGCCTGTTCGTGTTTTACGATGGCGATTAAATCTGCCAGGTTCTCCGGTTGGCTTGGATCCGGGTGGTGGTTGGGGAAATTACCGTCAACTTCGCAGAAGAGTTCGATTACATCGTGTCCGATCGCGCGCAGGATATGTGGTGCGACGATGCCTGGCACGCTGTTACCGCAATCAACTACCACTTTTAGCGCCGTTCCTAACGATACCGGGATCTCTTCGCTGATGCGTCGAATGTAGTCGGGGATAATTTCGATTTCCTGCACGCCGCCGGAACCGGTCACGAAGTCCTGTTCTTCGATTCGTCGACGTATCGCCTGGATCGCTTCGCCTGACAAGCTGTCACCGTCAAGCACCATTTTGAGACCGTTGTACTGCGGCGCATTGTGACTACCTGTCACCATCACGCCGGTCCGCGTATCAAGGTAATGCGTGGCGAAATACAGCAGGGGAGAGGGCGTAAGACCTATATCGAGGACCTCACAACCCGAGTCGCGCAACCCTTCGACGAGAGCACCGCGCAGCATGACGCTGGAGTTGCGCCCATCTCGGGCCACGATTACGGTATTCTGATTGCGTGTGTTGGCTTCAGAGCCGAAGGCGCGACCGATTAAGTACACCGCGTCTGCGGTTAATGTCTCGTCTACGACTCCGCGGATATCGTAACTGCGGAAAATTGACGCATCGATCGACCCCTCCATCGCTGCGGCTTCGCTCGCAACCACCGCAGGCACCGAAACGGGTGCACTTATGGGCGGTGTCGGGGCGGGAGTAAACGCCGTGACATCTTCCCCGCTCAGGCCCTCCGATAGGACCCGCGGCGCTGGCACCGTCTTCGGACCGTCTAGGTAGCCAGGTAACAGTTGCGCCAATCCAGGATGTTCACCCGCGAGTATCGCCTTGATAGCGCCGGTATAGACCGTGGTTGAAAATGTGGCTGCGCCAATGACTACTCGGTGCTGTTGCCGCCACCACCAGAGGCCGAAACCAAGTGCGACGATAACCACGGCGAAACCTAGGAATTGCAGGTTCCCGAAAGCCATGGAAGTGCTGGCCGTTTCGAATGAGACAATCCATGCGGTGCCGGGCACATTGACGGTTACAGCACCTCGGTTACGGTTGCCTGGTTTGGCGCTGCTCGCGAGTATCGCAGGTAGTCCACCTAGCACTGGTTGGCGGACTTCGACACGAGGGGAGAAATTGGATAGCACGGTGGCGAACATCTCCCGTATGACCTTTGAGTCGAGGCTGGTGTGCAAGAATCCGACCGGATCTCCAGCCGGAGGAACACGCCGCACGATCGCAATGTGCTCCATAGGCGTCCCCGACAAATGAATTTCAGCACCCGTGGCCTGTTGTTGATGTTCCGATTTGAGCAAGAGGTCGAGTGATGCGTAGGTTAATGGGGGGGTTGAGTTTGGATCCGTTTGTGCCATACCGCGCGGAATCAAGCGTAACAGCAATGCATTCGGGATCCTCGTTTTCAGCTCATTACTCAGCTGCTTACGCGTAGCCTCGTCGGCACCCGTAACCGCGGCTACCACTCTGGGGTCTTGTGCCAACTCCGTCAGCGCGGCGTGCTCCGCCTGAATAACTTCACCCAAGCGCTTTGCTATCTCGTGGGCGCCGCGCGCGTCCGCCGCGAGGTGTTCTTTTTCACGTTGCTCTTGGTAGTCCGTGTAAGATTCGGTGCCGACGATAATAGCCGTCACCACCACCGTGCCGAGAACGCCCCACCGCAAAGTGTTCTTCGGCAAACGCTCACGGACGGAGCTAAACCAAGTCGACACGCGCAGCACGATAGCGTTCCGCAATGATAACGATTAAGTCGCGCGCCAGCGCGTCCTTGGAAGCTCGACCAAGTTGTTTCTCCCCCCCCTGCCAAACGATGTGGAGTTCGTTCTCGTCACTGTCGAATCCCAAGCCCGGGTTGCCGACAAGATTCGCCGCCACCATATCGAGATTTTTGGCGAGAAGTTTGCCGCGGGCGTTGGCGAGCAAATCTTGCGTTTCCGCCGCGAATCCAACCGTGAAGGGTGGCTTGGGTTGTGACGCAACGCGCCTGAGTATATCGACAGTTGGCGACAGAGTCAGCGCAGGCGGTGTCGTCGCTTTTTTCATCTTGTGGCTGGCGGGCTGCTCGACGGTATAGTCGGCGACCGCTGCGGTGGCGATAAAGATATCCGCATCACTCACGTTCGACATAACGGCCGACAACATGTCAGCCGCGGTAGTGACCCTAATCGAAATAACGCCGGTTGGAACACCAAGCTGGGTGGGCCCAGTAATTAAAGTCACGTGCGCACCCGCACCTTGCGCGGCGGAGGCAACGGCATAGCCCATTTTGCCGGAACTTCGGTTAGTAATAAAACGAACTGGGTCTATTGGTTCCTGGGTCGGCCCCGCCGTCACCAGAACCCGGACACCCGCGAGCTCACGAGTGCTAAAGCGCTGCGTCGCCGCAATTACGATTTCGCTGACCTCGGCCATCCGACCGGGGCCGACTTCGCCGCACGCCTGCTCGCCATCGTTCGGACCGATTGCGCGGACACCACGTTGAGTAAGGGTTTTAAAGTTTGCTTGGGTGGCAGCGTTTCGCCACATCAGATGGTTCATCGCGGGCGCAAGTAGAATCGGGGCGGCGGTCGCCAAACACACCGTGCTCGCTAAATCATCCGCGAATCCACTCGCTAATCGCGCGATGAAATCTGCACTCGCCGGAGCGACCAGAATCAGATCGGCCCACCGTGCTAGTTCGATATGGCCCATTGCCGCCTCCGCTGCCGGATCCAGCAGGTCCTGGTGAACCGGAGTTCCCGAGACCGCTTGAAAGGTCAAAGGTCGCACAAACTCGGTAGCCGCCGGGGTCATGACAACCTTTACCTCAGCACCAAGGTCGCGTAGTCGACGGACGAGATCAGGTGCTTTGTAAGCCGCGATTCCGCCTGTCACAATAAGGCAGACGTGTTGTTGGAATAACGCTCGCATAGCTTGTAGCGCACGGATTCGCGCTGGTTAGGTTGGCGTTTTGGAAAGCTGGGCCATCGTGCTCGAATCTTACCTCACGCAACGCGGATGAGGCCACCTCAAACTAGCTAGTATTAATGACTTAGACAAGGATGTTTATATGACAATTAAAGACTGGCCGCGCCTGGAGCGGCCGCGTGAACGTCTTCTTGCGTCAGGGCCTGCGGTGCTTTCTGACGCGGAGTTATTGGCGACCTTATTGGGTTCAGGTACCCGTGGCCGCAATGCGGTCGATCTCGCGCGGCATTTATTATCCGCGACCGGTGGTCTCCATGCGTTATTGGAGCTTCCTGCAAAGCAATTCACGGCGTTGCCTGGGCTCGGACCGGCACGCTACGTAACGTTACAAGCGGCATTAGAGTTGAGTCGGCGCTACCTGCGGGCGCGCCTAGAGCGATCGGATCCGATCTCCGCCCCGCATTCGGCGAGTGCTTACCTTTCGGCGCAATTTCGACATTTACCACGTGAGGTGTTCGGTTGCCTGTTTCTCGACACCCGGCACCAGGTAATCGCGTTCGAAACGTTGTTTCTTGGCACCCTCGATGCCGCGACGGTACATCCTCGGGAAGTCGTGCGCCGGGCATTGGAATTGAATGCCGGGGCCGTCATCCTGGCGCATAACCACCCCTCGGGGGTCGCTGAACCGAGTCAGGCGGATCGCGCGCTCACCCGACGCCTTACCGAGGCATTGGGATTGATCGACGTACGAATCATCGACCATGTGGTGATCGGGGATGGCGAAACCACTTCTTTCGCCGAACGGGGCTGGTTATAAGCGGGCTTGGCGGGGGCGGCGTTTCCAGCTAGAATCGCCCGCCCGCACCATCCACCATAAGCGAATTAACCATGTCCCGAGTCTGCCAAGTCACCTGCAAAGGTCCCATGAGCGGTAACAATGTTTCGCATGCGAACAATAAAACCCGCCGCCGATTCCTTCCAAACCTGCAATATCGACGTCTCTGGGTGGAAAGCGAACAGCGCTGGGTGAGCCTGCGCGTAAGCGCGCGAGGCTTGCGGACTATCGATAAAGTCGGAATCGACCAGGTGTTGAAAGAAATCCGCGCCCGCGGCGGGAAAGTGTAGAGAACAGCCATGCAAGAAAAAATCAAACTCGTTTCCAGCGCCGGCACCGGCCACTTCTATACGACGACCAAGAATAAGCGCAATAACCCGGAGAAGATCGAACGTAAGAAGTTCGATCCAGTGGTTCGCAAACACGTGGCCTACAACGAAAGCAAAATCAAATAACGCGCCGCATAATAATTGCTAAAAAACCCGCTGACCATGCGGGTTTTTTTATGCTTGCTGCAACGAATAACCGCGGATCCGATCGGCAAATTCAGCAAGCGCCGCTACGCCCGTGGCTTCCGCTTCGCGGCACCATTCCTGAAGTTGAGCAAGTAACCGATCCTGACTCGCTGCGCGTTCGGCAAACAGCGCCTGGAGTTGTTGCTGGAATTGATAGACCACAGTGAGTGCCCGACTATGCGCCAAGCCCTCGTTTAATACGATCCGCTCAGTATCACCGAGAAACCGCGGCGAGCGACTAATTAAGCGCTTGATGGGCTTTAACGGCCCCTTGGCCTCGTTGCCAGCCTGGCGCAGCTCTTCGCGATGAACCCGCTGCACAACACGTTGCGCGTAATCGGCCATCACATGCCACTGGCTGGTGATCATCGCGCGTAAGGTTTCGATATCGATGCCCTGTTTCGCTCCATCAACATGTAATCGCGGCGCGAGCTTTTTAACTCGCGCAAGCTTGAGTACGCAAAAAAGTTGGATGTAGCACCAGCCGATATCGAATTCCCAGGGTTTCACTGCAAAGCGGGCCGAACTTGCGAACGCATGATGGTTGTTGTGTAGCTCCTCTCCACCAATGAATAACGCCCACGGCGTGAGGTTTGTCGAGGTGTCGGCTGTCTCGAAATTCCGGTAACCCCACCAGTGACCGGCACCGTTGATGACTCCGGCCGCGAACATCGGGATCCAGGCCATTTGTACGGCCCAGATACTAAGCCCCAATGGGCCAAACAAGATGACATTAGTGATCAGCATCAGGACCACGCCGATTCGGTCGTGCAGAAAGACATGTCGTTCCAGCCAATCTTCTGGAGTGCCGTGGCCGTATTTAGCACGCGTTTCTTCTTTTTTCGCTTCGATTCGATAAAGTTCCGCGCCCTGCCACAACACGCAATGGATCCCTAACACCTGCGGGCTATGGGGATCTTCTGCCGTTTCAACAAAGGCGTGATGTTTGCGGTGAACCGCCGTCCAGTTTTTCGTCGTCATGCCTGTGGTTAACCACAGCCAGGTCCGAAAGAACAAGGCTACCGCAGGATGTAATTCCAGCGCACGGTGTGCCTGATAGCGGTGGAGATAAATAGTAACGGACGCAATCGTGACGTGAGTAAACGCCAGTGCGATTGCGATATACCCCCACCAGGGCATGGAAATTAGTCCAGAACTCATTAGTCTCACCTATTCAGTTTCGCACTACCGACGATACTCGCTCGGCGAATACCGGCTTCGATTCCGACATAATCGCCGAATCGGTTAGCCTTGCGCAATTTGAACGTGCATCCCAAAGCCGGCATGGGCGAATTCACTTAAATCGCGGAGGTCCGGAGGCGCGCCCGATTCGTGTGATGAACAGCCTGGGTGTGCCACTATAGCGGCTCCGATGGACTTTAACTTCTTGCTGACAATACGTAACTCATGACCCCTGATGTCCTCCTCGCAGCGCGCGGCGTGTCACGGCGCTATGGCACCAGGATCGCGGTACAGGGGTTGAATCTTGAATTACGCCGTGGCGAGGTGCTTGGGCTATTGGGACTCAACGGCGCGGGAAAATCGACAACCCTGCAGATTTTGACCGGGGTGCTTGCGCCGCATTCAGGAGTGGTCAAGATCGGCGGTCACGATCTCGCGCGCTCACCCTTAGCTGCCAAACGGCACGTTGGGTACCTACCGGAGATCCCGCCGCTCTATCAGGATTCACAAGTCGATGAATACCTGCGTTTTTGCGCCGAGCTCCATGCAGTTCCCCCAGTTCAAGTTGAGAACGCGGTTGCTCGCTGTGTGAACCGCTGCGGCTTAACTGAAGTCAGCCATCGGTTAATTCGAAACCTTTCTAAAGGCTACCAACAACGCGTCGGTATCGCGCAGGCGATCGTTCACGAGCCGTCGGTTCTGATTCTCGACGAACCCACGGTGGGACTCGATCCCGCTCAGATCCAGGAGGTGCGTGCGTTGATCCGCACGCTCGGTCGCGAACATGCCGTGGTGTTATCGACTCATTTGCTGGCGGAAGCTGACAGCCTCTGCAGCCGGGTCGTGATCCTGCACCATGGTCGAGTAGTCTATGACCATGTCCTCGGCGAGGGCGGCCGGAGTTTGATGGTGGGATTTAGTGCGCCACCCGCGCTCAAGGAATTGTCACAACTACTCAACGTTCGGAGCGTGAGCATGCTCGCAGGCGGCCGCTTTGAGTGCCTGACCGACGATCTCGCCGCAACAGCCGAGGTTATTACCGTCGCCGCGGTCAATCGGCACTGGGGCTTGCAGGAACTTACGCCTGGCAAGACTACGTTAGAAAGAACCTTTCTGGAGCTTACACGCGACCATCAAGGCTTAGGGGAACACCAATGATTGCGGTCGTGTTCAAACACGAAGTGCACGCGCTCTTTCGGACGCCCTTCGCTTGGTGGGTATTAGCCGCCGTGCAGTTTTTGATCGCCTACCAGTTTCTTGCCCAGATCGACATCTTCGTGCAGTACCTACCGAAACTCCGCGGCCTCGCGCAGCCGCCAGGTGTTACGCAAATGGTCGTGATTCCTCTGTTTGGCGTCACGGCACTGGTGCTGTTGTTTCTACTCCCGGTCCTGACGATGCACAGTTTCAGCGGCGAGCGTCGCGCCGGGATTCTACGACTGTGGTACAGCGCACCCATCCGCTTAAGCAGTTTGGTGCTTGGGAAATTCTGCGGCTTGATGAGCCTGAACGCGGCACTGTGGAGCCTGAACGCGTTAATGCCCCTAACTTTGCTGTGGGGTACGGCGTTGGATCTCGGCACCTACACCGGCGGCCTGCTTGGCCTGTTTTTGCTCATGATGGCGGGTACCGCGATTGGATTGTGTTTCTCGGCACTCTCGGCCCAACCGGCGACCGCCGCGATAGGCACTTTCGTGAGTTTACTCGTGCTGTGGTTGATTGACTGGGCCAGCCAATTCGAAGCCAAAGCCGGGCTACTGAGCCAGTTATCGATGTTCACGCACTTTCAACGTTTAACTCGCGGACTGCTCGATTCGTTTTCCGTCGCCTACTTCTTGTTAATTACGCTCGGCGCGTTAGCGCTCGCGGTGTGGGCTTTGCACGGAGATCGCCGTGCGCTTTGATTGGCGCGACACTCTGCGGTCCGCGAAACATTACGCTGCGGCGATCGCGATCTGCGTTGCGACGCTCGCCGGTGGTTGGTGGGCAGCACACGCAGTCGCCACCGTGGATTTGAGCGCCAATCGGCGCCACTCACTGGTCCCGGCAAGTATTCAAACTTTGGCGGCGCTGCCGGATCCGATAGTGGTGTCCGCGTATCTCACCCCCAAACATCCGGCGCGCCTCCAAATTGAAGATCTCGTGGCGCGCTATCAGCGCCTACGGCGGAGCTTGCAACTGAAAATTATCGATCCAACTTCGATTCTGGATCACGCAAGCGCACAGCGCCTTGACGACGGCGAACTTCAGATCACGAGCAACGGTCGCACCGAGCATGTCGCACGTTATACCGAAGAAGCGTTTACCAACGCGCTGCTGCGCCTGCTCAAAAGGGAGACACAATTCATTGCGTTTGTGACCGGTCACGGTGAACGCAGTCCGCTGCGTCCCGCCAATTTTGATCTCAGTCATTTGTACGAGGTGCTGAAAGGTCGTGGTTACCAAGTACAGGAACTAAATCTCGCTGAACAACGCGCGGTTCCAGAGAACACCTCGTTATTGGTGATGGCGAGCCCGCAGCTCGATTACCTACCCGGCGAAGCCGACCTTGTCGCGGATTATGTCTCGCGTGGCGGCACACTGCTGTGGTTGGTCGAACCGGAACAGCCTCAAGGTCTCGCGTCGCTTGCGCGCACCATCGGATTCGAACGCTTGGCCGCGACGGTGGTTGATCCCATCACCCAAGCCATGGGCGTGGACAATCCGGTGATTGCGATAGTCACCAAGTATCATGAACATCCCGCTACGGCGGGGGTGACCGCGGCGAGTTTGTTCCCGTATGCGACGCCGGTTCACGAACGCACGCCGACCGGCTGGAAGGCTGTTCGCTTATTCGAGACCGGCGCGAAAGCATGGGGAGAAACCGGCCCAATCACCGGCAATGTCGGATTTGATCTCGCCAGCGATTATCCCGGCCCGTTACCGCTTGGCCTTGCGTTAACTCGACAGCACGCCGGTAAGGAGCAACGGGTCGTTATCGTAGGTGATGGCGACTTTCTGTCGAACACCTACATCGGCAATAGTGGCAACCAGGATCTCGGCACGCATTTAGTTGATTGGTTGGCGACGAACGATAGCTTGCTCAAGATCGAAACCCGCTTCGCAGCGGATGTCAGCCTTGATTTGAAGCGATGGCAGCAAGGCGTTATCGGGTTCGGGTTTTTAATCGTGCTCCCGCTCGCCTTCGCGCTTAACGGACTGGTCATTGGTCGGCGACGACGGCGTGCCTGAGCTGCCAGAAGTCGAAACTACCCGTCGTGGTGTCGCCCCCCATGTAAGTGGGCGAACGATCACCGGCGTTACCGTGCGTGAACACCGCCTACGACAACCAATCCCTGCGGAATTACCACGGATTCTTCTCGGTCAACGCTTGCTCGGCGTGCGCCGGCGTGCGAAGTATCTGCTGTTCGATTTTCGCACCGGCACGTTAATCGTTCATCTGGGGATGTCGGGCAGCTTACGAATCGTGTCGACCAACACCCCGTCGCAATTGCATGACCATGTCGATCTCGAATTTGATCGCGGGCAGAGCTTACGGCTGCGCGATCCTCGACGCTTTGGCTTGATGCTATGGACTACCGAGGAACCCGCACACCATCCATTACTCGCAAACCTGGGGCCGGAGCCCTGGGATCCCGCGTTCAACTCGTCATATCTGTGTGACCTGGCTAAGCCACGCACCGGTGCCGTCAAGAATTTTCTGATGGATAGTCATGTCGTGGTCGGGGTTGGGAATATTTACGCCAGCGAATCCCTGCACCGGGCCGGGATCCATCCCAGCCGCCCGGCGCGGCGTATCAGCTCAGCGCGCTACGGCACCCTCATTGAAGCGGTGCGCGAGGTACTAGATGCCGCCATCACATTCGGCGGAACGACTTTGCGGGACTTTATTCATGAAGACGGCAAACCGGGTTATTTTCGCAACGAGTTGCGAGTATACGATCGCGCTGGGAAACCCTGCTTGCAGTGCGGCGATACCGATATCCGTAGCCGCGTGATCGGACAACGGATGAGTTATTTTTGTCCGCACTGCCAGCGCTAACGAGAAACTTTTTCCGCAAGTGGCCAGCAACGCAAGATAATGGATGCCTCGGATTCGCTTTGCGACTATCTTTGAACCGTTCTCAATGTTTGGAGTTCTCTTCCATGCGTACTATTTTTGGTCGAATGACTGCCGTCAGCCTCGTGCTGGCGACCCCGTGGGTCGGCGCCGAGCCTGGGATCGCGTATATCATCGCACCGTTAAACGGCTCCACCGTAAAGAGTCCCGTACTAGTGCAGTTCGGTTTGAAGAACCCGTGGGGCGTCGCGCCGGCGGGAACCAACCTTGAAAACACCGGACATCATCATTTACTGATCGACACCAAACTGCCCGACCTTGCTCAACCGGTGCCAAAAGACGATCAGCACCGCCACTTCGGCGGTGGTCAAACCGAAACCTCGGTCGAGCTAACGCCAGGGCAACACACCTTGCAGCTCCTTCTCGGTGATTTCGCCCACGTTCCACACGCCACGCCGGTTCTGTCGGAGCCGATCACGATCACAGTCGAATAAGTTACGGAGATCCTTAATGAGTCAAGCTCCCGATCAAATTCTCACGGGTTTTCGCCTGCTCGATTTCACACGCGCGCTCGCCGGACCAACCTGTACTCGGCTCTTTGCCGAACTGGGAGCGGACGTCATTAAAATCGAATCTGCTCCGAGTGGCGACATGACTCGCCGGATCTCGAAAATCCGCAATGAGCGCAGCCTTTATTTCGTGCAGCAGAGCCTGAACAAAAAAAGCGTCTGCGTTGATCTTCGCAAACCTGAAGGGATGGCGTTGATCAAGGAACTTGTGAAGGAATGCGACGTAGTCGTCGAGAATTTCAAACCCGGGGTGATGGCGGAAATGGGGATAGATTACCAGACGCTGAAGAATATTAAGCCGGATATCATCCTGTGCTCAATTTCAGCGCTGGGACAAAGCGGACCACTCGCGACAAAGCCGGGATACGACTACATCGCGCAGGCCTATTCAGGAGTGACGTCGATGATCGGCGATCCCAACGATGCGCCGATGATTCCCTTGGTCGGCGTGGGTGACGTGATGACCGGTGTTCACGGTGCCTTCGCCGTAGCCGCTGCCTTGCTGTATCGCCAACGCACTGGTGAAGGTAAGCATATCGACATCGGTCTAGTCGACTCTTACTACCATTGCCATGAGGTTAACGTACACCAGTACAGCGCGACCAACGGTGCGATCAATCCCACTCGCGCGGGACGACATGTCGCTTACGTCTGCCCGGCTGGCGTCTATCGTGCTACTGGCGGGAACATCATGTTGATGGGATTCCTGCATCATTGGGCAGATCTGTGTCGTGCGATGGCACGCACAGATCTAATAGACCACGAAAACTTCAAGGACGATCCGTCGCGTCTCAAGCATTTTCCGGAAGTGTTGGAACAGATCGAGACCTGGTTGAAGACATTCCCTGATGTCTCGAGCGCTGTCACGCACTTAGAGAAATTCAATGTACCCTGCGCGCCCATCTTGTCGGTGGAGGAGACCACTAAACATCCACATCTCCTGGCGCGCGGTACGGTGCGCACAATCAACGATCCAGTCGCGGGCGAATTTCAAATTCCGGGCATGCCAATCAAATTTATTGGCTCCGAAGCGAACCAGGACTTTGTCGCACCGACCTTGGGTCAGCACAATTCGGACGTATTGCGGGATCTTTTAGGCAAGAGCGAAGTTGAAATTAAACAGCTAGAGGCGAGCGGCGTGTTGTTTGCGCGCGAGGTGTAGCTGCGCCTAATGAGTGGCGAGGCTCATACGTGTTTGGTAGTACGCCCACACGTTGTTATTTCCTCGTCCGCGCACTCGCTGCTTGATTCGCTCTATTGGCCACATCAGGGTGCCGTCGGTTTTTACTTTCACCGCGAGCAGCCGTTTACCGTTCGCTTTGATGTAACCCTATTCACCACCGTGATTTCGCCGGAAAACTTCTCCGACATAACTTCCTAGCATGTCGACCAGCGTTTCGATGTCGCCGAAAACAGCACGTTCGCGGCGAAAATCCGCGTGGAGTTCCGCAGAGATTTCCTCAATATGCTCGATGCTTGCATCACTCCAATCGAGTTTAAGATTGAGTTCGACTTGCGCAAACTGCACCATGTTTTTGGCGTGCTGAGCCGCGGTGCGTTCGGCGGATTTGTCAGGGACGAAACTTAAATGCGGCTGGTACGCGAGAGTGGGCACGGTAACCGCGAGTAATACGAGACAGAGCGCGGGCATTCTAAACACAGCGTAAGGTCCTCACCGGGCAATTTTATTTTCGTTGATATCAGTGTGCCCGGTGCGGAGAAAGTCCACCATATTCTGTGCAGAAAGAAACGCAAACGAGTGTTTCGGCGAAAACCAAAGAATTCTTGGGTCTTCCGGACTTAGTGTGGGTAAAACTTGATCATTTTTCGGTCAAAGCTTAGGCAACATGCAGGTGAGGGTCTTCAATCGAAGGTATTCTTCGTCACGCAGTCCGTAGGCGCGACGCTGCAACACACGGATTTTATTGTTCAAC
>SHZM01000011.1 GCA_009692265.1 Gammaproteobacteria bacterium
TTGCAATGAGTGACAATGCGGCTGCCGAGCACCTTAACAAGGCCCGGGAAATTCTTTTTAAATCTATTCCTAATCGACCGAAAGCAGCCGCCTAAGCCCAGACTCAACTTCAACCCTTCAGACTCATACCTCGATTGGAATGTACTGTCCCTTAAGCGACCAAGATGTTTAGGTTCAAGTGCCTAATTCAAAAAAAGCACACACGTCTGTCAGCGCCCGCGTCACACGCATTGGCGGCAGCGCTCGTAAAAACGTTTTGCCATAGCCCTTAGTCTGCAAGCGTGGGTCGCAGACTACTAAGACCCCGCGATCGGTCACATCTCGAATCAAGCGTCCCGCACCCTGCTTGAGCGCGAGTGCTGCGACCGGCACCTGGTAGTCCTGAAACGGATTCAGGCCGTTATCTTCCATGCGCTTTACCCGCGCACGCAAGACTGGATCGTCGGGCGGTACGAACGGCAATTTATCGATGATGACGCAGGACAGTGCCTCGCCGCGCACATCGACGCCTTCCCAAAACGTTGCCGTGCCGATCAGCACTGCGTTGCCGAGTCGCCTAAATTCCTCCAGCAAGGCAGCGCGCGGTGCTTCGCCTTGAACCAGGACCGGATACGGCAACGCTCGGCGCAACGGTCCCGCGCAATATTCAAGGGCGCGGTGGCTGGTACACAGGAGAAAGGCGCGGCCGCGACTTGCACTAATCACCTTGAGCGCGGTCTCGACTACCGCGGGCATATAGTCAGGGCTATTCGGCGGGACGCGTAGCTGAGGTAAATACAGCAACGCCTGGGCCGCATAGTCGAACGGACTGTGCCAGGCTTGCGCTTGTGCCTCCTCCAACCCTAACTCCCGTTGGAAATGCGAAAAATTAGCGTCGATCGCGAGTGTCGCCGAACAAAACACCCACGCTGCCGGATAACGATTGAGCCGAGCCGTAAACTGCTCGGCAATATCGATGGGGGTGAGGTGTAACACAAAGCCGCGCGCCGAGGCCTCGATCCAGCGCACTGTATCGGTGAGCGCTTGATCCGAATAACGTTCCAGCCGTTGCTGAAGATCGAGACCGCGCCGGACGCAGTTTTGAATTTCAGGGCCGCGCGTTTCCGCAGCTACCAACTGTTCAAGTAACCCGTCTAGTGCACCCGACAAGCCTTCGAGCGCTGCCGCCGCCTCGCCTGTAAGACCGAGGGTGTCGTCGTGACGCCCGGGAGATTTCGCAAAGTGTGCCTGCGCCTCCTGCACAACCGCTTCAACTGTACGGACACAATTGCGCGCGTCAGGCATGTCCGGAGCCTCCTGCAAAATCGCCCGTAGGCTATCACGCGCCAGTTCCCGCAATTGACGCCCGGATACCGCTTGACCAAACGCCTGCGCGGCAAGCTCGGGTAATTGATGCGCCTCATCGACGATGACCAGGTCCACCGTCGGCAAAATTTCGCCAAAGCCTTCTTCACGCAAGGCCATGTCGGCAAATAATAAGTGATGATTAACGACGACTAAGTTCGCCGCCGCCGCGGCGCGCCGGGCTTTCACGACAAAACAGTCGTCGTAGTCCGGGCACGCTTGGCCCAGGCAGTTCTCAAGGGTCGAGGTTACCAAGGGCCATATCGGGGCGTCTTCCGCAATCTGCCGAAGCTCCGCGACATCCCCCGCTACGGTAGCACGCGCCCACGCCTCGATTTCGCTGATTTGCCCCTGGTCGTCCGCCCATAGTCCGGGCTCCGCGCCGGCGCGGGCGAGCCGATATCGGCATACGTAATTAGCACGTCCTTTGAGGATCGCGACGGTCGTTTGGGTGCCCAGTGCTCGCTGCACGAGTGGGAGATCGGTCCCGTAAAGCTGATCTTGGAGGGTCTTGGTTGCGGTGCTGACGAGGCTGCGTTGGCCGGTTAGCAACGCCGGCACTAAGTACGCAAACGTTTTACCGGTACCGGTCCCTGCCTCGCAGAGGAGACGTCCGCGATTTTCAATAATCTCAGCGATTCGATCGGCCATTGCGCGTTGCGCGGTACGCGGCTGAAACCCCTCAAGACAATTAACGAACGGCCCGTCTGGGCCTAGAAGTTGTGAGGGCAACACTGGAGTTCAACCGCACTTAAGCGATTGGGAGATCGAGCGGCTCGCGCGCCCACGCCAGAGCGCCAATAAACTTAATTTTGGCGATAGTGAGGTTCGCTTTTTTGTGTTCGGCCCGTTCAGCCACGGCGTTCGCAACCGCTTCACGCGAGACCGCGTAAATCTCCGTCGTTTCGTAGCTCGCGTTCATGAGCACCACCAAAAGGGTGTCCCACGGTTTGTCGAGCTTAACATCGCCTAAGCGATGCGCGTTTTTAGCAGGATCGAACAGCACGCGGGCTTTAATAACACAGCGTTCCTGGCGGTCGGCATGGTTTTGCACCGCGTCGTAACCGAGCCCGGGATCAGTCACAGGTACCAAAGATAGCAGCCGCACTGCGTCGTTAATCGCAATCTCGGCGCTCAGGGGTCGCGTTTTGCCGGTGAGTTTTTTGTACTCGGTGGCCAAGCGTCTGGCTTCTGACATCAACTTATCAACCGCATAGACGCTCATATACTTGGGGGCTGCTCCGGCGACTCTAAGAACCTTGTGGTGCAAAAATTATAACTTGGTATGCCAAACACAACTACTTGCTGCCGGTGACCTCGGAGGCCGTGTAATAATCCGACCTCGCTGTTTAAGATCATGCCAGCCTACTCAGGAGTTTCCACATGCCCCATTCGCATTCGCACAAGCGACCCTCGCAGGCAAGGCTCTTTGGCACTATCGCGATTGGCGCATTCGTGACGGTCGCTGCCTTCATTGGCTGGCAAATGACGATGGTGCCAGACCTTCAAGAACAGTTCGCAAAAGCTGAAACCGCGCGCAACGCGGGAGAACTCAGTGCCGCAGTCATCGGTTATAAAAACGTGCTGCAACAGAATTCAATGCATCGCGAAGCACGCTGGCGCCTGGGGCAAGTGTACCTGGGCCTGAATCAAGCTGCCTCGGCAGTGTCTGAATTGGAAGCCGCCGCCCCGCTTGCGAGCCAGCACCCCGAGATTCACATCGATCTTGCACGCGCGCTGCACGGAGTCGCTAAGGATCGAGAAGCTTTAACTGAAATTGAGAAATTTCGTGGTCCCCGGAGCTCGGAATTAGCGGCGCTAACCGCACAAATCAAGATCGGATTGGGGCAACTGAAAGCCGCCAAGGAAGATCTGAAGGCGGCCTCTAGGCGTGATCCCGACGCGGTGAGCCTGCATCTCGCAACAGCGCGCTTGTCGCTGTCTGAAAAGGACCTGGCGGGCGCGGCTACAGCGCTGGCGCAGGCACTGAAGGCGGAGCCGAAAAATGCTGAAGCCTTGTTACTCAGCGCCAAGGTGGCGCTGGCCCAACGGCGCTATCCAGAAGCCGAAACCGCGTTCAGAAGTAGTTACGAACTTGCAAGCGATAAGACAGAGGCCGGCGCCGGGCTGGCCGAGACCTTGCTCATATCCGGCAAAATTGACGACGCGGGGACGTTAATTAAATCTCTTGCGAAGAAGACCCCGGGGCTGGCCGGCATTGAATATCTGCGTGGCTGGCACGCCTACATGCAAGCTAACTGGCTAGAGGTGGAAACCATTTTGCAAAAAGTCGTTCAGGTGATGTCGAAGCACCCTCAAGCGCTTCTGATGCTGGCCGACGCCTGTTTTCGACAACAGAAGTTCAATCAAGCTGAAACGTTCGCGAAAAAATTAGATGGGTTGTATCCAAACCAACGGCCAACTTTGAAACTGCTAGGTGCGATCTATTTAAAACAAAGCCGCACCGAAGATGCCATCAAAGCGTTGGCTCCGCTGGCAGATTCAGATCCGCCGGACCCGAGCATTTTGTCGTTGTTGAGCTATGCCTATTACGCCGCGGGCGACAACCTCAAGGGCGCGGAATTGTTGCGCAGGGCGCAATCACTCGTGCCTGACTCCCCGATACTTCAAACGCAACAGGCGATCGGTGAAATCGCAAGCGGCGATGCCCCCGCTGGCATCGCGAACCTACAGGAACTCGCCGCAGCAGCGCCTCAAAGCGCGCAGCCACGCCAACTTCTAACGTTTGCTTACTTGCAGCAAGGCGACCTACAAGCAACGATCGATACGGCGCTCGAATTAGTCAAAATAGCGCCACAGGAGCCGATATCGCACAACTTACTCGGGATCGCCTACGCCCGAAATAAAGACAACACTCGCGCCGCGGAGGCGTTTGCCGCGGCACTTAAAATCGACCCTAAATTTGCACCGGCGCTCGCCAACCAAGGGTTTCTTGCGCTGGGCGAGGGTAAGGAACCCGAGGCGAAGGCAAAACTGACGGCTGCGCTTGCCGCCGATAAAGGCTATACCGTCGCTTCGTTAACGCTGGCATCCTTCGCGGACCGAGCCGGCGATACCGCCGAGAGTGAGCGACTCTTACAGGCCGCGATCACGGCACAACCTCAAGCCGCCATGCCGCGCTGGGCGCTCGCCGAACGACGACTCGCCGCCGGGCGGCGTGAAGACGCCTTGCACTTGGCCGAAGAAGCATTACAAACCGGGCCGAAGCAATCCGCTAATCGACTTCGAATGGGTGCCTTTCAGCTCCGCGCAGAGTTGGCGGAGGAAGCCTATCGATCCTTGTCCAAGGTGCGCCAAGAATCCGAAGAGCTACCCACAGTAACCTTTCTGTTAGCTGAAGCAGCACGCATTACCAAGCGTTATGACGAAGCGCTTCAGCTTTACAGCAAGCTTGAATCGGCAAATCCGACCGCGTTAGAGGTTTTATGGGGGACCTTTGCGACCCATCTCGCGAACAAGGCCTATCCAGAGGCGGCGGACGCCGTCAAAAAAATACTGGCGGTTTGATCCCGCCACGGGCGCTATTGCCAGCGCCGATCTGGCGAGCGAGCGCGGCAATCATGCCGAAGCAGCGCAAGCGCTTGGCTCAGAGTTGGCGCGCAAGCCCAGCACTTCGCTGTTCTTACGCTATGTGCACGCCCTGCGCCGCAGCGGCGACACGCAGGCAATGCATAAAGCCTATACCGAATGGCTGTCACAACATGTGGACGATATCGCTGTACGGCAACAACTTGGCAGCTATCAAGTCGAGCATCATGACTATCCCGCTGCGCTTAAAACCTTTGAAACACTTCTCGGACACGCACCGGATAACTTGATGGCCTTAAACAATCTCGCGTGGCTCTACTACGAAGCCGCCGATGAACGGGCGCTCGAATTTGCCGAGAAAGCGTACCGACTGATGCCGGATTCGCCGGAGGTCATGGACACCTTGGGATGGATTTTGGTGCGCAATGACGAAATTCACCGCGGCCTGAAACTGATTGAGCAGGCGCGTAAGGCGCTGCCGCAGGAACCAAACATTGGTTACCACTACGCCTATGCATTAGCGGAAACCGAGGCCAAGAGTCGCGCGGAAGCGGTTTTGTCAGAATTGCTGGACGGCGATGCAAAATTCGACGGCGCTAACGACGCCCGCGCACTGCTGCGTCGTGTCAGCGCGAAGCCTAGTGAGGGCGCGACCTTGGACTTTTAGGTCGCCCGTTTCGCGCGCGAGGCGGAATCGCGTTTAGTTGCAACCGAAGGCCACCACGTCAGCTATTTTCTCGCTGGCGGTCAATATCATCAGTAGCCGATCAACCCCAAGTGCCACACCAGCACACCTTGGAAGCCCACTCTCGAGCGCCGCTAAAAGTGCTTCGTCGAGCATGGGTTCGGGCAGCCCGTAGGCGCGGCGGCGTGCGATCTCGCGGAGCTGTCGCGCGCGTTGTTCGGGCGCGTCAACAACTTCTTGAAAACCATTCGCGATCTCGATGCCGTCAATGACTAGTTCGAAGCGCTCCGCGACTGGAGGATCTCCGGCGCGGATCCGGGCATAGGCGAGGTGCTCCGTGGGGAAATCGTAAATAAAAAAAGCCCCCATCTCCGACACTCGCGACAAAATCCCGATTCCGAACACGAAGTCGAGCAACATCGCGCGGTCGGCGTAATCCGCTGTTTCGAAGCGCGCACCTTCAGTGCGAGCGAATGCTGCCAGCTCGGAAGTACTCGCGCGATGCGGATCTAATCCGGTCCACCGCATGCAAAGTTCCGCAAAGGAATAACGGGCGATCGCGCGCTCGAAGCCCACCGCGTCTAACAGATCAACCAGCTCGTCCATCAAACGATGATGATCGAAACCCACGCGATACCATTCGAGTAAGCTAAATTCCTCCAGATGAATCCGGCTCGGATCTTCGCGTCGGAACACGTGACAGACTTGATAAATATCGCCGCACCCTGCCGCCAGCAGGCGCTTCATCGCGAATTCAGGCGAGGTTTGCAGGAACCGCTCGGAGCGCTCGGCGGCGGTTACTCTGAAACTGGAGAGTGCGGGATCAGTCGAAGCAGTTGGCAACAAGATCGGCGTATCAACTTCGAGAACTCCGCGCGCGCCGAAGAAATGACGAATTTGCGCGAGAAATTCGGCGCGGCGACGGATAGCGGCTAATCCTGCGCTTGGACGCCAGGCGCTAGCTTCAGACACTGGTTCAGCCGCCTCGGCGACCTGTGCCTATTCCTCTTTCGCGCGCGACACGTATTCGCCTGAGCGGGTGTCGATCCGAAGTAACGAGCCTTCCTCGATAAATAAGGGCACCTTAACGACCGCACCGGTCTCCATCGTTGCCGGCTTGGTCCCGCCGGTCGCGGTGTCGCCCCGCATCCCGGGATCTGTCTGGGTGATTCTTAGGATGACAAAATTTGGCGGAGTAAGTCCGATCGGCTCGCCATTCCACAGCATCAGGCTGCACACTTCCTGACCTTTGAGCCATTGCCCGGCGTCACCCACCACCGAATTCGAGGCCTGGATTTGTTCGAAGGTTGCCGGATTCATGAAATGCCAGGCCTCGCCGTCGGAGTAGAGATATTGCATTTCAGATTCCACAATATCGGCACCTTCCACGCTGTCGCCGGATTTGAAGGTACGTTCAATGACCCGTCCAGAACGCAGGTTGCGGACTCGGACTCGATTAAAAGCCTGTCCTTTACCGGGTTTCACCATTTCGTTTTCGACAATATTGTAGGGATCGCCATCAAGCATGATTTTCAAACCGGGCTTGAATTGGTTCGTACTGTAAGACGCCATTAGAATACAACTCGTGACTAAAAAAGGCGGCGTATGATAGCGCGAAGCTTGGCAAATGCAGTACCGCTCAATTGGATGGACGAACTGAGCCAGGCGTACTCGCATCCGTTGGACCTCCTGCGCGATCTCGCACTCGATCCCGCCGAGGTCGATTTCGCACCAGCGGCAACCGAACTTTTCAAATTTCGCGTTACCCGAGCATATGCGCGCCGAATGCGCGGAGGCGATCCCCGCGATCCCCTACTTCTTCAAGTCCTTCCACGCACTCGCGAGCTGCACGCCGTCGAAGGTTTTACCGCCGATCCGGTCGGCGACTACTCCGCGACCCGCGAACCGGGTCTGCTGCAAAAATACGCTGGCCGCGCGCTGCTTGTGGTCACTGGCGGATGTGCGATTCACTGCCGCTATTGCTTCCGCCGTGAATTCCCGTATCAGGGTGCCGTGGGGAGCACAACTTTAGCTGCTGCGTTGGACTCAATCGCCGGCGATCAGACTCTCACCGAGGTCATTCTGAGTGGAGGCGATCCGTTGACCCTGCGCGATGCGCGACTTTTCGAACTCCTCCGGTCACTCGCCGCGCTTCCGCATCTACGGCGAATACGTATCCATACGCGTGTCCCCCTGGTGTTACCAAGCCGCGTCACCGAGCCCCTGCTTACCGCGCTGAAAGCCAGTCGACTTCCGATCGTCATGGTGCTTCACATTAACCATCCACAGGAGATCGACGAAGAGGTCGCGGCAGCGTGTGCAGCGTTAAGTGCGGCCAACGTCTCGTTACTCAATCAGTCTGTTTTGTTGCGCGGCATTAACGACAATCTAGAATTCTTGGTGGGGCTCTCGGAGCGATTATTCGACCTCCGAATCCTGCCGTATTACATGCATCTCCTCGACCGAGTGCACGGGTCAAGCGAGTTCGAGGTCGACGAGCGCACAGCGCGTGATCTACAGGCGGGGATGCTAGCGCGGCTTCCTGGATACCTCGTGCCCCGCTTCGTCCGAGAAATTCCGGGCGAGACTAGCAAGACCCCGTTCCTATAGCGCGCTCGCAATCCGGATCTCGTACACTTCTCGTCAACCACCATTCCAGTTCAAGAAAGGAAAGTTCATGCGTTTTCTCAAAATTTCGATTGCCACCGCCACCCTGTTTTCGGCCGGCGCGGTGTTCGCACAAGCCCCTGCCCCGCCGCCGGCACCGCTGCCGTACGGTCCAGCGCTGTCGCTTACCGACGCCAGAGCGTGCGCAGGCGCGGTGCAAGCCGAGGCTGTCAAAAATCAATGGCTGATGGTCGTGGCCGTAGTGGATAGCGGTGGTCACTCGGTCCTCACCGAGCGAATGGACAATGCGCAATTTGGCTCAGTCGTGCCCGCGCAGAAAAAGGCCACCGGTGCAGTGGCGTTCCGTCGCCCCACCAAGTTCTTTGAAGATCTAATCGCGCAGGGCGGAGCTGCCTTGCGGATCCTCACCCTGCCCGGAGTGTTACCGATCGATGGCGGCCTGCCGATTATTCGCGACGGGCATATCATCGGCGGAGTCGGGGTCTCGGGTGGTACTTCGCAACAGGACGGCCTGGCCGCCGCGGCATGCCAAAGTATGATTAAGTAATTTTTCGAAAACGCAGCTGATTGTGGGCGATGCCGAAGGCGCGAGCTGAGGAACTGACCTAGGGTGCGGCCACCAAGGTGAGATGGCCGATTTTCGCGATTAGCGCGAGCACCACCACCAGAAATATCCACCGCACGAACCTGCTGCCGTGTTTAAGCGCTAGAGAAGTGCCAACGAATGCACCACCGACATTGCACAATGCCATGATCCCCGCGATTTTCCATAACACGTGGCCCGCCGGGATAAAAAAACCAAGGGCGGCGATATTCGTCGCGCAGTTAACGAGCTTGCTAAAGGCCGAAGCATGTAGAAAATCGTAGCCAAGCACGCGCACGAACAGAAACACCAAAAAAGCTCCGGTCCCGGGGCCAAAAATCCCGTCATAGAAACCCATGCCGGCACCGATAAGCACGCCATAGACAGTTTCGGTGCGATGACTATGGCGCCGAACATGCGCAAGCCCGAGCTCGTGCCGCGTAAACGTGTAGTACGCAACAATTATTAACAGACCCAGGATCGCTGGACGCAGCAGTGCAACCGGCAAAAGACTGACTGCTCGCGCGCCGCACCAACCGCCGAGCAAGGCGGCAAGTAACGCCGGCAGCAAGACTCCCCACTCAAGTTTTACGCGGTTCCAATAACGGCTTGCCGCAGTCAAAGTCCCCCAAATAGAGGCACTCTTATTGGTTCCGAACAAGGTTGCAGGCCCCTGCTCAGGAAATGCCGCCAATAAACTCGGCAACTGAATCAGCCCGCCACCGCCCGCGATCGCGTCGATTAAGCCCGCGAAAAACGCGCTCGCGGCCAGGCCCCACCATACCCATTCCATGGCCGCACGGTAGCAGACTTCGCGTGTGGATCCGCGCTTCCGCGAGTTCGGAATTCAGTATAATCGCCGGGCCCTGCACAAAGAGGGCGCACCTATTTCAACTGTCGGAGATTTGATGATGGCGACTTCAACTCACTCGCAACCTATCACCCTGGACGCCGTCGTCGTTGGCGCTGGGTTCGCGGGGATTTATATGCTGCATCGGTTACGGAAGCTCGGACTAAGAGCCCGTGTCCTGGAAGCGGCCAGCGGTGCGGGCGGCACCTGGTTTTGGAATCGTTATCCCGGCGCGCGCTGCGACATAGAAAGCATGCAGTATTCCTATCAATTCTCTAACGAATTGCAGCAGTCCTGGGAATGGAAGGAACGGTATGCGGCGCAGCCAGAAATCCTTGAGTATGCCAACCACGTCATCGACCGCTTCGAGCTGCGTGCCGACATTCAATTCAATACCCGAGTTCACAGTGCGGTCTTCAATGAGAGCGCCTCTCAATGGCTAGTGACTACTGAAACCGGCGAAGCGTTCAAAGCCAGTTACTGCATTATGGCTACCGGCTGCTTGTCGACGACTAACACTCCTCACTTCAAAGGCCACGAGTCGTTCAAAGGTGAGTGGTACCACACCGGGCAATGGCCACCTGCAGGAGTCGATTTCACCGGCAAGCGTGTCGGCATCATCGGCACCGGCTCCTCGGCGGTCCAATCGATTCCGCTTATCGCCGAGCAAGCGTCGTCACTCACGGTATTCCAGCGTACCCCGAATTTTTCGGTTCCGGCTTACAACCAATCGCTTGATCTGGAGTACGTCAAAAAGATTAAGGCGAATTACGAAGCCTATCGCAAGCTCGGGCGCAGCCAACTCCTTGCCTACGATTTTTCGCTTAATCCGAAAACCACGGCTGAATTATCTCCGGAAGAATTCGAAGCAACGTGCGAATACCACTGGGCGCTCGGCGGCCTGAATTTCTACGGTACCGTGGCGGATATGCTGATTAGCCCGGAAGCGAATCAAATCGTCGGCGATTTTGTCCGACGAAAAATACGCGAAAAAGTAAACGACCCAGCAATCGCCGCATTGCTAACCCCCAAGTCGGTGATTGGCTGCAAGCGGATCTGCGCTGACACGAATTACTACGAAACGTATAACCGCGATAACGTCAATCTGATCGACGTGAGTCAATCGCCGATTGAAGAAATTACCGCGGCCGGGATCAAGGCTAACGGCATCGAATACGCCTGTGAAGCAATCGTGCTCGCAACCGGATTCGATGCGATGACCGGCTCGCTGAACCGAATCGACGTCCGCGGCAAGGACAATCGATCGCTCAAAGACAAGTGGTCCGCGGGCCCACGCACCTATCTTGGTTTAACCTCCGCGGGTTTCCCGAACTTTTTCATCATCAGCGGTCCCGGCAGCCCGTCGGTGCTGACCTGTATGATCACCTCCATCGAACAACACGTCGAATTCATCAGCGACTGCATTACCTATCTGCGCGATCGCGGCTTGACCGCCATCGAAGCGACCGTCGAGGCCGAAGACCAGTGGGTCACTCATGTTAACGAAGTCGCGGCCGGGACCCTCTTCAACTCCTGTAGCTCATGGTACCTCGGCGCGAACGTCCCGGGTAAACCGCATATCTTCATGCCCTACGTTGGCTTCCCGCCGTACGTGCAGAAATGCGACGAAGTCGTGGCCAGTGGCTACGCGGGCTTTGAATTACGCGCCGCGTAGTCGCGCAGGTTAATGAAAAAAAAGCTCACTAGCCGAGGACCCTGATAGGCATGCGTCATCCGCTACCTCTCACCTATCACCCCGCTGGCACCGCAAGCTCAGCGGTTTCTTACTAATGCTGTTGGCATCAATCCCCGGCGCGACGTGTCTGGCTGATGACTTTGCGTCGTTACTCAACGATACCACGGGCGGATTTCAGATTATTAAAAAGTCCGCCAATTGTTCGGCGAATCCTTACCCTCGGAACTTGCAAACCGGCGCGCTTTTGGCGAGCCCCTGTCCCGTCGTCAGCGCAGTCTGCCCGGTCGGCAGTCTTCCGTTACCGGCAGGCCGTAAATTTTCGACCTGCGATACGAAGCTCAGCGCAGGCGCTCCGCCATTCTCTTTCCCAAGCGCGGACTCGGTATCACGCCACCAACTGCAGGGAATGTCACGTCGATTAGCGTGGACTTTACCAACGGCAATACGCCGAACGTGACGATCGATCAGATCTCAATTGCACTGGACGAATTGTTCAGCGCCAATTGGGCGTTCTACCAGAATACCGTTTTCGGTGGAGCCGACAGGTTCGAAGGACCCGACAAGGCCGACACGCTATACGGCTACGGTGGCGACGATATTCTGTTCGGCGGAACCGGCGACAAGTTCAGCTACGATCCTTATATGCCGCCCGATCCGATCAACAGTCCCCCTTTCGTTGCCGGCGAAACCGTCGCGAATGTTGTGCTCCGACCCGATGGCAATGATCTTCTCTATGGTGGCAACGGGAACGACACGCTCGACGGAGGCACGGGTAACGACAAGCTTTATGGTGATAATGGCAACGATACCCTGTTCGGCATGACCGGGAGCGATACTCTGGTCGGCGGCAAAGGTCGCGACATCATGAGCGGCGGAGCCGGCATCGGCCGTGACATCTTCGATTTCAATTTAGCCACAGAGACCACCGGACTTACCGATGCGACTCGCGATCGCATCACCGACTTTGTTCACTTGCAGGATGACATCGATCTCAGAACCATCGACGCCAGTGTCGGACTGGCGGGCAACAACGCCTTTACTTATAAAGGAACAGGAACATTCTCGAATTCGGCTGAAGGAGAAATCCGCATCCAAAAATACAACAATGCGGGTACCGCCAACGATTACACCGTCGTTTACGGCGATACCGACGCCGATACCGGATACAAATTCGCGATCAGGTTCACCGGGCTAATCAACTTTTCAGCAGCTGATTTTCTGCTGTAGCAGGCGAGCCTCGTAATCTGCCCCCAGTATTAGCGTTAATTGTCGCCAGCTTCCGCGCAAAGCTGGCGACACAGGCGCGAAACTAATTCACCCGACGCTCGCGTCCCAGCCAATACGGCTCACGGAGTTCGCGTCGCAAGATCTTGCCTGAGGGGTTTCGTGGTAGCACAGATGCAAAGTCTACCGACTTAGGCACTTTATAGCCGGCGATGCGGCTCCGCGCGAAGGCCATAATTTCCTCACCTGTCGCACTGACACCCGGCTTCAGCACGACGATCACTTTCACCGCTTCGCCCCATTTCTCATCCGGCACCCCGATCACCGCGACATCGGCAACCGCCGGGTGACCGAACACCGCGTTCTCCACTTCCGCCGGGTAAATATTTTCGCCACCCGAGACGATCATGTCTTTCACGCGATCGTGAATGTACAGATACCCGTCTTCATCGAAATAGCCAGCGTCTCCGGTATAAAACCAGCCGTCGATAATGGCTTTTGCCGTGGCCTCGGCATTATTCCAATAGCCTTTCATGATCACGCCACTTTTGATCACAATTTCTCCCACTTCGCGGGGCGGTAAGCTTGTACCCGCGCCATCGACAATCCGAATTTCAATTCCTGGATAGGGGATCCCGCAGGCGCGCAGCTTCCCCCGCGCGGGGTCGTGTGCTTCATCGGGGAGATAGGCACCGCCGCCGGTGGTTTCGGTTAACCCATAGAGTTGTACAAACGGACAACCGAAAAGGGCCTTCGCCTTGCGCAGAAGATCTTCGGCGATCGGTGACGCGCCATACGAAAGCCGTTTCAAACTCGAAAAATCGGTGGCTGCCGAGCGCGGATGCTGCAGCATGAATAAAATCACGGCAGGTACGGCGAATAGATGATTAATTCGGTATTTCGGGACGAACTCGAGAATCAGTCCCGGGTCGACCTCGCGCATGATGATGCTCGTGCCGCCCTGGGCCAGGGTCAACACGCCCATGTTAGTGCCGGCAATATGGAACACCGGCATACACACCAGGGACACATCGCCGATCGCGAAATCGGCCCAGCCCGCGTCTTGCGACACCTGCCATAAGCTCAGGTAGTTGGCGTTGGAGATCTGCACGCCTTTCGGATGGCCTGTGGTGCCGCTGGTATAGAGCTGAATAACATCGTCGTCCGCGGGTGCCTGCAGAAGTGGATCGCGCTCGACCTGCGAATCTCGCCAGTCGCCAAACAGCGGAAACTCCGGCGCCCCGTCAAGACCAAGGACCGCTTTAAGTCCGGTGCACGCGGCACGCAAGTCTCGCACTAAGTCGTAGTGATCGGTGCCCACTACCAAGACCTCGCAGCCCGAATCATTCAGGATGTACTGCATCTCGGGCAGGGCTAACCGCCAATTGACTCCGACCATCACGCAGCGTGCCTTGGCCGCGCCAAATAATAGTTCGAAGAATAGATCGGAATTCTTGCCGAGATAACCAACTCGAGCCCCCGGTTCGAGCCCAAGCAGCAGAAGTCCCTGGGCAACTCGATTAGTGTTTCGATCGAATTCCGCATACGTCGTCGTACGACCTTCGAAGATCTGCGCTGACAAGCCAGGGTTCGCGCGGGCTTGAAAGCGCGGCACGTCTGCTACTGAGCCCAGGCCTGCAAAATCGAACATCGTAGTTCCCCTCTCCGAAACTGTTTATGGGGCGAACGCTAGCGGCGACTTGGTGCCAATGCTTCGAACGAAGCCCAATCCCACAGGTACCCCCCTGCTCGATCCGAAGTGTGTTCGTCTTCTGGATGAATGGGGTAGAGGCTGATATGAGATGCGCCCGCTTGTTCATAGCGCGCGAAAACTTCTTGTAAGGTGTTTACCGAACCACTTGGTGCGAGGGTATCGATGAGGCGATCGCTGCCGCCGTTCGCATAATCCGCGGCGGTAAAACCCGCCGTCTGCCATGCTCGATGATAGGCCGGCAGCTGCATATAAAATCCCAACGCTGCCCTCGCTGCTGCGCGGGCTTTCGCGCGATCCCCACAGAGCACAGTGCGTACCACGACGTGGATCTGTTTCGTTGGTCCGAGTAATTCTCTAGCGGCGGCAACTTGTTCCGGTGGCTGCAAGTACAGAAACAAGCCATCGGCGTGCGCCGCGGCGACTTGCATGAGTTTCGGCCCGTGACCCGCGATCACAATCGGTGCCGGTGTCGGTGCCGCCACACCGTCTACCTGGATTGTGCGCACGGCGCTCAGGTATTTTTTCATCGACGGTGCCGGCGAGCCGAAAATGTGCCCACGGGGTTCGACTAGCACCGGATGCGAGACCCCGAGTCCGAGCACGAAGCGACCGCCAGACAGCTCGGCCAGGGTATTGCGAGCCTGCGCCGCTGCGTGCGCATCTCGTGCATAGATGTTCAGGATCCCGGCGCCGATCCGCAGTCGCTGCGTAGTTGCGAGCAAATACCCACAGGTCGCGACCGGTTCACGCCCAAAGACTTCCGGAATCCACAAGATGTCGTAGCCGAGTTGCTCAATCCGGCGAGTCGACTCCAGCAAGGTCTTGCCGTCAACGCCATCGGTAAACTGGAGGATGCCTAACGGGACCATAAAATTCTCCTTGCGATTACTGTGCGCTAACGAAAGCCGGTCTGCGCCGAACCGTGCGAAACTCTCTTGTCTTTGAGATCCTTGGCGATCAGACGACGACCTAGGGCCTGTTGATTTGGACCGACCACGAGTGCGGTCCACGCCATGTAGTCCCGCGCGTGTGGATCGCCGCTGTGATGCGCGGCGTCGTACCACCCGAAGGCGCGAAAATCGTCCTTCGGCGTGCCGAGACCTTGGCGGAACATACTGCCTAAATGGCGTTGCGCACTGGCGTTACCGGCGATTGCGGCAAGTTCAAACCAGTGTAGGGCCTTGGCGTAATCGCGCGGAGTCCCACTCCCCAGGTAGTACAACACGCCGAGCGAGTTTTGCGCCTGGGCGTCGCCTCGCTCAGCGTTTTTCAGCATCAGCACGACCGTGTCTTCAAGCTGCCCGCGGCGCAGCGCAGCGGTGGCATCGCCCGGTTTTGAACACGCGGCCGTCACCAATACCGCGAGCCACAACGCGATCGCACCCCACGTTCGCAAAGCGCCGGAATTAGCAGCCCCCGTCATTGAACTCGGAAAACGGGTCAGGTTGCCGAATTTGATTGCAGTACGCCTAGCGTCTCCAACGCCTCAATCTCACCGGTTGAATAACCCAACAACGAGGACAGAACTTCGGCGTTGTTTTCGCCAAGGTGCGATGTGTCGAGCGGAATATTGTGCGGGAAGTCAGAAAAGTGCAGCGGCATACCCGGGAGTGTGACCGTGCCGACTTTGGGATCGTTGATTTGACGCACTGTCCCACGCTGCTGCATGTGCGGGTGCTTGACGACCTCTTCTATCGTGAGCACCGGGGCACACGGCACCCGCGCTGCTTCCAAGACCGCCAGAGTCGCCTCATCATTTGGCATTGAATCAATCCACGCCTGAATCATCGCAATGACTTCGGGCGCGCGTTCAACCCGCCGCGCATTCGTGTTGTAGCGTTCATCGCGTCCGAGCTCGGGGTGCCCCATCGCCGTACACAGTGGCCCCCATTGTGTCTCCAAGGTAATGACGCACAAATAATGTTCCTTGCCCTTGAACAATCCCAGCGGGCACACCGCGTAGTGATGGTGCCCGGCTCGCGATGGCGACTTGCCGGTCATGCTGTAGAGCGCAATATTGAGTTCATGGCTGTGCGCGTACATGTCGAGTAGCGCCATGTCGATGTACTGCCCTTTGCCACTTCGCTCACGGTGTAGGAGCGCGAAGCCGATCGCGCAGGCCGCATGCACCCCGGTGTTCACATCGCCCAGGGCCAGCATCGGCAACACCGGCGGGCCACCAGCCTCACCAATCATTCCCGTGACCCCGGCATAGGCTTGTGCAATGTAGTCATAGCCTGGCAACACCGACAGCGGGCCTTGCTGGCCAAACGCGGAGATCGAGCACATGACGGCGCGCGGATTCAATTCGTGAACTCGTTTCCAACCGATGCCTAAGCGTCCGGCCGCACCCGGTGAGAAATTTTCGATGACCACGTCGACTTGTTTAATCAGCCCCTCGATGACGGCGAGACCCCGCGGTGACTTTACATCAATACACACGCTCTTCTTGCCGCGATTTTGTTGGACGTAGTAGGCACTGCGGCCATTGATGATGGTCGGCAGCAATCGCGCGGAATCGCCGCTTGGCGGTAATTCCACTTTGATGACCTCAGCGCCCATTTCGACCATTAAGCGGGTCGCCGTGGGACCCGCCAAGACATGGGTAAAATCCAAAATTTTGAATCCGCTGAGGATGTGCTGCTGCATAATGGAATTCCCGTGCTAGAAGGTGCCGCGTGGATATCCAATCGCGCTACCGGCCCAAATTCTCAGACTCCAACTGAATTGCGCACCAGCGGGCGGCGCTCGTGACGCTCATACGCCTGAGCTGGGGTGTTGATGATCTCCGTCAAGGCTGCGGCGTGCCGGCCGGTGACGATCCGTTCTTCGCTGACTTCGCGGTACACCGTGCTGCGCTGGCTTGGGATCCGCCCCGCACTCTCGATCATCGCGAGCATTTCGAGCGGATTCGTTTCCTGTCCATGACTCGCCCCGGCCGCCCGCGTGATGCTTTCATTCATCAACGTGCCGCCGAGATCGTTGACACCGGCGTTCAGGCAGGCCACCACGCCCTTATGGCCCATCTTGACCCACGAAGCCTGGATGTTGGTGATAACTGGATCCAACGTGAGCCGTGCCACGGCATGCATCAACACGGCTTCGCGGAAGGTCGGACCTTTGCGGGCACGGCCTTTGAGATACAGCGGTGCCTCCATGTGCACGAATGGCAGGGGCACGAATTCGGTGAAGCCGCCTGTTTCGACCTGTTGCGCGCGGACCCGTAATAAATGTCGCGCCCAATGCTGGTACCCATCGACATGTCCGTACATGATCGTCGCAGTAGTATTGAAACCGACTTCATGCGCAGTGCGCATCACTTCGAACCACTGGGCGGTATTGATCTTGTCGGGGCAAATAATCTTGCGGACTTCGTCGTCCAAAACTTCGGCGGCGGTCCCCGGCAAGGTGCCGAGACCCGCGGCCTTGAGTCGGGTGAGGAATTCGCGCAGCGGAATCTTTAACGTCGTCGCTCCCTGCCACACTTCCAACGGTGAGAACGCGTGCAGATGGATGTCGGGTTCGGCGGCTTTAACCGCCGCGACGATTCCCAAATAGGTCTGCCCGGTGTACTGCGGATGGATACCACCCTGCATGCAAACTTCGGTCGCGCCGCGGGCCCAGGCTTCGCGCACTCGTCGTTGAATTTCCTCGGGATCGAGATCGTAGGGCTTGCCGCGCAGGTTCTCTGACAGCTTGCCCTTAGAGAACGCGCAGAACTGACATTTGAAATAACAGACGTTCGTGTAGTTGATATTCCGGTTGACGACGTAACTGACCACCTCGCCATTCGTGGTTCGGCGCAGGTCATCCGCGGCCTGACACACCGCTGAAAAATCCTCTCCCCGCGCCTGAAACAGACGTACCACCTGCCCCTCGTTCAGCACTTCGCCGCCGCCCGCACGGGTAAGAATTTCTTCGACCTCGATTGAGACGCGGCGCGGACGCGCCGTAATCAACGTGAGCTCCTCGGCCCTGGGCTCGATCGGATCGCCCGGACACCAGTCATCTGTCCGCGGCAATCCCTCGGCATCTATCGCTTGCAGGATCGGCGTGCGAAAACGCGGTGCGAGCCACGTCTCACCGTCTAACGCGTAGCGCGGGTACACCGTCAATCGTTCAGTCAACACTTTGCCGGCGCTCGCGGTTTCCCGCGAAAGATCGGCGAGATGCGGCCACGGCGCTTCGGGGTTGACATAATCCGGAGTCAGCGGTGAGACCCCACCCCAGTCGTTGATTCCCGCACCGATTAATTGCGGCAACACCCCGGGGCTTAGATTCGGGGGCGCCTGCACGCTCATCCCAGCGCCGAATAAGATCCGCGTGACTGCCAGGGTCCACAGCATCTCGGCCAGATCCGGCTCCGGCGCGTTGACCATTTTCGTGCCCGGTTTCGCACGAAAATTCTGAATAATGATTTCCTGGATATGCCCGTGCCGCTGATGGCAGGCGCGAATGGCGAGCAGCGATCCAATGCGCTCGCGCCGCGTCTCGCCGATCCCAATCAGGATCCCGGTGGTCATCGGGATCTTGCCGGCACCGGCATCGGCCAAGGTTTGCAAACGCACCGCCGGCACTTTGTCCGGAGAACCGTAGTGCGGCATGCCTTTTTCAGTTAAACGCGCCGATGCCGATTCGAGCATAAGCCCCATGCTCGGCGCGATGTCACGTAGCCGCGAGAATTCCGTCGAGGTCAAGGTGCCGGGATTAAGGTGAGGGAAGAGTCCGGTCTCGCGAAACACCACTTCCGCCGCAGCGTACAAATACTCCAAAGTCGAGGCGTACCCCAATTGCTCCAGCGCCGCGCGCGCGCTCTTGTAGCGCAACTCGGGCCGCTCGCCCAATGTAAATAACGCCTCCTTGCAGCCGAGTGCCGCGCCGTTTCGCGCGACTTCCAGTACTTGCTCCAGGCTCATGTAGGCTTGTTGCACCCGCTTCGGTGCCTGTGCGAACGTGCAGTAATGGCAGACATCGCGACACAGGTGGGTCAGCGGAATAAAGACTTTGCGCGAATAGGTCACGACATTGCGGAAACCCTCGTCGCGCAGCGCAGCGGCGGTTTCCATCAGTGCTGGCAGGTCCGCGTGCTCGGCAAGCGACAACGCGTCAAGGTCAGGCAAGGCTTCGCCTGCGCGCGCGCGTTCGAGTAAGGTGTCGAGTACTACCATGCTGCGTGCATCGATTGCTTGGGTAGAAGGCGCGCGACCGCTCCGCAGTCGCAGAGATAGGCCAGGGTTTCGGCCTCGGTGTCGTAAGTCATTAAGTCTTGTAAATCCGTCGGAGTATCGATATCGAAAGCCAATCCTGGCAAGCTCAGTTCGCGCACCGCCGCGCCGAGTTCGCCGGCAGCCGCGCAATGGGCTTGGAAACTGCGATGGCCAAATTGGAACGGCATTAGGTTAGGCGGGGAGAGTGCTAACGCGTTCGTGCCATAGCCTTCGCGATCCGCGACGATCGTCAGTTGCGGACCGGTGCCGTGTGCTTGAATTACGGTTTCTATTTCGCTGGCTGTCGCGAGCGGCACATCGCCCGGCAACATCAACATGCGTCGTTCACCGAGGTTGCTTAGGTGCTGGGCCCCTTGCGCGACCGCGCGTGATAATCCGCGCATCTCTTCGGCCACCACGGTGCCCCCGTAGCGCTTGGCGAGCGCCCGGGCTGAATCTTCCTGGGAGATAATCAAAATGCCGGATACCGACCGACATTGAGACAAGGTTCCGAGTAAATCCGTTAGCATTGTGCGCGCCAACTCGTCACGCTCAGCGGGACTCAGGACCGTTGCCAGCCGCTGTTTTGCGAACGCAAACGGTTTCACCGGGATCACGACCCACATGGTGAATCAGGCAGACCTAGCGCTGGAAAGAGCGTATTGGAACACGGTTAGTGTGGCTTTAATCGGCGTATGAATTCCAGGGTTATCCGTGCCAGCTCAATCTTGTCGGCCAAAGTTATCATGACCGTCGGGGCAGCGATAGTGGCCAAATCTGAGCCCACAATTTGTGCGAGCAGGGGCTCGTCGGTCACGTCCACAATGAAGCCATCGAGCAGGTCACGGTAGTGGCTTGCCACGGTTACGGCGGTCTGCGGCACGTTCAACTCGCGCATCATTTTGGCGGTTGGGCCCTTGATCGCAAGCCCCGCCACAATCGGTGAAATCGCGACTATCGGCACCCGCAGAGAGCGCAACTGTTGCGCGATCCCCGGGATAGCCAGCATCGGATCAATACTGACATAGGGATTTGAAGGGCACAGAATCACCCCTGCAAAATCCGCCCGGGCTAACCAGGTTGCCAGCGCCGGATTAGCCCTCGCCGCTACCGCGCCCACAAATTCAAAGCCGGTGACGGAAGGTTCGCAGCGCTCGCGAACGAAGTAGTGTTGAAACGACAGCGACCCGTGTACGGTCTGCACCATGGTGCGTACGGCGTCGTCGCTCATCGGCAAAATCAGGTGCGCGATCCCCACCTTGCGGCTAATCTCGCGGGTGATCTCGGTCAGGGTACGGCCCGCGCGCAAACCCTGGGTGCGCATTACGTGGAGCGCGAGATCGCGATCGCCCAGATTGAACCAGCTCTCGCCGCCGAGTTGCTTCAAGGTCTCGATAAAATTCCAGGATTCACCGCGTCGTCCCCAGCCGGTTTCGGGATTGCTGAGATCCGCCAAGCTGTAGGTTAAGGTGTCAACGTCCGGCGACACATGCAGTCCCAGGTGTTCGAAGTCATCCCCGGTGTTCACGAGAAATGCGAGTTCATCCGGTCCTAACAGCTGCGCGAGTCCCAGCGCTAGCTTCGCACCCCCAACTCCGCCGGTCAGCGCTAGATAAGCTGCCATTTTATCGAAACATATCGTCAGTCAGTGGCCGAATGATGTCGCGCGCCGATTGAGACGAAGTCTCGAACGCCAGGCCCTGGATCAACACCGCCGGCGTTTTCTGGACGCTTTCGCCCATCAACAGGCAGGCGGTTGCAGCCAGCGAATCAGCGCGATTTATCACAGTAACCTTTAATTCCCGCCCGAACAGATCCGAGGTACCTCGTAGATCGTCCAACACGGTTAGCCCGGAGCACCCGATTGCGCCGCCGACCGTGCCCATCCGCCACGCGCGATTCATGCTGTCGGCGATGATCACTGCAATCCGGCGCTGCGTGGCTTGCAACAAGGCGGCGTGAAGTCGCTGCGCGGAGGCGTCGGCATCTTCTGGTAACAGCAAGGCGCATTCGCCACCGCGATGCTCGATATTCGATTGATCGATCCCGGCATGAGCACCCACGTTGCCAAGCCGGTGTCGCACGATCAGCACACCAGGCTTTTTGCGCATGACCTCGGTGGATTCATCCAGAATAAGTTGCACCAAACGGGGATCTTTGTCGGTTTCGGCCGCCAGTTCGATCGCGCGCGGACCCGCCGTGACAGTGTGGAGCGGGATCAGACGGCCTTCGGCTTTGGAGACAATTTTTTGCGCGACGACGAGAACATCACCGTCCGTCACCGTGACCGGAAGACGCGCTATGGCGGCAAGCAGGATTGCACCGAGATCATCCCCCGCTTCGATCAGCGGGATGTCGGGGAGTACATGAAATTGCAGAGTGGGCATGGCGACATATTCTCGCTGCCAGCCTTCTGAAGTACCATCCCCTCACCGTATCACCGATTATATTCTCATGACGACGCCTGCCGCGCGGCCGCAACGTTAAACCTTGAGACGTTGCAAATTAGGAGCCCCAATGATCGATTACAAACTCTTGGTCGGGATGATCATCGACGAGCGCGAGGCCCCGTACCGGATCGAGGACACCCTGCTCTATGCGCTGTCACTCGGTTTCGGTGCTGATCCCACCGACGTGAACCAACTCAGGTATGTCTATGAGGATGGGCTCGAAGCCCTGCCCTGTATGAGCCTGGTGCTCGGTTACCCCGGTTTTTGGTTGAAGAACCCCACGTATCAAGTCGATTGGACGAAAGTCCTGCACGCTGAAGAAGCGTTCGAAATCCACGTGCCGCTGCCGAGTGCGGGAACTGTGATCGGTAAGACAGTCATCACTGATGTAATCGATCGCGGCGCGGATAAGGGCGCGTTCATTTACTCAACGAAGGAAGTTCGCAATAAACAAGATGGAACATTGCTTGCCAGCGTGAAATCCGCGACGGTGGCGCGTGGCGACGGTGGCTTTAACGGCCCCACCGGCCCACGGCCAGCCGCCATCGAGGTGCCAACTCGGGTGCCCGATTTGGTCTGCGATCTGCCGAGTCTCCCGCAACAGGCTCTGCTCTACCGGCTATGCGGGGACATGAATCCCCTCCACGCGGATCCTGCAGTTGCCTTGAAAGGCGGCTTCGAGCGACCGATCCTGCATGGCCGCGCGACGATGGGGATCGCCCATCACGCAATCATCAAAACCTGCTGCGACTACCGCGCGAGTCGCCTGAAATCGATGCGACTGCGCTTTAGTGCGCCGTTCTTCCCCGGTGAAACCCTGCGCACATCGATCTGGCGCGACGGCAACAAAGCCTTCTTCACGGCCGCGTCCGTCGAACGCGGCGTGATGGTGTTGAACAACGGCCTGGCCATCATCGAGTGACGGGGGTGATCCCGCCAGCGCTTGCTGGGCAATATCCGAACACTACTGCTTCCCCGCGACCGTAACTTCGATGAGCCGTGGCGCCCCCGCGGCGATGGCGCGCTTTACCGCCGCGGCGAGCTGCGCGGGATCTTCAACTCTCTCGCCAACCACGCCCATCCCCTGCGCCAATGCAGTGAAATCAAGTCTCGGGGTTAAGTCCATGTGGGGATAGAGTTGCTGCGCGCCAGTGTCGAACCGCTGGCGATAAATATCGATGTTGTGCTTCAAAACGCGATATTCGTGATTCGCGAGAATCACGAATACGATCGGCAGCCGCAATAGCGCCGCGGTCCACAGCGATTGGATCGCATACATCGCCGAACCATCCCCGCTGATCGCCACCACGGGACGCCCCGGCATCGCCACGGCCACGCCCAGCGCCCCTGCGATCCCCTGTCCAATACCACCGCCACGCTGTCCGAAGTAATCGCCAGAGACTTTGAAATCAAACGCGTGCGCGACCTCACCAGTCGCGGTGATCGATTCATCGACAACCACGGCCTCCGGCGACATGCCAGCGGCGATTTCAGTCACCGCACGCAAAGAACTCATCGGAATTGAATTCCCGGTCTTGGCTAACGCTGCGAGGATTCCGTTACGACGCTGCTGTGCGCGCTGGGCGAGCAGCGCGAGTCGTGCGGCAGCGCTGGCAGCTGGAAGTTTTCCGCTCAGCGCGGCATCCAATGCCGTAATGCTCGGGCCTAGCGCCCCCACGATCCCCGCGCTTAATTCGAAATTGCGCGCGAGCACGCCACTGCAGTGCGCCAGTTGTACGATCTTCGCGCCTTCCGGGATTGCGGGCCGGGGGTCGTACCATAGCTCCTCGAAGAAGGGCCCTCCGAGCATTAACACCGCATCGGTTTCACCAAACGCCGCGCGGATCGCCGTCGCGTCCAGGGGTAGGAGCCCACCGTACGCCGGGTGTCTGTTCGGCAAGACCACATGCTGACGCAAAGTGTCCTGAAAAACGGGCGCGCCGAGGCGCTCGGCCAGTTTTAGCAGCGCTGGTGCCGCACCGGCACGGGCGACATCATCACCGGTCACGATCACGGGTCGCTGTGCCGCCGCTAATAGCTGGGCAGCGGCTTCGATGCCCATGAGATCGGGCTCAATCTCGGTGTACAGCGGTCCCGTCGCCCACGCGTGCTTGGCGGTTTCCTGCTCCATGACATTGATCGGAAGGGAGACAAAGACCGGACCCTTCGGTGCTTCATTGGCAGTGAGCATCGCGCGTTGCATGACAGCGGCCATTTCGTCAGCGTGGGTCACCTGGGTCGACCATTTCACGAGCGGTGCTGCCATTGCCACGAGATCATGGCCCAAGACCGGATCGCGTAAACGCAGGCGCGTATCTTGTTGACCAGCCGTCATGAGCAACGGCGTGCAGGACTTCATCGCGCCATAGAGTGAGCCGAGCGCATTGCCCAGCCCGGGTGCGACATGCACGTTCGCAACCACGGTCTCGCCCGTGGCCTGCGCGTACAACACCGCGGCACTGACCGCAATGCCTTCGTGCAAGGTCGTGATGTAACGAATTTCGGGATACTCCAGCAAGCTATCCAGCAGCGGACTTTCGGTCGTACCGGGGTTGCCGAAAATCGCTCGCACGCCATGCACTCGCAGGGCCTCCATAAACACGATTCGACCACGCATTGCGTTACCTCAAAAAATTGCGAGTTTAAAGTTTAACCACTTAGACGTTCCGCGTCGTGCAACTAAGGCGAGGACTGCTCACCTACCGGACTTGTTAGCTCGCGGTTAAACTCTGGGCTGACTCCACCACGATGACACCTTCTCGGTATGCAAGAGATTTTGACAGGGCTACGAATCGTTGAAGCCTCCGCGTTCGTGGCCGCACCGATGTGCGGCATGACCTTGGCGCAGCTGGGTGCGGACGTCATCCGTTTCGATCAAATCAACGGCGGCATCGATTATCGACGGTGGCCGGTGACTGCCCAGAACAATAGTATCTATTGGGCTGATCTCAATAAGGGAAAACGGTCAATTGCGATGGATCTCAAACACCCGCGGGCGCGCGAATTGATCACGCAGTTGATCACGGCGCCCGGCCCTAGTGCTGGGATTTTCTCCACTAATCTTCCGGCCAAAGGCTGGCTCGCTTACGACACGCTCAAGCAGCGCCGCGCGGATGTCATAGAACTTGCAATCGTTGGCGATCGACATGGCGGCAGCGCCGTCGACTACACCGTCAACGCCCAGGTCAGCTATCCTTTTCTCACTGGCCCCGAGCACGATGAACGCCCAGTCAACCACGTGCTGCCGGCCTGGGACATCACCACCGCAATGCTCGCCGCGACGAGCTTGCTGGCCGCGCTGCGCTTTCGCGACCGAACGGGGCAGGGACAAAAAATTGATCTGGCACTGGCGGATGTCGCGCTCGCGACCATGGGACATCTTGGCTTCGTCGGCGAGCGCAAAATCAATCACACTGAACGGACCCGTGGTGGCAATTATTTATACGGCGCGTTTGGCCGCGATTTCGTGACCCATGATCAGGTTCGGATCATGGTCATGGCAATCAGCGAAAAAATGTGGAGCGGCCTACTCGCCGCGACGGGTCTGCACGACGCGATGAGCGCCACCGCCGCGGGCCTGGGTCTCGATTTCAATCGCGAAGGTGATCGTTATATCGGGCGGCGCGACATTGCCGCGGTGCTCGAAGCCTGGATTAAAGAACAAACTTTCGAACTGGTGGCCGGTGCGTTCAACGAGCATGGCGTGTGCTGGGGCAAATACCAGACCTTGACCGAATTAATCGATCACGATCCCGACTGTTCACCGGAAAATCCGATTTTCCATTTAGTCGAGCAGCCCGACATCGGGACCTACCCTGTGCCCGGTATTCCGGCATCCTTCAGCGCGGTACCTCGGGCACCGGCGCGCCGCGCGCCCCGCCTTGGCGAGCACACCGACGAAATTCTCGCCACGGTGCTGGGACTTTCGAGCGGGGAGATCGGCGCTTTGCACGATCAAAAAATCATCGCCGGTCCGCCTACCTGATCGACCCACCGTCACCCATTCCCACTATTTCACATTCCTAAAAGAAAGATTCCATGACAGTGTCTCGCCAAGAAACCTTCGCCGGTACTAAAGAGGTCGAAGCGCATTTGCAGATTGATGCCGTGCGGCTGCACGCGTATCTCGAACGCAACGTTCCCGAGTACCTGGGCCCTTTGTCCTTGAAACGCTTTAAGGGGGGGCAATCGAATCCCACCTACCAGCTCGTTACGCCAACCCGTAACTACGTACTCCGGCGCAAACCGCCAGGCGTGCTGTTACCGTCGGCCCATGCCGTTGATCGCGAGTTTCGGGTGATCAAGGCACTCTTCGACGCAGGGTTTCCGGTGCCACGTCCCTTTGTCTTGTGCGAGGACCCCGCGATACTCGGTACGATTTTCTACGTCATGGAAATGGTTGAAGGACGAGTGCTGTGGGAAATGGGTTTGCCCGGCATGACCCCACGCGAACGGGCGGGGATCTACGACGCGATGGTGAGCACCTTGGCTCAACTTCAGCAACTTGATCCAACGCGGCTCGGGCTGGCCGATTTCGGTAAGCCCACCGACTACTTTGCGCGCCAGATCGCCCGTTGGGGAAAAACCTATGTCAGCTCGGAAACCACCAGCATTCCGGACATGGATAAGCTGAATGCATGGCTGCCGGCGCATATCCCGCCCAACGATGAAACCTCGCTCGTCCATGGCGACTACCGCATGGACAATATGATCATGCATCCGACCGAACCGCGCGTGGTAGCGGTGCTTGATTGGGAATTATCGACGCTTGGCCATCCGCTCGGCGACTTTACCTATCACCTCCTACCGTGGCTGGTTCCGACAATGGGCGAGCAGGTCAGCAATCTGGGCGGACTGGATCTCGCGGCGCTGGGGATCCCACGCCTGGAGCAGTACATTGTGCGGTACTGCACATTAACCGGCCGCAGTGAGATCCCACACTTGGAATTCTATTCGGCCTATACAGTCTGGCGGGTCGCGGCGATCTATCAAGGGATCATTAAGCGCGTCGTCGATGGCACAGCCGCCAGCGCGGACGCACCGAAGAATACGAATATGGTCGCTGAACTGGCGGCGATTGCGTGGAGCTATGCCGTAAAGGCGGGAGCGAAATAACACATGCTCAACTTAAATTCCCTGCGCTTCCCGCGCTTCGAATTTCCGGCCGATCTCGCGCCGTTACGCGCCGAGGTCCGGGAATTCTTAGCGCAGGAATTAGAGCATTACTCACCACTCGTTCGCAGCTACAGTTGGGACGGGATCGATCCCGAGTTCAGCCGCAAGCTCGGCGCGCGGGGGTGGGTGGGTATGACCTTACCGAAAGAGTACGGGGGACACGGCCGTTCGGCACTTGAGCGCTATGTGGTCGTAGAGGAAGTCCTCGCGGCTGGCGCGCCGGTCGGCTATCACTGGGTCGCCGATCGCCAGAGCGGGCCGATGATAGCGCGCTTAGGCACCGAAGCACAGAAGCAGACCATTCTGCCGGCAATCGCGCGCGGCGAAGCGTGCTTTGCGATTGGTATGAGCGAACCGAATTCGGGCTCAGACCTGGCGTCGGTGAAAACGCGGGCCGAGCGGGTTGCCGATGGCTGGCTCGTCAATGGCACGAAGATCTGGACTACCTTGGCGCATCGTGCGAATTACATGATCGCGCTGTTGCGCACGGATTCCTCGAGCGACAGCAAGCACCGCGGTCTTTCACAGTTCTTAATTGATCTCCGTGCAGTTAAAGGTATTTCGCCACGACCAATTCGCGACCTCACCGGCCGCGGGCATTTCAACGAAGTTTCTTTCGTCGATGCCCTCCTCCCCCCCGACGCTTTATTAGGCAATGAGGGTGAGGGCTGGAAGCAGGTCATGGCCGAACTGGCTTTTGAACGCAGCGGACCGGAACGCTATCTCTCCTGCTTCGTGCTGCTCACTCAGTTGATCGATGTGCTCAAGGGCCGCGCCAGTGCGACGGCCTTGGCCAAGATCGGCGCCGAAGTCGCGTGGGCGGCAAGCTTGCGCAATATGTCACTGTCGGTCGCCGGCATGCTGAATGCGGGGTTGGACCCAAGCCTTCAAGCTTCCGTGGTCAAGGATCTCGGCTGCCATTTCGAACAGCGCTTGCCAGGACTCGCGCAAGAACTTGTCGCGTTGGAACCCGCGCTTGCCGGCAGTGGCGTTGATTACCAGCAAGTGCTCGGGAATTTAATTCAGCTCGCGCCGTCGTTTTCGTTGCGAGGCGGTACCTTGGAAATTTTGCGCGGCATCATCGCGCGAGGCCTGGGGGTTCGATGAACGAAGCACAGACAATTCTTGATGACAGCCTCTCCCGGTTCTTCGCCGACAGTATCGATCGAGAATATTTAACACGCCTCGAAGAGATCTCCTGGGATGACGCCCTGTGGTCGCGCTGTATAGAGCAGGGACTGGGGCTCGTCTTAGTGAGCGAAACACAGGGCGGCATGGGCGGTTCGTGGCTCGAGGCCTTCATCGTCGCCCGCGCGTGCGGCCGCTACGCCGTACCACTGCCGATTCCAGAGCAGATCCTGGCTGGATGGTTAACGGAAACGGCGGGGCTTGCGCCCCGTGCCGGGGTCGCGGGTATTTTACCGGAGGTTATTGCGACTGCGGCGGTCGCAGGCGATCGCGCCACCTTCACCGCCGAGCGCGTGCCCTGGGGCCGACACGCGGAACACTTCATCGGTCTGACGACTGACAGTGAACTTGTTGTGCTCGATCGTGCGAACACCAAAGCCATCACCGAAGCTAATTTAGCGCGCGAGCCACGGGACAAAATCAGCTTCGAGGCGACTCCGATCCTCGCTCGCGCAAAGGTTGCACTCCCCGCGAGTGGGGTCCGCTGGCTCGGTGCGCTCCTGCGCAGCGCGCAGATCGCGGGTGCGGCGACGGCGTGTTTAGAACTCAGCGTGAAATACACCTCGGAGCGCGAACAGTTCGGGCGAGCCCTGTCGCAATTCCAAGCGATCCAGCAGCAGCTGGCTGAACTCGCTGGCGCGATGGCTTCAGTCGACACGATCGCAATGGCGGCATGCCTCGCACTCGACGAACGTGGACTCGCGAGCGCTGGACGCGATGCGAAATTCGAGATCGCGTCCGCGAAATGTCGCGCCAGCGAAGCGGTGGAACCTATTACACGGATCAGTCACCAGGTACATGGCGCAATCGGCTTCACGTATGAATACGATCTGCAATTCCTGACCCGTCGATTATGGTCATGGCGCGCCGAATTCGGAGCTAACGGCGAATGGGGCGAGTATTTGGGCCAAGTGGCGCTACAGGAAGGTGGCGATAACCTGTGGCGGTATTTAACTGCGTAAAAATCATCCAGACGAAGAGCACGAAACATCATGAGCAACGATTTATTATTATTCGAGAAACAAGGCCATGTTGCCCGCGTCACGATTAACCGACCTGAGAAGCGCAATCCGCTAGGCCTCGCGGGTGACGGCGACCAATTTCACGTCATGGCCAAGCGGGTCAACGACGATTTCGATATTCGCTGCGTGATTTTGACCGGGGCCGGCCCTGCTTTCTCGGCAGGTGGCGATCTCAAGGCAATGCGTGACCGCACCGGCGAATTCGGCGGCGATAACCTGCGCCTTCGCGATCATTATCGCAGTGGAATACATGGCATCATCAAAGCCATGTGGAGCATTGAAGTACCGATCGTCGGCGCGATTAACGGCCCTGCGATCGGCTTGGGCGGCGACGTTGCATCGCTGTGCGATATCCGCTTATCCGCGGCCAGCGCGAAATACGGCGCAACTTTTCTCAAAATTGGTTTATTGCCTGGCGACGGCGGGGCCTGGCTGTTGCCGCGCATCATCGGTTGGTCGCGCGCCGCTCAACTCTATTTCACTGGCGATGTCGTCGATGCCGCTACGGCACGTGATTGGGGGTTAGTCTCGGAAGTGTATCCCGATGATCAATTGATGAGTGAGGCCGAAAAACTCGCCGCGAAAATCTGCCAGCAACCGCCACAAGCACTGCGCATGACCAAGCGCTTGATGCGCGATGGCGTGAATGCGAGTTTCGACGCGATTATGGAAATGTCGGCCGCGATGCAGGTGTTGGTGCAGCGAACAGACGATCACACCGAAGCAGTAAATGCGTTCTTTGAAAAGCGCACACCCGTCTTCACCGGTAAGTAAGGAGCGAAGATGTCCGCCCACCCGACAGAATCAGACCGCGCGATCCCTTACGTCGCGCGCAACCTTACCGAACCCTCGGATCTACTGGAAGCGATCCGCAAACGACGTGGCGGTGATCTGCTTAACCTCGATCGCATGCTGCTGCACAGCCCTCCGTTCGCGCGCGGCTGGAACGCGTTTCTAGGCGCGGTTCGCACCGAGCTCGCGCTCGAGCCCAAGCTCATGGAACTCGCTATCTGCGTCGTCGCGGTACTCAATCGGGCGGACTATGAGTTCAATCAGCATGCGCCGCTGTTCCAAAGTGCAGGCGGCAACAAGGAGCAGGTACAGGCGCTGAGAGATCCCGATATCGCAGCGACCAGCGTGATATTTTTGCCCGTCGAGCGAGCCGCGATCAGCCTAACGATCGCGATGACTTTCGAAATCGAAGTTCCAGTTGAAACCCTCCAGACCTTGAAAGGGTTCTTGCCTGGAAACCGGGAGCTGGTGGAGCTCATCGGGACGATCGCGGCTTACAATATGGTGTCGCGCTTTCTAGTCGCGACTGGGGTAACCCCGGAGTAGCTTTAGTTAAAAACACTCAACGAGGAGTAGACATTGACGAAGCAACCTTCACGGCATTTGCCACCGCCGCCGGCTGCAAAGAGCTCTATCGCACTGCTTGGGCACCGCATCACGGCAGCACCGAACACAGCCACGATTTCAATGCACACGGACTAATTCTGAAAGGTGCGTTCACCTTGACCACGCGCCAGGGCTCGCAAATTTTGCGAGCTGGCGACACATTCTCACTGAATGCCGACAGTCCACATTTCGAAACGGCTAGTGCCGGTGGTGTGGAATTCCTCGCCGGGCGCGCAACGCCGGGCGCGGCCTAACACGCCAGTGGGTGCGCCGCGCTTGGAGCACCCACCGTGCGCCCCCTTATTCCGCCGCCGCTTTCGTCGCGGCGGCCGCCTGGCGTCGCAGGTAGTGCTGAATCGCGACGAGATCCTTATCCGTCAATTCCTTGAATTGCGGCATTCCCTGTAGCTGGCGTGATCCGCTGATCACGATCTCATGGAACGCTTCCATGAACAGCGGCGCTTGCGATTCACGTAAATCAGGTGCATATCCGCCTGAGATTGCGCTTCCCCCGTGACACAGGGTGCAGTTGCGGATATAGAGATCGTTGCCTTGTTCGGCAAGCAGCGCGTCCACTTTGAAATCCTCTTTGAACACCGGCTGCGGGATCCGGGGTGGCGGAGACGGCGGCAGCGCGACTTTGCTGTCGAGCGCGAAAGTTAGAAGACGCCGAGGATGTTCGCGGTACGCCCAGCCATGCTGCGCGGTAAAGGCTCCCCCAAACGAAGTCCCCGCCCCGCCCCAGCCCACGAGCAACGACACAAATTGCTTGCCATCGACTTCGTAGGTGATCGGAGGCGACGAGATCCCGAGTCCCGTATCGAAGATCCACAAGGAATCGCCGGTTTTCGCGTCATAGGCCACGAACTTCCCATCGGTGCGGCCTTGAAGTACTAAATTCCCGGCGGTCGTCAAGGTGCCCGGGTTCCAGACACCGGGCAGCTTTACTTCCCAGGCTTTTTGTTGCTTGACCGGATCCCAGGCGAGAAGCCAGGACGCATCCACTTTCTCCGGCAAATCGTCGCCCTTTGTAAAGCGCACTGCCGTATCCATTTGGAAATCCGTCGCGTGCCATTCGACCGCGTCGATACCTTTGTCCGAGAACCAGCCGGCCATCTCCATCGTCGGGATATAGACCAGGCCGGTATCCTTGTTGTAGGACATCGGCGGCCAGTTATGCACACCAAACGCACTGGGATAGACGGTCTCTTCACCATCCTCATAGCGCGAACCTGGTATTTCGACTGGCCGCCCGGTGGCGAGATCCACATGCGAAGCCCAGGTTACTTTGCCGATCTTCTCGGCCGAAATAAGTTTTCCGGTCGCGCGATCGATGACGTAGAAGAATCCGTTTTTCGGCGCGTGCATTAACGCTTTCACCGGCTTGCCCTCGATCGTCAAATCGGCGAGCACGATGTCCATGTTCGAGTTGTAATCCCAGGTCTCGCCAGGAGTCGTCTGGTAATGCCAGACGTATTTTCCGGTATCGGCGTCGAGTGCGACAACCGAGCATAAAAATAAATTGTCGCCCCCATCCGGGCTACGAATTCGTCGATTCCACGGCGAACCGTTGCCAGTCCCAATATAGAAGCGGTTGAATTCGGGATCGTAAGTCAGCCCATTCCAGGTCTGTCCCCCACCGCCATGCTTCCACCATTCGCCCGTCCAGGTTTTCGCTGCCATTTCCATCGCGGGTTCTTCGAAGCCATCGGCTGGGTTGCCTGGGACGACGTAGAAACGCCAAGCTTGTTTGCCGGTCTCGGTGTCGTAGGCTGTGACATACCCGCGCGCGGACCCAACCTCCGTTCCGCCATTGCCGATCAATACCTTGTCCTTGAACGCTCGTGGAGCGCCGTTGATATATAGCGGTAGTTTCGGATCCGTAGTCTGCGCACTCCACACTTCGGTGCCCGTTTTTGCATCAACCGCAATTAAGCGACCATCTCCCGTGGCCACGAAAAGCTTGCCTTTCCAATAGGCCGAGCCGCGGTTGGTATCCCAGAAAATCCGCGCGCGATCACCCGCAATTTCCAGCACCTTCGGATCGTAAGTCCACAGCACTTTGCGAGTGCGCAGATCCACTGCCACGAGTGCGCTCCAACTCCCGGTGAAATACATGACGCCATCGACGACCAATGGCGAGGCGTTTAACGAGCGAAAATCCGGAAACTCGAGAAACCAGTCAAGCCCTAACTTGCCGACGTTAGCCGCCGTGATCTCGGTTAGAGGACTGTAGCGCTGCTCGCTGTAGGTGCGCCCGTAGGAGAGCCAGTTTTTGCCCTGTGTTTCATCAGCAATAGCCGTACCGTCGACGACGGTTTCGGCGTTGGCGCCGAGGATTAGCGCCAACATCGCCGCGGTGGTAAGCAATCGAATCATGTGCACCTCGTTAGATCTAGCTTTAGTTGGTTAAGTGTCGTGGACTGTTTGCGTTGCTTGAAGCTTTGCGAAACCTCAGCTGAAATCCCCCCGTCGCAACGCGCCGACCCCCTGAAATCCCCCCGTCGCTGCGCGCCGTCCCCCTTTCCCAAAGGGGGTGAAATTCAAGCTTCCCCCTTTGGAAAAGGGGGACTGAGGGGGATTTGCGTCCCTACCATCATGGCGCTGGTGCCTCTACGGTCTTGTTCGCCTGGCGCCGGAGATAGTGCTGAATCGCGGTGAGATCGGAATCGCTTAACTCGCGGAACGCTGGCATCCCAGCCTTACGGCGAACGCCAGCCACCGTGACTTCACGGAAACCGTCCAGGAACAATGCGATTGGTGAGGCGCGGAGATCCGGCGCGTAGCCGCCGGAGACCGCACCGCCGCCGTGGCAGGTGACGCAGTTTTTCAGGAACAAATGGCTACCTTGTTCGGCGAGGAGCGCATCCACTTTAAAGTCGCTTTTTACGATTGCCTGAGCGTGCTGTGGCGGCGGCGAGGGCGGCAGGATCTCGCTGCCCTCAAGACCAAACACCAGCAGACGCCGCGGATGTACCCGATACGCCCAGCCGTGTTGCGCCGTGATCGCCCCTGCCATCGACACCCCGGCGCCGCCCCAGCCGGTGAGGATCGCGAGATACTGCTTGCCTTCAACGCTGAAGGTTATCGGCGGCGCGGATAGACCAACGCCCGTTGGAAACTGCCACAGTTCCTTGCCAGTGTCGGCGCGGTAGGCGACCAGGGTTCCGTCCGCGCGACCTTGAAAGACGAGATTGCCGGCAGTGGATAACGTGCCTGGATTCCACACGCCGGGAAGCTTTACTTCCCAGACTTTTTTCTTCGCGACCGCGTCCCACGCCATCAACGAACTCGCGTCGAGCTTCAACGACATATCGTCGCGCAGGAGGTCCAAGCCCGGATCAAACTGAAAATTCGGCGACTGCCATTTGACTGGGTTAAAGCCTTTGTCGGTAAACAACGCCGCCACATCAATGATTGGGATGTAGGTCAATCCGGTCATCGGGTTAAACGACATGGCATGCCAGTTATGTACGCCGAAGGCGCTTGGATTCAGCAACTCTTCGCCATCCTCGTAGCGTGCCCCCTTGGCTTCCACGGGGCGGCCCGTCTTCATATCAACGTGGGTGGCCCAGGTCACGTTGATGAGCTTATCCGCCGAAATCAATTTGCCGTCGGCGCGATCGAGCACATAGAAGAAGCCATTCTTAGGCGCATGGAGCATCGCTTTGACCGGCTTGCCGTTGATCGTTAGATCCGCAAGCACCATGTCCATATTAGAGTTGTAGTCCCAGGTCTCGCCCGGAACGGTTTGATAATGCCAGACGTATTTGCCGGTATCGGCATCCAGCGCGACGATCGAACAGAGGAATAAGTTGTCACCGCCGTCGGGGCTGCGCATGCGTCGATTCCACGGCGAACCGTTGCCAGTGCCGAGGTAAATGCGATTGAATTCCGGGTCGTAGGTCAGACCATTCCACACGGTGCCACCACCGCCATGCTCCCACCATTTACCGGTCCAGGTCTTGGCGATCATTTCCTGGGTCCCGTCTTCGAAGCCCTTGGCCGGCTCGCCAGGGACGGTATAGAAACGCCACACCTGTTTGCCGGTGGCGGCGTCATAGGCGGTGACATAGCCGCGCAACGCGCCCCACTCGGTGCCGCCGTTGCCGATAATGATTTTATCCTTGAACGCGCGTGGCGCCCCGTTGATGAAATACGCGAGTTTGGGATCGACCGTCATTGTGCTCCAGATTTCTTTGCCGGTTTTGGCGTTTAGTCCGATCAAGCGACCATCGCCGGTAGCGACGTAGACATTCCCCTTCCAATACGCGACTCCGCGGTTTGAGTCCCACATTATCCGTGCGCGCTCGCCGGCCACTTCAATGACGTTCGGATCGTAGGTCCATAGGGGTTTCCGGGTTGTGAGATCCAGCGCGATGACTACACTATAGCTCCCTGTGAAATACATCACGCCGTCGACCACCAACGGCGTGGCGAGCAGCGACTTATGCTCGGCGAGATCGTGATGCCAGGCGAGACCAAGTTTGCTGACGTTGTCGGCGGTGATTTCACTTAAAGGACTGAAGCGCTGCTCGCTGTAGGTTCGTCCGTAGGAAAGCCAGTTCGCGCCCTGAACCTCGTCGGCAATGGCAGCGCCGTCAACGATGGTCTCGGCGAAGGCCGGCATGGCGATAACAGCACACAAGAGGCCAGCGGCAACAATTCTCATCAGTGGATTCTCCCCAGAAAAATAATTTTTATTGACCTACAGCGGTGCGACTCCGATCAGCGCCCGGTGCAACCAGAACACGAAGATCGCATAAACCAACACACCACCTGCGATCGCGATGAGATCGTTGCGCATGGCCTGAGGTCCGAGCACGATCACCGTCTCCGGACGTTTTTTCACTGCGATGCGATCGACCACCGCCCACGCAAGGAAGCCGCCGAAAAGCAGGACATCGGCCAGCGCACCATTCACCAACAGATGCGCCAACGCCCACAGCTTCGTCGCCACCAATAACGGATGCTTCGCGGTCGCTTTCAGTCGACCCGGCAAGTAAACGCAGAGCACCAAGGGGAAGACTGGTAAGAACAGCGCCAGGGCGAGATGTCGCAATGCGCCGGGCGGCTGATACAGCACCACCGGCTCCAGTCGAGTCATCCCATAGCCATGGCACATGAGCGCAAACGCCGCGAGCGAGATCACCGTATATAGGCCCTTCCAAACCGGTTCCCCTAAGCTCGCAAGCTTTTCGTCGCGCCACGGCCGGGCTACGATCGAGATCGAATGAACCGCCAGAAAAATCAGCAGCCCCGAGACAAATAGAATCATCGCGCCTCCCCCTCTCCGTGCCCAGTACGCTAAAGGTGCCAGAACTTGATCGAAATTGCATACCTCAATGATCACCCCACGTTAGTTCCCGGGTTGGCCGAGCGACACGCCGAAGAGTGGCAGCATCTGTATGCGGGATGGGACGCGGCGACGGCAGCCACTGAGTTTGCGGCGCAGCATAGCGATGGATCTGTGCCGACCACGCTGATTGCGTTAGAAGATGGCGAGCTAAGGGGCTCGGTGAGCCTGATCCACGATGATCTTCCGGGTTGGGAGCAATTGAATCCCTGGCTCGCGAGTTTGTACGTGCTACCGGCCTACAGAAAACTCGGGATCGCGAGCCGTCTAGTCGCCGCTGTCGACGAACTGCTTGTAGCACGAGGCTGCGACTGTGCGTACCTTTTCACCGAAGCGCGCGAATCATTCTTCACCAGGCGTGGCTGGCACGCGTTTGCCATCACCACCGTACTCCGCTCGCGGGTCGCCATCATGGCTAAAACCTATACGCGTTGAGATCCGCCCAGGGCATGGGGCCCTTGGATTTAGAACGCCTCGCAACCGCGATCGCTAAATTCCGTCTCGCCAAAAATCGCTTTGAGCAACGGGTTGCGCCAATACCGGACCTGACCGCCGAACCGACACAGATCAAGCAATTCGAGCCTTATCTCCATGCGTTGATTAATCGGCAGCTTCACCACCAGCGGTTTATGGCTAATCGCACTCACGAACGGCATGAAGCAGTAATCCAGATTATTCCGATCATCATGCTCCACGCTATCGCAGTACTTCGGATCATCGATCGTCGCACCGCCCAGCCAGACTTCGTGATTACCGCGTCCCAACGACCACTTGCCAAATAGCTCCGCCCAGCGCGGTGACCAATACGGATCCAGCAGTTTCGCTGATTTTTTAGCGCTCGCGGCAAATGGACTGCCCCACTCGCGTACGCGATAGGACTTAGGGAGATGAACTGGGGGATAGGGAAATTCGGCGATTAAGGGTGGAAAATTCGAAAATCGCTGGGTGTCGATTGGATCAAAGCGTAAACGGACCCACGCGGGGCGTTCGAAGCGGAGAATGTCGCCGATTTGCGACAGCGACCAGGGAATGTAATCGGTCCCGCATTTCTGCAGCAGCGAGGCGTTGTTGGGATCCTTCGTCGGATCCTGCTCCATGCCGCGCATGACGTGATATACCGCACAACCGTCGTTCGCGAATTCAGCGGCGTGAATCGGTTGCCAGCCCCAATAAATAGAGAGCTCACGGGCGGCGAAGAACAGCGCGCCCACTAGTCCAATCCCGAAAATAAGCCTAGGTAGCATCGGCGAAGCCTGCCATAGGCGGCGGCGTTCTACTAGCGGAAGAGATTCATCACTGCCGCTCAAGCTCGACGGCTTAGCTCGAAGCCGCGATTGCCCGATAGTTAGTCGCTGATTCGCTCGCGCGTTCGCCCCTGATTCGGGTGTGCATCATTACGCGCTCCTCGCGATAGTCGTAGGGCCGTGCTCGATGCAACACGCACCGATTGTCCCACACGACGAGATCACCCGGCTGCCAGACTTGCGTGAATAGGCGTGGCGGCTGGCACGTAAATGCTAGCAGTTCATTCAGCAGCGTTTCGGCTTCCTCGTCGCCAAGACCCGGGATCTTGCCGGCGTGGCGACCGATGTACAGCGCCGGACGCCCGGTGACAGGATGGTGCTTGACCAGTGGGCGCAAGGGCGGCTCGCCGTCGAAGAAACCATAGCCCGAACCGACCGCGACGGCGTGCCCGAGTTTCGCTTGCGAATAGAAATAGGAGTGATAAGCCGCGAGATCCGCGATGCGATCCCGGGTCTTCGAATCCAGCGCAGCGTAAGCCGCGCGCGCATCGGCCCACTCCGTCTGGCCGCCCGCGCGCGTCACCACGTGGGCGGACAACACCGACGCTTTCGCGGATAACGGCATGTATGAGCTGTCGGTGTGCCATCCTTCATTACCGCGCAGCAGCTGCATGCGATGGGAATTCTCCTCGAACAAATCGCCGGTTTCCGATTTGTTGCTGATCGGGACGGTCTTCAAGCCTTCGACCAGGATCTCAATCTCACCGAAGCGCGTCGCAAAGGCGAGCTGTTCCTCGTGGCTGAGATGCTGCCGCGGAAAGATCAGAACCGCATACTCGTGAAACGCCGCCTCGATCTCGTGCCAGCTTGCATCGTTCAGGGCGGCAAGCTCGATGCCAGTAATCACCGCGCCCAATGTCGCATCAGTGGGTTGAATAGTCATCGGCATGGTTAGCTCCTTTCGTATCGGCATCTTAGTGCGGGTGACGTAACGGCAGAATAGCCGCGCTTCCGCGCATAATCGAGCATTAGGGTGCACGAGCACCCGCGCAAGGCCGAATTCAGGTAGTGGTTATTTGCCTGACCTACCCTAGACGAAGCGCGTAGACGGAGCACAGGACTTCCCCCAGTCGTGTTACCACGGGCTAGTAAGGCCCCTCCGACTAAAACAATTCACGACCGGAAACCTAACGCTAAATGCCAACTTTTTTTGGGGCGCGCGCTTGTTAAGTGTCGACATTGATACTGGCGGAACAATGACCGACACCCTGGTCACCGGTGCTGGCGAGCCGCTGTTAATTAAAGTGGAATCGACCCCGCACGATGTGACGGTGTCCTTCATGCAGAGCTTGGAGAACGCCGCCATGGCCATGGGACATGCGACGTTGAGAGGCTTTCTGGACGAAGACCAGTTAATCCGCTGGTCCTCTACCATCACTTCCAATGTTCTGGCGCAACGCAGTGGTCCGAAGCTTGGACTGCTGGTGACGGCCGGCCATGAGCACGATCTGTATTCGAGTAATCCCGCCGATACCGCGCAGGTGATCCCCTCTCTGGTGCAGCCCGAACATGTCACCGGTTTGCCGGCAAACGCCGATCGCGCCGAAATCGTCGGCATCCTGAAGCGGTTGATCGACCAAGGCATTCGTCGCATCAGTGTCTCGCTCAAAGGCGCATTCCCCAACGGACACCGCGAGTTGGAGATCCTGCGGATCGTCGGCGAACAATTTCCTGATCACTATCTAGGCTCGGTACCGGCCCTCGCCGGCAGCAAAATGCTCATGCGCCCCGACGACATGTCGCGGACGTTCTTCGCGTTGATTAATTCTTACGTACATAACTCGCTCGCGAATTCGCTGTACAAAGCCGATGACGCGGTGAAGGTTGATCATCAGTGGAAAGGCGACATCCTGGTCGGCCATCTCAATGGCGGAGTCGCGCGAATCGGCAAAACCAAGGCGGTCGATACGATTGAATCCGACCCGTTGTTCGGTACTCATGCGTCGGCCTATGTGGCAATCGAACTCAAACTACCGCGGGTGCTCGCGATCGACATCGGCGGGACCACAGGCAAAACCAGCGCGGTGCGCGATGGTCGGATCGAGATGCAGGCCAGCGGCTCGTTCTTCGGTATCCCAGTGCGCATGCCAATGGCAGTGTTGCGCTCGAACGCGTTGGGCGGTGGCAGCGTCGCCCGGGTCAACAACGGCACGGTCACCTTGGGTCCCGACAGAATGGGCGCGGCCCCCGGCCCCGCCTGCTATGGCCTGGGTGGCAGCGCGGCGACGTTAACCGATGCCTTAGTAAACCTGGGTCTCGTTTCACCCTCCGCGTTTTTGAACGAGCGGCGAGTACTGAAGATCGAGCTTGCGATCGGCGCGCTCGATAAACACATCGCCAAACCGCTCAAGGTGTCCACCGCACTCGCGGCGACGCAAGTCTATGCCTGCGCAGTGGCGATGATGGCGGATCTCTCCCGTGACACTTTGCGCGAAGCCGGCTGGCCCGCCGACCCCGACACCGTGCTGTTTGCCTACGGCGGCAACGGCCCGTTGGTCGCGACTTCGATTGCCGAAGCGCTTGGCATCACCAGAATTCGATTCTTCGCGCTGGGAACTGTGTTCAGTGCTTACGGCTCGGCCATTGCGGGTGTCCTGCATGTGTATGAACGCGCGGTGGTGAGTGCCGATCCGGTCCGTGAAATCACTGAAGCGGGCGCTGGCTTGCAGGCGCAGGCGGTCCGCGATCTACAGGGCGAAGGGTTTGAGCCGAGTCGCGCTAGTTTTGTATGGGAGATCGAAGACGCGTGCGGGCAGCAGCGCTCGGCGAACGGCGCACTGATAGCCACCGCGCTGTGTGGCGGATTGAAGCCACAATTACTGCGCTTAACCGCGCGCTTCGCTATCGCGAAACCCATTCTCCCAAAGTACACCGCGAGCACCGCGGCAGCAGTCAAAGAGCAGCGCGCATCGCCTCTGGCGCCAGCCGGCCACCTCCCCGTGCACAACCACTCGACATTATTCGGGCGAAATCTTCAGGGTCCCGCGGTTGTCGAGGGTGGGACTTTTACGTGATTTATCGGCGCTGGGTGGCGGGTCGAGATCGATCTACACGGGGATGCTGAGGTGATGCCGACATGATCAGCAGGCTGCACTTATGGTGACTCTGTCCAGTCCGGCGCTTTTTTCGATGCTATCGCTACGTACGACAATAAACCACGGTTAGAAAAGCTAATGTCAGAACACCTCAACATCGGCGAAAACCTCCAACTCGATCTGGCGCGCGAGCGTTGGGTATGTGCCTGAAGACGGCGCTGAGCAGCTTGGACTCGAGGTCACGGATCTACTGGCGGACATTCAAGTCGTGCGCTACTCGACGACGGTAGCAATGAATCGATTAATTGAGCGCAAAGGCCCGCGTCTAGGCTTGATGGCGACCGAGGGTCACGAAAACGCGGTGCTAATCGGTCGCGGCGCGCAGTGGGTTGATGGTCTACGCATCGGCGAGCGTCGCAATCTCGCGGTTCAGCATAAGCCCGCGCCGCTGATCGGTCGGCGCTTGATCGTGGGCCTGAAAGAGCGAGTCCATTCGACAGGAAAGATTTTACGCGAACTCCACGAAGACGATGTCCGGGAAAAGCTGCGCTATCTCATCGACAACGGCGCGCGCGCGATTGCGGTATCACTGCTGTGGTCCTTCGCGAACCCAACCCACGAACGGCGGGTGCGCGAGATCATTCGCGAGGAATACTAAGGGTTACCACGTGGGTTATCTCCCCGTCGTGTTATCCCACGAGGTGGTCGGCAAGGTCGGCGAATACGAGCGCAGCATGACCGCAATCCTCGATGCTAATCTCCAGCGCTCGATTAAGCTCGAAATGGAAGCGACCTGGGATCAGCTACGCGACCGCGGCTATACCGGCAGCTTTTTATTGACTCACAACACCGGCGGCAGCGCCGAGATGTTCAAAACCACCGCCTCGCGCACCTACAACGGCGGCCCGATCTCGGGCTTGATGGGTTCCTACCGCATCGGCAAGTCGCTCGGGTATAAGAATGTGATCGCGAGTGACGTCGACGGCACCAGCTTCGATGTCGGCATTGTCGTCGACGCCGGCGCGCGCAGCTACGAGTTCCGACCGATCATCGATCGCTGGATGGTCGGCATCACGATGCTCCAGACCACGACCATGGGCGCCGGCGGTGGCTCGATCGCGCGGGTAAACACCTTGCTTAATCGCCTGGAAGTCGGCCTGCTACGACCTCGGCGGTACCGAACCTACGGTGACCGATGCGGATGTCGCGCTCAGCTACATTCCTCCGGAAAGTTATTTCGGCGGACGCATGCCGTTGAATCGCAACAAGGCGCTCGCCGCGATCGAGAGCCATGTCGCCAGGCCGCTCGGACTGTCAGTCGACGAAGCAGCCGCGATGATCCGAAACATCGTCGAAGAAAACATGGCCTCCGCGATTAAGCGCGAAGTGCATTTGCGTGGCTATCATCCCGAAGACTTTGTCTTACTCGCGTTCGGCGGCGGCGGCCCGACCCACGTTGCCGGTTATCGCGCGGACGTGCCTGTCGCGGTGATCTTTCCGCAAGCGCCGGTGTTCTGTGCGCTCGGCAGTTCGGTGATGGACATAATGCATGTCTACGAAGTGTCGCGCCGCATGGTCTTCATGGAGGCGATCACCGAAAAATTCACGACTGAGTACGAAGGCTTCAACAAGGCGGTGCGCGGCTTGGTCGAACAAGCGAAGATCGATCTTGGTGCCGAAGGACTCGATGTGGACTCGGCCATTTTTCAAATCGAGCTCGATATGCTCTACGGCGGGCAGGTACATGTGAAGCGCGTCTCCTCACCACGCCTGTACATTGAGAGCGAAGCGGATATGGCGGGGGTCTATAACGCGTTCGAGAAGGAATTTTCCGAAGCTTTCAGTCCGCATGTGGTATATAAACCTGGCGGCGTGTACCTGGAGAATATCGTGCTCAAGGCAACGATCCCCACCGAGAAACTCGAACTAGCCGAACACCCCCTCGGCCCGCCGGATCCGAGCAGTGCGCGGAGCGGCGAGCGCGATGCCTACTGGCCGGAACTCAAGGCGAGGTGCGCGACCCAGGTCTACCGTTTTGAAGCAATGCAGCCAGGGCATCAACTCGTTGGACCAGTGCTGGTGGATGCGGATTTCATCACGTTGGTTATTCCACCCAGGCAGCGATTCCATATTGATGGTCGGGGGTTGGGGATCCTGGAATATGTCGAGAGCACAGGAACTGCACTATGAACCGTGGTAACGCGTTAACGCCAAGGATGCCCTCGTGAGCTATCCCACCGTCGAAGAGAAACTCAATTCATTGAAGGTCACGCCCCCCAGCGATTACGAGCTAAAATGCGTGGAGAAGGTCTCGCGCGGCGCTTACGAGATCGCCGTCCAGCGTACCGCCGACATTCTCGACGAAGGCTACGAGATTTTCATGCGCAGCTCGATGGGGGTCGCGGGTGATTCGATCGTCGCGATGTTTACCGCGGCGGGCGATCTCGTCAACGCCTCGGCCGGCACGTATTTACACGCCGTGATCCCGCCGATCGTGATCAAATACGTTCTGAAAAAGTATCGCGACAATCCCGGCATCAACGACGGCGACATCTTCTACACCAACGACGCGTTGTACGGCGGGATCCGCAACCCCGATCAAACCGCCATCATGCCGGTGTTCCATGCGGGCCAGTTAGTCGCATGGACTGCGGCTCTCTCGCATACCACCGAGACCGGGGTCTGCGAACCCGGTGGCATGCCGCTGTCGGCCACCTCGCGGTTTGACGAAGGCATGAATTTACCGCCGATCAAGGTTGGCCAGAATTTTCGGCTCAATAACGACATCATCGAATTGTTCGCGGCCTTGGGGATCCGCGCGGAAGCCAATGTCACCGTGGATCTCAAGGCCCGCTGCACGACGGCGGATCGCGTGCGGACCCGCCTGGTCGAAATGTGCAACCGTGAAGGACCCGAGTTTGTGACCGGATTGTTCCGGCGCATGCTCGACGAGGCAGAGAGCGGGGCTCGCAAGCGTTTGAAAACCTGGCCCGATGGCGTCTATCGCTGTGTGACCTTTAGTGACGCGGCGTGTTTGAAGCGCGGCCTTATTCGCAATTGCTATCTGACCATGACGAAGAAGGCCGATCACTTAATGATTGATTTCACGGGTACCAGCCCCGAGAACCTCTCAAGCAATAACGCACATCCGCAGGCCGTCGTCGGGCATCTGGCCAACTACATCTACGAATACGTGTTTCACGATTTGCCGATTTCGAGCGCGACCTTCGCGCCGATCGATTTTATCTTTCCAGAAGCGATCTGCCTGTCCCCGACGCCACGCGCGGCCACCAGTAACGCGGTGATGATCTGCATCGGCGCGATGAGCGCAATTGCAAACACCGTCTCTCGCGCGCGCTTCCCGAGTCAGGAATGGCGGCAAGCCACGGCGTCGATGGGCAATGGCGGCAACGCCCCTGTGATCGCCGGCACCTCGCAATGGCAAATGCCGTTCGCCGACATGATCGCCTACACCATCAACACCGAGGGCCAGGGTGCGCGTTGCACCCATGACGGCATGGACGCCTATGGCTTTCCGTGGTGCGCCTTCGGTCGCGCGCCGGATGTCGAGAGCATGGAAAACGAATTTCCGATGCTGGTGCCGTTCAGTCAGCACTGGCCCGATTCCGGCGGCTATGGTCGCTTTCGAGGCAGCTGCGGCACCGCGCAGTTTTGGTCAGCCCACCATGTGCCGATGTTGTTCTTCCTTTCGATCGCGGATAACAGCAGTGTGCAGACCCCGCAGCCGTTGTTCGGTGGTTACGCGCCGCCGACGATCCCCGGACTCACCATCAAGGACACCCACGTGACCGAAATGCTCAGCAAGCTTGGTACCGGCACCCTGGATTTCGAAGCGCTGATCTGCGGCGACTTCGGCGAACTGACGACTGAACCTAACGGCCGCTCGGCGCGCCCGATCGCCGGCGATAAAACGATTTCAGTGTTGATGTCGACCGGCGGCGCGCGCTACAGAGATCCACTCGATCGCGATCCTGCTTCGGTCCACAAAGACATGATCGCAGGCCTGTGTTCGGCGTGGAGCGCGAAGGAAATTTATAAAGTTGCCTGGGATCCTATCCGCGAGCGGGTTGACGTCGCCGCAACCGAGAAGCTCCGAACCGAAGACCGTCGCGCCCGGCTCGCGCGGGGGGTGCCCTATGCGAAGTTCGAGCCCAACTGGCTGAAGCGCTCGCCGCGGCCCGAGGCGTTAGACCTGTATGGCTCGTGGCCAGACGCCCGCCCGCTAGCGCCGGTAATCCGGCCGTAGGCAATGAATACTCTAATCACTCGCCCGGTGCGTAAGCGCGTTCAAGCGATGGCCCTGGGACGTGGGCAACATGGCCGCATAATCGCGCCACTCGCGTTTGATCTCGCCGCGCAGATTTCGGCGCGACCCATCGGGGAGTTTCACTGCGATCCCACCCAGCTGGCCAATGGTCTGAGCGAGTTACAGCGCGCGATTGGTAATGACGTGATCTGCGTCGCGCTCGGCGACGAGATCGAGCTGCGTTCCGCCTCCGGCGACGAACTGGATTTGCAGGACCTGACTCGCGAAGGGACGCCCTTAGCCGCCAGTTTGGAAGCCTGTCATCGCCTGCGTGCGAGCGGTGGTGACGAGATCGCCCTGCTCGCTGGTCTCACCGGTCCAGCCACCCTGGCTGCGCAGTTCGACTGTGATCCGACTGAGGCTGCGAGTTTTTTCACAGCCCTGGTCAAGGAATTCTGTGCCGCTGGTTGCGATCTCGTTTTGGTATTTGACCCAACAATTCCGGACGATGAAGAGGACTGGCGCGATACCTTGAAAACAGCGAGTAACATTGCCCGTTTTCACCGCGCGATCGCGCTCGGTTGGGAGATGGAAGCGCTGCCTTCCCCCCATCGGGTCCCGTTGGACGCGCCTACCGTTGCCGGCGCTGGCATCACAACCACTGAAGCCCTGCTTTCGACGGAAACCGATTTTGAAGACCTGCGTACTTGGGTCGCGACACTCAGCGGATCGCGTTAAGCCGAGCGACCACGCATGCCTGCCGAGTATTGGAACGAAGCTGCAGAAACCTTACCCCCCGGCTTACGCAGAGCTGCATTTCGACAAGCTGCGCTCACAACTCGATTACTTGATTCTGCGCTCGCCGTTCTATCAACAGAAGTTCGCAGCCGCCGGCGTCGGTGTATCGGACCTGAAGTCCCTCGATGATCTCGCGCGCTTTCCGTTCACTGAAAACACGAGTTACGCGAAAGCCAACTTCGGGAGCCCCCGTTCGGTAGCCATCGCGCCTGCGATCCACTCGCGATTAAGCGGGTCTATTCGACCAGCGGCACCACCGGCCGCCCCACTTATATCGGGCTGACCGCGCACGACATCGCCCAATGGCGCGAGACTGCGATCCGTGCGTTCTGGACTGCCGGTCTTCGACCCGAGTCGATCGTGCCTGTGGTGGTGTCGCCGTTCGTCGTTGCCGCGTCGTATGCCGATGCTTTCAAAGCGGTGGGCACCTGCATTTCAGTCGGGGTGAACATGACCGATCGGTTAGTCGACGCCTTTCGTTTTGCCCGCGCGAATGCGCTGCTATGCACTTCCTCGTATCCGCTGCACTTCGCCGGGGCGCTGCAACAGCGCGGAATCGATCCGCGCACCCTGGGGCTGAAGCGCATTTTCGGTGGGGGCGAACCCGGTGCCGCGATTCCCTCGGTACGCCAGCAGATCGAAGACACCTTTGATTGTCGCCTCTTCGAGGTCTCGGGCAATGGTGACTACAGCGGACTTGCCTGGGCCGAGTGCTAGCAGCGTCGGGGAATGCATTTCATCGCTCAGGGTTTAATTCATCCCGAGTTGATCAATCCCGAAACCGGCGAGGTTGTCGAAATTAAAGTCGGCGCGCAGGGTGAACTTGTCTGCACCAGCCTGGACCGCGATTGCATTCCACTGCTGCGCTTCCGCACCCGCGATCACGTCATCGTCACGCAGACCGAGTGCGAGTGTGGCCGAACGAGTTTCGGGATCCGCATTATCGGCCGTACCGATGACATGCTGATCGTGCGCGGGGTCAACGTTTATCCTGCCGCCGTCCGCGATGTCATCGCGAGTTTTACGCCGCGGACTAATGGAGTCATTGAAATTCAGTTAACGCGCGCGCCGCCAGCAGGCTGGGAGCCGCCTATTCATATCAAAGCTGAAGTCAGCGCTGCGACATATTCACTTGAATCGTTGAAGCAAGCAATCGAAGCCCAACTGCGCGAGAAATTAATTTTTCGCGGCGAACTCGAACTTGTCCCTGAGGGTGCACTGCCCCGCTACGAGTACAAGGCTAAGCTGGTCCGTAAGCACTCCGAGGCGTGAGGTCCGGAAATTGAATGTGCTTCGTATGGCACATACATAACGTCAACGTGCTACGTAGGTTGGGGTGAGGAAAGAGAATCTCATCCTACCCGTAAGAACACGACCCAAACAGCTACCGCGTCTGCTTCTGGGTGCGATAAAAGCGACTTTCTCAAGGACCACTTGCTAACGCAGAATTCTTCCACGCCATGAACACTCCGGCACTCCGACAATTTTCCTTAGTGTGTTGCGCGCGAGACAGGTAACATGTCGTTCCCGATTCACCACGATCGCCGCACTGATGCCGAAAATTACCCGTGCCATTCTCAAGAGCGGTCGCGAAAAAGCATTACTCCGCCGCCACCCCTGGATTTTCTCCGGTGCGGTGCTACGTCTCGATGGCAAACCCAGGACCGGCGACGCTGTTCGGGTCGAAGCCCACGACGGTCGCTTTCTCGGCTGGGGAATTTACAGTGGCAGTTCACAGATCAGTGTGCGGGTGTGGAGTTTCATCGAAGACGCGCCGATCGATGCCGAATTAATCACACGTAAGATTGCGACTGCGATTCAACGTCGCGCACCCGTACTCGAAAATTTCACCGCGCTGCGTCTCGTGAATGCCGAAGCGGACGGCCTGCCGGGTGTGATCTGTGATCGCTACGGCAATCACCTGGTCGTACAACTGTCTAGCGCTGGCGCCGACAGTTGGCGTGAGATCATCGTAGATGCGTTGATCCAGCATAGCGGCGTGGAAAATGTCTACGAGCGATCGGACAGCGAAGTCCTGGAGCTTGAAGGGCTAACTGCCCGGGTCGGTGCCGTGCGCGGCTCCATGCCGAACGTCACCCTGCCGATCGAAGAAGCCGGGTTCCGCTTTGAAGTGAATATTGTCGATGGTCACAAAACTGGGTTTTACCTGGATCAACGCGACAATCGCGCGTTACTGCGTCAACTCGCCGCAGTCGATTCGCTCCTCGATTGTTTTTGCTACACGGGCGGCTTCACCGTTAACGCGCTGGCTGGCGGTGCCAAGCACATTACAGCCATCGACTCCTCCGCCGATGCCCTCGCGCTCGCAGTCAAGCACGTGTCTGATAATGGTTTTGATCCGGGCCCAGTCGAATGGATCGAAGATGACGTGTTCAAACGCCTGCGCAAATTGCGCGATCAAGCACGCCAGTTCGATTTGATCGTGCTCGACCCCCCGAAATTCGCGCCGACCGCCGCCTACGCCGAACGCGCTGCGCGCGGTTATAAAGATATTAATCTGCTAGCTTTCAAGCTATTGAACCCCGGCGGCAAGTTACTCACGTTTTCATGCTCCGGTGGCATCGATCGCGCGCTGTTTCAGAAGATCATCGCCGGTGCCGCGCTGGATGCCGGGGTCGATGCGCGACTCCTTCGCCATCTGAGCGCCGGAATCGATCACCCGGTGGCAATGAATTTTCCGGAAGGAGATTACTTGAAAGGGCTAATCTGCCAGGTGGCGTAATTACCGGCGACCGGTTTGCCCTGCATGGCCCACAGTGTCGGTGATGCAAACCCATGATTCCCAGTGATGTCGACACTGAACGCCTCCAATCCCGACATCCCGGAAAGTGCGCAGCACTTATCCGGGATCCCGTTAGCACGCCATATTTGTTCAGAGTCTCCGCAGTTGGAGTTTCCTATTGCCCGGTCTGCGCCACACTTGAATCCGAAGGCCGTGCTGCCATCAGTAGCTGCGTTACTTGCTTAAGCGCGGTGAGTTCAGCCTGCATTGCGACCAATTCCCGCTCGCGCGCTGACGCGGCTTGTCGCACGTCGGCTAATTGCGCAGCCAAGGCTGCGGTTTGTGCTTTAGCTTCCGCTTCAAAGATGATGCTTTTCGCGTGGGCTTGCTGGTACTCGTTGAGCAAAAGACTCGACAAGGTGTGATACGCCACCGTCTCTATACGCTCTGCTTCGTTGCGCACAACGAGTTCTGGGAAGACCTTCGCCACCTCCTCTGCGATCAAGCCATATTGCACCGGCTTGTTTCCCTGCTCGTCCGCTTCTTTATAGCGAAAAATCACCGGCCGAAGTTTTAGCAGCCGGGCGCTCGCCTCCCCCATCGCTTGAATATTTTCCTTGAAGCGTCGCGATGAACTTTGTACACCAAGCTGACCCGCACTGTTGACCACAACCGCCGCGCCGCTCACGGTCGCACCGCGAATGCCGGCGATGAACGTCTTGGTCTGCGTTCCTTGCTTACCTAACCGAATCGTTTTCGTTTCCCCGGTAATCCCGGTGTGACCGATGTCAATATTGTTTATCCCCGTGGTCAGTCTTGACCCGGCGCTCGCGCCATCCGCGATATTGCCACTACCAGTGGTGACCGCCTCCAGTGCCGACGCGCCTAACGCGACATTATTACTGGCCGATGTATTGGCGAAAAGCGCAGAAAAGCCTACCGCCACATTGCGTTGGCCGCCGGCATTGGTATTAAGTGCCCCCGCGCCAAAAGCACTGTTGTTGCCTCCGGTATTATTCGCCAGCGCCGCGTCGCCGAAGGCACTGTTATTGTTGCCGGTCACATTAACGTTAAGGGCTTCGCTACCGAACGCGTTATTGGAACCGCCTTCCGTATTGGTGACCAAAGGCGCTGTTACCACTGGCTGTCGTATTCGACAAAAGCACCTCAAAGCCAAACGCATTATTGTTGGATCCAGTTAAATTGAGTTTAAGTGCATCGGTACCGTGCGCGTTATTCTGACTACCGCTCGTATTGGTAAAGAGTGCCGTCTTGCCAAAAGCGTTATTAAAGCTACCCGTCGTAGTATTAAAAAGGGAAAAAGCCCCAAACGCACTATTGTCAGCGGCTGTATTGGAACGCAGCGCCTGAGTGCCGAAAGCGCTATTGTTATCGCCGCTCAGATTAAGCTTCAGTGCTTCCCAACCGAAGGCGCTGTTGTTCGACCCTCCAAAATCGACGGTCACGAGCGCATCAAGCCCGTCTCGGGTATTCGACTCGTTTGCCGGCACCGGGTCAGCATGCGTCGGGGCGATCCAGAGTTCGCAGGCCAGCAGCATCGCAAACGCGGAGCGTATAAGTTTTTGATTACGTTCCATGATGAGGTCCTCTGTTGTGGCGTCGCCGTCGCGGCGCGACGACTACGAGCTATTGAGTACTTTTTTCTGGCTTGTTCTTGTCGCTGTCAGAATGCTTGACCGTCGCGGTGATTACAACAATACACAGACCTGAAGCGCGCCAAACGCTTCTCGGGATTGGTTCAAAGACGAATTTTTACAATTTGACGCTCCCGCCAACCCACACTCTGCTCGAATGCGTACGCAAGGTCGCACCGAATTCAGTTCTGATAAATGCCCGCGCGGACTATTTGTTTCAAGGTCCGCTTCCGCCACAATGAGGTAATCGACCATTTAGAAACTTTATGACCATAGGTGATCGCTCACCGCGCGCAGAAAGTGAAACCCAGTCGGTGGAGAAACTCCGGCTCTGGCACCGGTATGCCGCCACTGGAATCCTAGCGGTCGTATTCCTCTTACTGTCGTTCTTAGGCGGCATGGCCCAACGAATTGTCGCCGAGCTACTTCCGCCGGGTAGCACTCGAATCGCGATCTGCGTAATCGCGCTGGCGATCTGTGTAGGCGGTTGGGCAGTGTGGCGCTCGCGGCGCCATAGCAGCGGACACGCGCCTTGACCATTCCGCTCCGGCCGCCTAACGTGGCCGGGTAAAATAACCAGGAGGCCCTATGAAGTTAATCCATTCCTTTGGACCGAATCCGCGCGTCGTGCGCATGTTTATGGCTGAGAAAGGCATCACCCTGCCCAGCGAAGAAGTCGACATTATGGCCGGCGACAATCGTAAGTCCCCGTACTTACAGCGCAATCCTGGCGGCCAATCGCCGGCGCTGGAACTCGACGACGGCACCATCGTCGCGGAAACCGCGGTGATCTGCGAATTGCTCGAAGAAAAACATCCGACCCCGAGCCTCATCGGCAAAACCGCCGAAGAACGCGCGCATTCCCGTACCTGGCAACGCCGGGTTGAACTCAACATCACCGAAAACATGTACAACGGCTTCCGTTACGCGGAGGGCTTACAGCTGTTTAAAGATCGGATGCATTGCCTGCCAAACGCAGCCGCCGATTTAAAAACCATCGCACAAGAAAAGCTCGCGTGGCTCGATGGCTTGATGGGCGATAAACGGTTTATCTGCGGTAGTCAAATCCGATTTGCCGATATCACTTTGTATTGCTGCATGGATTTCGCGAAGGATGTCGGCCAACCGCTTAACCCCGCGCTGAAGAATATCAGTGCGTGGTACGAGCGGGTGAATGCGCGACCGAGCGCGACCTCAAGTCTGCATCCCGCGTGGGAACAGGTGAAGATGCGCGGGTAGCCTCCAAGCACGTAGCCGGGGCGAGTGCGCCATTCGCCCCGGTACTTTTTTCACCCACCCTCTGCCGGTGCCCAGATGAGTTTCTTCTCATTCGCTGGGTCCACTGCCGGGTTGCCACCAAAGCGAACTCCTTGATACACCCACCAGCTGCGTAGCGCGGACATCCCGTCTTCACGACACACGCGCTGTAAGATCCGGTCAGCCAATTCGCGATGTTGCGATTCGGTAAGATGGCCTTCGCGAATGAGTTGGTAAAGCGCGTCGTGAATTAACGAGCCGCGCATAAAATTCAACGTATCAATCGTCGGCCCCGATGGGCCATCCCACGCGTAGCCTTTTTTTATCAGAAGCCTGCCGGCGCTGCCCAGTTCGATATATTCGGTCACAATCGCTTGGGCCGGCGCGGTCTCAATCTGGGTCACATACTCGATTTTAAGTTGATACTTATACCCGGCCTTGTACGCAATGCGTTCCATTTACTACCCTCTGTACTCGCGCCACAGGCGGCGCGTCTCGCCGTGTTTGAAAATCCAGAAGTCCTCTTCAGTCAAACTATGCGCATGCAACGCCTGCCGTAAACGCAGTGGCGGTTGGTCGAGCGGCTCATCAGTTAGCACAAAAGTGCCCCAGTGCATCGCCACCGAACGGCGCGCTTGAAGATCCAGATGCACCTGCACGGCTTCTTCGGGGTTCATATGGCTTGCCTGCATGAACCAGCGTGGATCGTAGGCGCCGATCGGCACGGCGGCGAGATCGACCGGGCCGAGTCGATCGGCAATATCCTTGAAATCCTGCGAATACCCGGTGTCGCCGACGAAATGGAAACTGAAACTTGGATGACCGAGTCGCCAACCGCCCCACAGGGTTTGATTCCGATCCCAGGTCGTGCGCGCACTCCAATGCTGGGCGGGGCTGAACGTCGCCGAGCTCCCACCGAAGCCTCTGACTTCCCACCAATCGAGTTCGAGCACGTTCGAAATTCCGACGCGGACGAACCACCCTTTCACTCCCAGAGGCACCAGGAATTTTGGCGCACCCTGCGGCTGGCGATTGAGCTGCCGGACACTGGCGAGATCGAGATGGTCGTAATGATTGTGCGAAAGCACAACGAGATCGATGTGGGGTAACTCGTGGAATGCAAGCGCCGGAGGCATCCAGCGGCGCGGGCCTGCAAAATTCAACGGCGAAGCGCGGGCACTGAGATGGGGATCAGTCAGGATATTCAACCCGCCCAATTGCAGCAGGAAAGTGGCGTGACCGATCCAGGTCACACTGGGAATATCACGGTTGGCACTCAGCCAATCGAGATCCGGTCTAAGACTGGGGAACTGCCACCCACCTTTTGGTGGTCGTGGGATGCCCTGCTTCCAGCGATCTTGTTGCCAGCGCCAGAAACTGCCGCGGTGCCACCCGGAAGGATAATTATTGCGGAAGCCGGTGGCGGTGTGATGCTGGGGAGTATTCGGGATACCGGGACCTCCATTAACTCTCAACCTACGAATGGTACCGCTTCTCGCGCCCAAAACAGAGCGGGCCCCTTTCAAGGCCCGCGAATTCAACTGCTTTACGGATCCTTACAAGCAATCCTCCTCGCCAGGCATGCCGTCGTTGTCGTCATCTTCGTCGACTTCGTCCAGGCTGCCGTCGTTATCATCATCGGTATCGCCTTCATCGCCGACACCGTCGTTATCGGCGTCTTCGATATCTTCTTGATCCGTCACGCCGTCATTGTCGCCGTCGCTGTCGTCGGCATCGGCAATCCCATCGTCGTCGTGGTCGTTACAGTCTTCCTCTGAGTCTTCTTCGTCGTCTTCGGCACCGTCATTGTCGTCATCATAGTCGTCGGTATCCGCGACATCGTCATTGTCGTCATCTAAATCCTCGGAGTCGTCAACGCCGTCGTTATCGTCATCCGTATCCTCCGGATCCACGACGCCATCGTTATCATCATCGACGTCATCGCTGTCCGGAACGCCGTCCTCGTCGTCATCGTATGCGTCGCTGTCGTCAGCCACGCCGTCATTGTCCTCATCATTGCCAGGGTGATCATCACTGTCCGTCACGCCGTCGTTATCGTCATCCAGGTCACCGTCGTCGGTGCCGTCAAGATGTTCGTTTAGATCTGAAACTCCGTCGTTATCGTCGTCGCTCTCGTTGGCGTCGCGAATACCGTCGTTGTCGTCGTCGCTGTCATTGGCGTCGGCGATATCATCGTTATCGTCGTCGTTGTCGTCGTTATCGTCGTTATCGAAATCGTCCTGGACGCCGTCATTGTCATCATCACTGTCGTTGTTATCAGCAATATTGTCGTTATCGTCATCCCGGTCGGTACGATCCCTGACATCGGGGATCCCATCGTTGTCATCGTCCGTGTCGCGTCGATCTAATTTCCCATCATTGTCATCGTCGCGATCTAGACGATCCACGATGCGGTCGTTGTCGTCATCCAAATCCCGCCGATTGGGCTTGCCGTCGTTATCATCGTCCCGCTCAACCACATCACTCACCGTGCACCCCTCACTGCCGGGTAACGCGTGCACCGCGGCGGACCACAGGGTCGGGCTGAGCGCGAGTGCGATGGCCATGCTCAAGGCTGAAAGTTTAGTGAGTTTCATTACTTACACTCCTGCAAATTTGGGATAACAGATCACGCTCAGGTGATTGAAGGTGATGGTCCAAGTTCTGGACTCACCGTACCGCGCATCGAATTGCAAAACAGTGCCACGCGTCACACTCTCGTCGCAGGGTCGCAGAGTTCTGCCTCGGTGCGCCCTCGTCGTGACACGCAACTATCGCGGTTCGCCTGGCTGTGACTCTAGCTTTCGACTGATACCAAGCGCGTGCCATCAGCCTCCGGAATTAGACTTAGATGCCGCGAATGGAACGCCGCAACGCTTGGCCGATGCGCGATGCTGACCAAAGTGGTGGCGGTTAGTCGTTCCCGCAGCAACGTATATAGATGTTTTTCCATCGCTTCATCCAGAGCCGACGTCGCTTCATCCAGGAACAACCAATCCGGGCGATTGAGCAGCGCGCGAGCAAACGCGACTCGTTGTTGCTCGCCAATCGATAGGCGTTGACTCCAATGCTCGGATTCGTCGAGGCGATCCGCGAGCTGCGGTAATTGGCAATCCACTAGCGCAGCCTTGATCGCCTCGTCGGTAAAACCTTGCGCCGCTCCCGGATAGGCGACTGCATCACGCAAGGTCCCGATCGGCAAATACGGGCGTTGCGGTAGAAACATCAGCCGCGCGCCTGGGGGCACCTCGACGGTGCCCTCGCCGAACGGCCAGATCCCAGACAGCGCACGGAACAAGGTGCTCTTGCCAATTCCGGATGGACCCGTGAGCAAAGTGTGCTCGCCCGGTTTAATCGTCGCGTGGAGATGGCCGAGTAACACCTGCCCGTCCGGTAAACGGATAGTCGCGTCCTTGAGCGCGAGCGCAGGCAGCGCCGTTGAAATTCTCTGAAGGCCCGTAGCGCCCTGCGCTTCAGCGCGCGCGGCTGCAATTGCCTCGTGAAAGCTGGTCAAGCGATCCAAGGTCGCCCGCCACTGCGCGATTTCGCCGTAGGCCGTGACAAACCACGAGAGCGCGCCTTGAACCTGGCCGAACGCGGAGGAAGTTTGAAAGATCACGCCGAACTCAATCTTGCCCGCGAAATAACGCGGCGCGACCACCATGATCGGAAAAATAATCGCTATCTGTCGATAGCCGGTGATGAACCAAGTCAGCCGTTTGCTGTAGACCATCAGTCGTCGGAAATTATTCCAGACATCCAGGAAGCGCACGAGCAACGATCGCTTCTCGTCGCCTTCACCCGCGTAGAACGCGATGCTTTCGGCGTTTTCGCGCACACGGATTAAGTTAAACCGGAAATTCGCCTCGTAGCGCTGCTGGTTGAAATTCAGGCTCGTTAACGCCGCGCCGACTTTGTGCGTGAGAGTCGAGCCAATGATCGCGTAGATCAACGCAACCCACATCATGTAACCGTTTATCGTAATGCCGTTAGCGCCGACGGGAATGGTAATGGGTCCCGACAGCTGCCACAAAATGTGCGCAAACGTCACCAAGGTGACCACCGAACTCAGAAGATCCAGACCCAGTGACAGGCTCAGGCCCGCGAACTCCTTGAGATCTTCCTGAATCCGTTGATCGACGTTGTCGGTACCGTAGGTCTTTAGTTCCAAGCGGTAATGAACTCGATCTTTCAACCAGCCATCAAGGTATTTATCGGTCAACCAACGCCGCCAGCGAATTTGCAGCAGCAAATTGAGATAGCGGTTGTATCCGGCCACGGCGATATAGACTGCGGCGAGAAACGAGAACCACAGAATCAGCACCCAAAAGTCATCGACATGTTTTTCCTGGAGCGCGTTATAAAAATCCTTGTACCAAGTGTTGAACTGCACATCGAGAAACACCATAAACAGAGCCAACCCGATCACCGCGGCGAGCAGCCCCCTGGCAACCCAGCGCTCCTCGGACGACCAATACGGTTTACTCAGCGCCCACGCTTTGCCCAAGGTGCTACGGCCCGCGAGCGAGATCTGCGATAAATCGGACATGCAAGGTTCTCTTCTTGTTGAATTTTAAAATGAGGTGCTGAGCTAATGAGACCCGCTTTCAGCGCGCGCGGTTCAATTAAGGGTGTCTCGTAGCGAGCTGCTGTTTGTTAGGGGTTAGGGCATGATCGGGGTTTCGCTATCCTTTCTGGTTGTGCTCAACAACTTCACCGAGCGCCACAAGCCGTCACGCGCAAACGCCGACCAGCCCCAGCGCAGCCACGCGAGTAACGCGAACGCGAGCCACAGCGCCCACGCCAGCATAAGCCCGCGATAGAACCACAACGAGACGGACCACACCGACACTGTTGGGTACTCAGTGGAGGCGCGGTCTTGAAACCAATTCAACTCATAGGCGTTGGAACCATTGCCGCCGATCTGCATATTCGGCGCGCCGAGCAGGCCCTGACGAATCGCTTCGAACAACATCGACAGCGCGACAAAACTCAGCACCGCAAGGCCGATCTGAACCAGGTTGAATTGTGTTTTCGTTACCGTCGTTGGCAAGCGTTGTCGCAGCCCCAGCGCAAAGAGCCAACCGACGACGATCAGCGCATTGATCACTGTGGTTTGACTCAAGCCGATGCCGAGCAAGCCCCATTGCCATCCAGTTAACGGTGTAAGCCGAGTGCGGCCAAGTCCGAACGCGATTAACACGATGACGAGCAGCACGCCCCAGATTAAGACCGCGGGACCGAGCTGCGGTCCGCGCACCCACAGGGTCCAGCGATCCTGCGGCAACGTGACGGTGAGCGCCGCGTTCACGCTCTCACTGCCGAGTGACCAGGCCGGCGCTCGCAGGGCAGCCCGGATCCCCTCGTCGCTGCGCCAGGTCATCGAGATCTTTTGGTCACCGGGGACGATCGGCAGAGTAAGCGCGCGGCCCTCTTGGCGCAGCGGTTGCGGGACCCCGTTGATCGCAATCGTCTGCAAGCTCGCGCCCTGCGGGAGAGTCATGGTGTGTTGTCCACCCTGGCTGCTGCGCAAGCCGAAATCTAGACTCGCCTCAGTCGTGCGCTGACCCGGTTGCAGTCGCAGGCTGCTGCGATCGATCGTCAGAGTCCTGCCGTCGACGCCTTGTGGACGACTCAAGGCCAGGGTCACGGTCTCAGCGGGCCATGGCTGCCACTGCGGTAACCACTGCCCACCTTCATTCTGATGATGGACGACCGGGATCCCGCTGATCTCCGCATGCCATAACGGCGAGATGTCGGCACGCCAGGATTCCACCCACTCCGTCGTCGGCGGCGCGGAAAGCGTGAGTGATTCGGTTTTAGTTAACACCGATTCCCACGCGAATTCATTCTGATCGGCAGCGAGATTCACCGCGACCTTGCCGGCGGTCACTTGAATCTCCGGCGTTGTGACCGATTCGCCGGACAGCAGGGGAATCGCGAGCGTCGCTGCCGCGCCGAGCGGGCTGAGGCGGATCACTCGCGTCGAAGCGTGCCAGTCCAGTCCTAAATGCAAGGTACGTTCGACTTGGAAAAAGCCCGGCAGTGCAGTCGCTTCCAGCGCTTCGAGTGCTTGTTGACTACCGAATTGCGCGATGCGGGTAAAGATTAATTGTGATTCGCTGCTGCCGTCCGCGCGCAGGCCATCGACCGTCCACCCCGTGGCCGCGATTTCAAGGCGCTGAGGGACTAGGGCAAAGGGTAATTGAAACGTCGTGCGCGACGGGCTCGGACCGGCCAAGAGCACTTGATGCACGCCAGCCGTTAGCGCGACCCAGAGGCTGCCATCGCCCGCATGAAACAGACTCGAACTCGGCTCCCCATCCACCGTTACCGTCTGCGGTGTCCATTGATCGGCTCGCCCCGGCAGCGGCGCCGCCACGGCGCGATCCGCGTGTACTTCGAGCCACACGGTCAGCGCGTTGTCCCGGATCTCCGCGCGCAGCCGACCGATTTCGGCACAGCTCGGCAGACATTCTGGCGGCAGGAGCAGCCGTCGCTTGAGTTCTTCGAGCATTGCCGCGTCGGGCAGTTCTGCATGCACCGGTGGAGACCAAGTGTTGCCGAAACTCAGTACGATAAGACCGCACAGGACAACGGTTGCGCTCCGCGCAGGGGCGATTGCGGCGAAACTCGCCCGTAAAAATAACGCACTCAGCGCCGCGACGAACAGCACACGCAACAATGACAAGCCGAGATTCACGGCGGGCGACAGCAGGACCAACCCTAGGGTTTGGCTCTGCGCCACTGGCCCGTTCCAGGTAAGTTGGACGGCCTGCCACCGCCAGTTCGGCAGCCCAGGACCGGTTTGAATATTCGCTTTAGGATCGTAGTCGCTGCTTAGTAGGGCCCCAACGCCTTGGCCGCCCCGTTTCGTTAGGTAGCTCGCGCGACCTTCATCGGCTAACTGCACCGCGCCTTCCATCGCAGGCATGTCTTGGCTGGCGGCCAAACTTTCCTGCAGTTCCGGGTTGGCACTCGCAGGGGCTGCCATGGGTGCGGCGGCGGCACCGTCCATCGCCTGATACGGGAATTCAAGCTGTGGATATAGCCCGAGGCGCACCTGCGCGATCATGAAGATCACCACGGTCGCGGCGAGCACCAGTAGCGCGCCATTGCGATAACCCGTGGCGAGTCCGCGCAGTCGTCCGCTCGGCAGAACCCGCAGCAGCGCGACCGCCGCGAGCAAATGTAGCCATATCTGCCGCGGCGCACCGGGTTCGTGCCAGATGAGCGCCAAGGTCATGAGCGCTAACGCGGCCCAGCGCCAATGCCACAGGCGCGCCACGGCAACGGTCGCAATTAACACTAAAAACAGATCCAGCAAGGTCCAGCGATGGAGCCAGGTGTCCGGCACATTATCGACCCCGCGCGCCGACCACAGTCGCCAGCCTGGCGGCAGGTTCAACGTCATCGACAGCGCATTCATGTCCTGCGCCCAACCCACCGCCGCCAGTTCGTTCACCCCGCCAACCGCGCGCGAATCGGCGGCTAAATCCACGGCACCTCGACGCACTTCGACTCCGCGCCGTTGCGCATCGAGCGAGGTAATAAATTGCGGTTGCCCGTTCAGCGACACGCGCCCGAGATCGAGCGACGGTCCCGCTTCGAGTCGCCACTTGTGAGTCATTTGTCCCGAAATCGTATCGTTGATGGTGTAACCACCGCCGTCGAAATCAAGCCACAGTTGGCGATTCAAGCTGAGCTGATCGGGCTCGGGTTCGGGATCCCCGCGGCGTTGCTCGGCGAAACTCAAAGCCTCCCCGGCCGTAAGGCGATACGCCGGCAGCTCCTGCCACTCTAGAGGGAGTTGAGTTTGGCGCGGATCGATCACCGTGCCCCCCTGCACTTCCACTACCCGCAAGGCAGTGCGTGCAGCGAACACCCAGATTTCTTCCGCCGGCCACGGCGCGGCAGCCGATACGGCCGGTAGGCTGGTCACTGATTCAAGGTGACGGGTCGTTAATCGCACCGACCAGTGACCCGGCTTTAACTGCAGCCGTAACTCGCCGGTGGCTTCAAGTCGCGCGGGGAACGGGCTCTCAAGCACCATCGCTACCGTCCCGGGTAATTGCGGGCCCGCCAAAGCGATTTCGCGCTGATTCCCAGCGACGTCGAGTTCCAACTGAGTGACCACCTGCAGCGGCAACTCATCGATCACTTGGCGATACACTTGAATCTCCAAGCGATCCTCGGTCACCGACGTCGTCGGCTCAGGGGTTCGCAGCCACAGTTGCCCGTCGAGAGGAAAATTCGACAGCGGCGTGGCAACGTTATTGACGCTTAAAGAAATTAAACCGATCTCGGTCGGTACCTGGAGCGTTTCGGGCAGGTCGGGCCACTCGAAGCGCCCGACTATTTCATGACTACCGGGTTGGATGTCTACCGCTGATGTCCCTTGATGGGTTGTAACAATCGCCGGCAGACCATCGATCGTTACTGCTTGCGGCCATTGGCCGGCGCGGCCGGGCAGCGGCAAGCTAAGTTTAGCGAAGGCTTCGACTTGAAACGTAAAGCGTCCGCCAGCCGCGTTCAGCTCCAGGGCCAGGCGACCCGGCCAGGCACAGCGCCGGGACTCAGCGTTAAAGAGAAAGGGACAGTCGAGATCGCGGGTGTCGTGCAAAACCCAGGGCAGCCACGGCTTCAGCGGCTCCGGCACGGCAACGGGCGCGAGTGGTTCGGCAACGACATTCAGAGTCAGCCACCAGGCCAATGCCCCTACTTTCAGAGTCCGCTGCCACATACACATCTCCTCCACCTCGGGGATTGAGCGGATTCTTGGTTTTGCAGCCCAGGCCCCTACTGCGCCAGCGCCATTAAGGAGTCGCTCAACTTACTCCATTCGCGCGGTCCAAGGCAGCGTCCTAACTTTCGGGTTGGCCCGTGAACAATATAAGTGGCCGGGACACCGCGCGCCCAAAACGCGGGGGGGGGATGTCACTCAAACTTGCTACGTAGATTGGCAATTCGACCCCGAGTTCGCGCGCATACTGGATTAGCGCTTCCGCACTCTTGTCTTCGTCCACCGCGATCAGGACTACTTCGGCACGGGCAGGATTTATGGACTTGGCAAGGGAGGAAAGTTCCGGCAGTTCCACACGACACGGCTTGCACCAACTGGCCCAGAAATGCAGCACGACCAGTTTACGCCGCCAATCTTCACTGTTTACTCTCGTTCCGCCACTAGTGACGAGGCTAAACTCAGGAACCTTTCCGGCTAGCTCTTCCATCCCGAGCGCAGCCGACGCGTCCGCCGCGAGGGTGGCCGAAGGCGCGGCGCTCAGCACCAACAGGGCCGTGATGATAAATAAAAGTTGTAAAGTGATCGCGTGCCCTAAAACAGCAAGGTTACTCCGCCCATCAGCTTCAGATCGTCGCCGAGCTGCGTTCCGAGCAGACTATGATGCACTGGCACCTGCGCGGAGAGCTCAAGAATTACCCGCGAGCCCCAGTAGTGTTGTAATCCCGGCTGGATGAACACCACGTGACCACCCGTGCCTTCAACAACCAGGCCGGCGGCATGTTCTAAGTCGCGTAGTTCACCGGCTAACCCCAGTGCCATAAAAGTTTGATGTTCGCCGACGCCTGCGAGCGCTGGCCACACCCGACAGCGCAGATTGAAATCATAATTAACGGAGTCGCCGTACTCGTAATCGAGATGGCCCGCTTCTTCACCTTCACCTTTAACGGCGGCCAACAGGTTTGCCGCCAGCGACCACCTTCCGCGAACGTGGTGGGCTGCCAGACCGAACAAACCATCCGTCGCGCCGGTGCCAAGCTGGAGATGCGCATCCAGATAACTGCCGTCGTCGGCACGGCCATCGGTCGCGCCTGTCGGGGCTTTGATTCCACCGAGAATTGCGACAGTGGTGGTCGCTTCTAATGTATGCCGTTCGAAGGCCTTGAATCGAAGCAAGAAGGAGAGATCACCGATACCCTCGTCTCCGCCAGTTTGCTTGTCCACTCCCGGTACTTCCGGTGCCGCAGAGTGCTCGTGTTTAGCCCCATCGTACTCCGGGTCTTCGGCATGTTCGTCCGCTTCCCCTAGGTGCGCATCGTCCGCGTGTCCGTGTGCAAGATGTCCGTCAACGTGGGTGACCCGCAGCGGCAACACGCCGAGCACGGTAAGACGTTGGAACGGCAACCAAAAACCGGCGAGTTCGGTCGTGTAATAAAGTTCTTCCGCACCGGGGTTGGCAAGCTCCTCTTCGCCCTCGTAGACGCTATTAAGTTCGGTATAGCGCTGAGTGAGCCGCACGCCGCGGCCATTTACCGTGTCAAGTGGCGATAGTCCCTGGGAGATGAGGCAGTAATCACAGGCTTCGACGAATCCAACACTCGCCCAGCCGACAACGGCCAACGGCCAACGGCCAACGGCAATGCTCTACTCCAGGGCATGTTCCCCACTGTTCTTATTTTATGGGCGAGCGCAGAGCCTACTAAATATTACCCTGAGAGTCATTGCCGGAACGCAGTTAGAACTTGGAGATGGCTCTAGGCAATTAACCCGTCGGGATATTCTGGGTGTTGCGTGATCGCCTCCGGCAGGCGCAACCACGGCTGCGCGCTTGAGCACCACAGACTGAAACTCGGCTTCAATACGGATTTATCGTCCAAGGTGCCACCCATCATCGATCGGATTTCGGGATACCGATCGAGGGTGATCATGATCGCCGATCCACAGGTACCGCAGAAGTGTCGATTCAGGGTGCTACCGTTGGCATCAGTCACGCTATAGATATTGAGTTCGCCGGCGTCGAAATGCACGGCCTCACGCGCAAAAACGGTCGCAATTAAGAACGCCGAGCCGGACTGCCGCTGACAGCGTTCGCACTGGCACAACCCTATGCTCAGTGGCACTCCCTCGCAGCGATAGCGGATCGCGCCGCACAAGCACCCGCCGCTGAATTTTGGGGTCATTGGTCACCTCGCTTTACGACAGCCGGAAGGCACGTGAGGACCGAAGTCTAACCGAAGAATTCGTCGCAAGCGAAAGGAGCCGGACGAGTCTGAAATCGCCCTAAGCGTCTCCGTAGAGTAGTCGCAGTAACGGCCGCCAAGATCCAGCGTAAGGCCTCGTCGATGATCGGACCAAACCGGCCGATTCGCCCGGTCGACTTACCTATCGCTATTTCGATCACTATCGACGCGCTGAACGCGGCGACTGGGACACTAGAGTCTCTTTGCGCTCGTTGGACTACCGCCCTGAATTCTACGCCAGACCCTTCAGGTCGCGAATTAGCCCCACGCCACTATTGATGCTGGTGGCAACCCAGGACACGGTCACGCCGACAGCGATTGCGTTACCCGCTTTCGATGACGCGGTAGCCCCGAAGGAGTTGCTGATGATCGAAGGCCGTCACAATATGGCTTACCATGAATGCTTCGAGACCAGGGTTAGCGCGGCGCGCGACTGGTTTGTCCGACAATTAACCGAGGGTTCCTAAATGTCTCATGCACAAGAGGTTGATTTGCCCTATGTCACCGCACACCTTGCGTACCTGGGCCCCACTGACCTACCGATTGAGCATCGGGTCTATCCGATCACCTCGGGTATCCAAACCGTGCGACCGCCGATCGATTACCAGCACTTGGCGATCCACGATGCACGACCGCGCGCGGCCGAGCTGGATCTCGATCGTGAGGGCTTTGCATTGCATCGACACGTCTCGAACTTCGCCGAGTTCTATGATGATGCCGCGGTCAAGGCGCGCTACTACCCCGAAGTTGCGGATTTTGTATGTCGCACCTTGGGCGCAGTGGATGTGACCGTTTTCGACCACAACACCCGCAGCGCGGTGCGGGCGAAGCGCGGCGACTCGGGAATTCGGCTCCCGGTTGACGCAGTGCATAACGATTACACCGACAATTCGGGTCCAAAGCGCTCGCGCGAAATTTTGGCCGACGCGGGTAAGTCACATCTCCTCGGGCGGCGCTTCCTGTTCGTCAATCTGTGGCGACCAATCGTCGGCCCGGTGCGCGACAACCCTCTGGCGGTGTGTGATGCACGCAGTGTCCGTGCCGAGGACATCGTCGACACCCCGATCCACCATTTCGGCGAAGACGATCTCACTACCCCACGCCACAGCGGGCAGATCCAGTCGATCCGCTATTCGCCCGGGCATCGCTGGTACTACATCTCGGAAATGCAACCTTTCGAGGTGCTGTTCCTGAAATGTTTCGATTCGCTTACCGATGGCCGTGCCCGATTCATGCCGCATACCGGATTTAAGAATCCAGACTGCCCCCCGGAATTCATCCCGCGCGAGAGCATTGAGGCACGCACCCTGGTCATAATGTAACCTTGCCCGAAATCCAGCCGAGACTTAGACACCTAATCCGAGTTGGAAAAATCGCCGTGGGTTGGCGACCAGAAGGGTTTCGACCTGCGCCTGCGTGACGCCTTCCTTGAGCAAGGCAGACGACACTCGATTCGGGAACGCGCCGTCGGCGAATCTCAATTAGGGGCACCTCTAAAAATTCACCAAACGCCCTTCCTTCGTTACCTCAGGACGGTCGGGAATACATCAGGGCGAACGGGCTATGTGCTTGATTCCGTTCGTGGTGAGGTATCGAACCATGAGCGGAATCTTAATCTTTAGAGGTGCCCACTAACCGTTTAATGCCGAGGAGACATCGCATCTTACTAGTCTGTCATCCCTACGCTCGTCGCATTGGATATTGCCGCCGTCAATTGCTGGGTGACTAGGCGCAATGCCTTCATTTCCGCGCGCAGGGCTGCGAGTTCTTGATCACGGACCGCCAACGCCTCGCGCAATTGCGCCAGTTCTTGAGTAGACCGTGCATTGATTTCGACCAGTTGCCCATGGTTATGCTCGACACGAGCGGTGACATCCGCCAGCTTTGCCTGGTTTTCCATCAGCTCGGTCTGCTGCTGCTGATATTCGTTCAGTAACAAGCTCGGCAAGACGTGGTAAGCCACTGTCTCGGGCTGGTCCTGCTCGTCGCGCACCACCAGCTCGGGCAGCACCTCAGCCACATCCTCGGCAATCAAGCCGAACTGCAGCGGTTGGTGGCCGTCCGCGTCCGCCTCCTTATAGCGAAAGCTCACCGGTTTGAGGTTCATCAGCGCTGCTCGCCTATCGCCCATCGGCGCAACGTCTTGCTTGAAACGTCGCGACGAACTCTGCACGCCGAGCTGGCCGGCACTGTTGACTACCACCGCCGCCCCGTTGACGGTGGTGCTGCGAATGCCGGCGACGAAGGTCTTGCGCTGCGTGCCCTGACGGCCCATGCGAATGACCCGGGTATCGCTCGCCACACCGGCATTGCCGATATGGATGTTGTTGACGCCGATGGTGGGATTGGCGCCGGCACTGCTGCCTAGTGCAATGTTGCCGCTGCCGGTCGTGTTTTTCGCCAAAGCGCTTGGGCCGAAAGCCACATTGCGATTTCCTGTCGTGTTGGAAAACAGCGCATTGACACCGCTGGCGGTGTTGTCAACGCCGGTGGTGTTGCGCGACAGCGCTAAACGCCCGCTGGCGGTATTGTTTTCGCCAGTGGTGTTGAAGAGCAGCCCGTAGCCGCGACTGGCGGTGTTGTTGCTACCAGTGGTGTCGGCATTGAGCGCGCCGACCGCGCTGGCGGTGTTGCGGCTGCCGGTGGTGTTGGCTTTGAGCGCGTCACCGCCGGTAGCGGTGTTGAAGTTGCCAGTGGTGTTGTTTTCCAGCGTAGAGCGGCCGCTGGCGGTGTTGAAGCTGCCAGTTGTGTTGTTTTCCAGCGTAGAGCGGCCGCTGGCGGTGTTGAAGCTGCCAGTTGTGTTGGTTTTGAGCGCGTCAGTCCCGGTGGCGGTGTTGTTGCTGCCAGTGGCGTTGAAGTACAGCGCTTCGGACCCGCTGGCGGTGTTGGACGTGCCAGTGGTGTTGGAATACAGCGCCAAGAACCCGTTGGCGGTGTTGGCGCTTCCGGTGATGTTAAAGCGGAGCACCTGGACGCCGCTGGCGGTGTTCTCGCTGCCGATAGTATTGGAGAACAACGCCTCGAACCCGCTGGCGGTGTTACTGAAGCCCGTGGTGTTGGAGTTCAGTGCGCCGGACCCGAAGGCAGTACATTGATGAGCGAGATCGCACAGCGCCAGCGCGCTCATCGGTAAAGCAGCCAAGGTACAAGCGAACAGACCCGCCGCTTGCCGGAGGCGATTGCTGCGAGCACTTAAGATGCCTTGAGCGCTGCGTGTCTTGGTCGAGTGCAACATAGCTAGCTCCTTAATGCGCCTGTGGATAGACAACGTTAGGTCCACCCTGGCACTTCGTGGCAGCCCGATCGAATAAACTTTCGCAAACTCCAGCCCAGGCTTAGCCACTTAGTCCGAGTTGGAAAAATCGCCGCGGGTTGTCGACCAAGAGAGTTTCGATCTGCGCTTGAGTGACCCCTTCTTGCAGCAACGCTGGAATGATCTCCTTGAAAAAATGGGTGCTTCGCCATTTCGGTAGCAGTTCGAGCAGTGCTTGGAAGGTCTGGGCGTAAGGGACCGGTCGCCCTAACCAACACATGATGGAGTCATGCGACACCATGATTCGTTCAAGGTGACCGGCGCGGATGAGTTTCAGTATATTCGCGATACGCACTTCGTCCGGCTGAAACATTGAAATCCCGAAGCGATCGAACCCGATAAAAGCTCCGCGTTCGACCAGGGTGCGGTGATAGTCCGGATCATTGCTGCCGTCCGAGTGCCCGACCAGCAGTTGCGCCGCGGGGGCGCCTTCGCCGGTGACGATATCGATTTGATCGTGACCACAGCAGCCGTCCTGGGTATGCGAAATAATTGGCACGCCAGTCGCCTTTGCGGCACGCGCGCCGGCCGTGACGAGTTTGCGTTCGTAGTCCGAGACGGCTGGAGCGCCGGTGGCGATTTTGATCGCCCCGGCCTTAATCCCGGTTTCACCGATTCCCAGCTCGATCTCCTGGATGTAGATGTCGGCGATTTCCTCCATTGGAAGGTGCTTAAACGTATACGTGTTGCCTTCGGCCTCGAAATACGCGCCGGTGGTGCAAATCACGCGCATGCCGGAGCGCTGCGATAATTCGGCGAGAAATTCGACATCACGACCGAGATCCATCGGGCAGGGATCGACGAAGGTTTTCACGCCATGCGCCTGCAATTCGTGCATTTGGTCGACGGCTCGCGCCAAGCCTTCCGCTCGTTTGAATTTCGGTGCCTTCGCGTCGAGTTCCCAGCCTGGGTAACCGACTAACACGTGTTCGTGGATTAGGGTTCGTCCCAGTTCGGCCGGGGTCGCCGTACCGGTGGTGGTCTGAATCGTGCTCAACGTCATACGTTGCTCCTTCAAATTATCGTGCTGCGTTCCGATACTATTCAGGAAGCATCGGGTCTCATACTAATCGTCCGCCACCATGGTGTGTGAATTCAGGTCTTTTATAAGCGTGACTCGCGAAGTACACTGCGCGACGCTCAAGTGGGGCCCCGCTCGCGGGGCATGGATCAAGCCTGTTGAGGAAAGAGGCTTTGCACACAACTGATATTCGAAATCCCGACTACTTCCATAAAGTAGTCGATTGCCAATGGGCCTGTCCGGCCCACACTCCTGTCCCCGAATACATTCGCATGATCGCCGCTGGCCGTTACGCCGACGCCTACATGGTGAATTGGGTTTCGAATGTCTTCCCCGGCATTCTGGGGCGCACCTGCGACCGCCCGTGTGAACCAGCCTGCCGACGTGGACGCGTGGAAGAGGACAATTTCGCCAAACCCGAACCGGTCGCCATCTGTCGCCTAAAGCGCGTGGCGGCGGATCACAAAGGGGATATCACAGCGCGCTTACCGGCGCTCGCGAGCACCAAGAACGGCAAGCGGATCGCCTGTATCGGCGGCGGTCCGGCATCGCTGACTGTCGCGCGTGATCTCGCCCCGCTCGGCTACCACATCACAGTCTTCGACCAGGATCCAAAAGCGGGCGGCTTCATGCGCACCCAAGTGCCGCGCTTCCGTCTACCGGAAGAAGTCATCGATGAAGAAGTCGGCTACATCATCAACCAGGATGTAGAGTTCATCGGTAACCGCCGGATCGATTCGCTGAAAGCGGTGTTGAACGAGAACTACGACGCGGTGTTCATCGGCTGTGGCGCACCGCGCGGGCGCGATCTCGAGGTGCCGGGTCGCCGGGAGGCCGCGGGAAATATCCACATTGGAATCGACTGGCTGTCGTCGGTCTCGTTCGGCCATATCGAAAAAGTCGGCAAACGCGTGATCGTCTTGGGTGGCGGCAACACCGCGATGGATTGCTGTCGCTCGGCGCGGCGCCTCGGTGGCGAGGACGTTAAAGTCATCGTGCGTTCCGGCTTCGAGGAAATGAAAGCTTCGCCCTGGGAAAAAGAAGACGCCCAGCACGAAGGCATTCCGATTCTTAACTACCTGGTGCCGAAAACCTTCGAGCACGCTAACGGCAAATTGACCGGCATGACCTTCGAGAAGGTGCGGGCCGAATACGACGCCAAGGGACGCCGTAACTTGGTATCGACCGGCGAGCCGAATGTGCTGTATCCCTGCGACGAGGTGTTGATCGCAGTCGGTCAGGAAAACGCGTTCCCGTGGATCGAGCGTGATCTCGGACTTGAATTCGATAACTGGGGCCTACCGGTCCTGAACGAAAAAACGTTTCAATCGACCGTACCGAGAGTTTTCTTCGGCGGCGATTCCGCGTTCGGCCCGAAGAACATCATTTGGGCTGTTGCGCACGGCCACGAAGCCGCGATTTCGATCGACAAGATGCTGAACGGCGAACCGATGACCCAGCGTCCGCCGCAGCACTTGAATATTCTCTCGCAGAAGATGGGGATCCATGAGTGGAGCTACGACAACGACATCTCCAACGATCTTCGCCACGTCGTGCCCTGGGCGGCCGCCGAAAAGACCTTGAAGAGCATCAAAGTTGAAGTTGAACTCGGCTTCGACGCGGCGACTGCGTTAAGTGAATCTCAACGCTGCCTCAATTGCGATATACAAACGGTGTTCAAAGCGCCGCTGTGCATTGAATGCGATGGCTGCGTCGATATCTGCCCGATGGATTGCATCACGTTTACCGACAATGGCGAGGAGCCCGATGTCCGCAAACGCCTCACCGCGCCAGCGACTAACCAAACCCAGGATCTCTATGTTGCCGACGGACTTAAAACCAATCGCATCATGGTCAAGGACGAAGACGTGTGCCTGCATTGCGGGCTGTGCGCCGAACGTTGCCCTACTGGTGCCTGGGACATGCAGAAATTTTTGATCGAGATGACCCACGCAGGCCCCGCTTGCCGGACGCCAGCGTTGCGACGGGACGCAGCATGAAGCCTATAACCGCCATCAACGACTTCGTCATCAAGTTTGCCAACGTCAACGGTTCCGGTTCGGCGTCGGCCAACGAACTCTTCGCAAAATCCATTTTGCGGATGGGCGTACCAGTCAGCCCGCGCAATATCTTTCCGTCAAACATTCAAGGCTTGCCCACCTGGTACGAAGTTCGGGTCTGTGAAGCTGGCTGGCTCGGTCGCCGGGGTGGAGTCGATCTGTTGGTGGCGATGAATCCGCAAACCTGGGACAACGATCTGAAAGAGCTGGAGCCCGGTGGCTATTTGTTCTACGACAATTCGAAGCCCATACCGGCCACGAAGTTACGGGATGACATCACGATTCTCGGCATGCCGCTGACCGAGCTGTGTAATGCGGCGTATGACGATCCGCGTCAACGCCAATTGTTCAAGAACATCATCTACGTTGGAGCCTTGTCGATCCTGCTCAATGTCGAAGAAACGGCGATCGAGCAACTGATCGCGGAGCAATATAAGGGCAAGGAAAAGCTTCTCGCGCCAAACCTTAATGCGCTGAGAATGGGCCGCGAATACGCCAGCGAACATCTGCCGCATCCACTCGGTATCCAAGTCCAACGCGCCGACAATGTGGGCAAAAAGATATTCGTCGAAGGCAATAGTGCCGCGGCACTCGGCTGTGTCTACGGTGGAGCGACTGTCTGCGCCTGGTATCCAATCACGCCCTCTTCCTCGTTGGCGGAAGCCTTTCAACGCTATTGCGAAAAATACCGTGTCGATCCTGAGACCAAGCAAAATCGCTGTGCAATCGTGCAGGCTGAGGACGAAATCGCAGCGGTAGGCGTGGTCGTGGGGGCGGGATGGAACGGCGCGCGTGCCTTCACCGCAACCTCCGGGCCCGGCGTGTCGTTGATGACCGAGTTCCTCGGCCTCGCGTACTTCGCCGAGATCCCGATCACGATTATTAACGTACAGCGCGGTGGTCCCTCCACCGGCATGCCGACCCGAACCCAGCAGGCGGATCTCCTGGCCTGCGCATACGCTTCGCATGGCGACACCAAGCACATCATGTTGTTCCCCGAAGATCCGCACGAGTGTTTCGAGCACGGCGCAGCCGCGCTCGACCTTGCCGACCGTCTGCAGACTCCGGTCTTTGTGATGACCGACCTCGATATCGGGATGAATCAGCGGTTATGCACACCGTTCACGTGGGATCCAACCCGGACCTACGATCGCGGCAAGGTAATGACTCGCGAAATGCTCGACGCAGGCAAGGACTTCGGGCGTTATCTTGATGTGGACGGCGACGGGATCCCGTTCCGGACTTATCCCGGCACTCACCCGTCTAAAGGCGGCTACTTCACTCGCGGCACCACCAAGAATGCGCGGGCGACCTACTCCGAAGCCGGTCCCGATTATCTGTACAACATGCAGCGTCTACTGCAAAAATTCGAATCGGCGAAAAAGCTGGTGCCGCAACCGATTCTGCACAAGGCTGCGCAACCGGCGCGCTGTGGAATTATTTTTTATGGCTCAACCAGTCCCGCGATGGCCGAAGCCATCGGCGAGCTGGAACAAGTCGGATTGCACGTTGATACCCTGCGGATCCGCGCCTTTCCGTTCAGCGATGTCGTCGCCGATTTCATCGCCGAGCATGAAGAGGTGTTCGTGGTTGAACAAAACCGCGACGGCCAACTCCGAACCTTGTTAATTAATGAGTTGTCCGTCGACCCGGCCCGTGTGCTGCCGATTCTGCATTACGATGGCACGCCGATCACAGCCCGCTTTATCGTAGGCGAGATCGCCGAGATGATGCGCGCAATGCGATTGGATGCTCTAAAACCTGGAAAGGTCGCTTAATCCCATGACCTATCTCGCGAAACCGAAACTGCGTCACCCTGCCCTCTCGGCCAATGCCCGCGGCTTCACCCGCCGTGACTATGAAGGCAGAATTTCGACTCTGTGTGCCGGCTGCGGTCATGATTCGATTTCCGCAGCGATCATTCAGGCCTGCTGGGAACTGGATATCGAGCCGCACCGCGTGGCCAAGCTGTCCGGCATCGGTTGCTCGTCTAAAACTCCGGATTACTTTCTCGGCAATTCGCACGGTTTCAATACGGTTCACGGCCGCATGCCGTCGGTGCTTACCGGCGCGAATTTAGCGAATCGCGATCTGCTGTATCTGGGCGTGTCCGGCGACGGCGATTCGGCATCCATTGGGCTTGGCCAATTCGCGCACCTGATGCGGCGTGGTGTAAACATGGTCTATATCCTCGAAAACAATGGGGTGTACGGACTCACCAAAGGTCAATTCTCGGCCACCGCCGACAAAGGCTCGGCCTCGAAGAAAGGCGTGGCCAATACAGACTCGCCGATCGACACGGTCTCGTTGGCGTTGTTGATGGGAGCCACTTTTGTCGCCCGCTCGTTCTCGGGGGATAAAGGTCAGCTCGTGCCGATTATCAAAGCTGCGATTGGACATGTGGGGGCGGCGTTCATCGATGTCGTCAGCCCCTGTGTCGCGTTCAATAATCACGCCGGCAGCACCAAGAGTTACGACTATATTCGGGCGCACAACGAGGCCGTGAATCAACTCGACTTCATCCAGGGTCGCGAAGAAATCACCGCCGATTACGCCGAGGGCACCACTATCGACGTTACACAGCACGACGGCACCCTAATCCGTCTGCACAAAGCCTCCACTGACTACGATCCGACCAATAAAGTCGCGGCAATGAATTACATTCAAAGCCACCAAGCGTTGGGCGAAGTCGTGACTGGGCTGCTGTATGTCGATAACCAGTCGTCGGATCTGCACCGGAACCTCAACACGGTAGACATCCCGCTGAACGCGCTGTCTGAACAGGCCCTGTGCCCAGGCACGGCGATACTCGAGAAAATTAACGCGTCTTTGCGGTAATCGAATTACCCAGGAACTTCAGGGCCTTTCAGTCGACCTTAAGATCCGCTTCGTTGAGGCGATGTCCCCAGTCCCGCTTCGCCAGCAAATAGCGTTGATTCCACGAGTTCACGCCGATGATATGGCGTTCGGCCGTGACTTCGGTCAAGCCATGGTTGTGAAGCGCCTGGATTTTCGCTGGGTTGTTAGTGAGCAACCGGAAGGGCCGATGTCCAATAAAATAACCTAAGAGCGCCGCAGCGTCCGTAAAATCGCGCGAGTCATCCGGCAAGCCTAAAGAACGATTCGCTTCATAGGTATTCTCGCCAGTGTCTTGCAGCAAATAGGTCGCGGCCTTTGCCCACAGGCCAATCCCCCGCCCCTCATGGCCAGACATATAAATCAGGAGTCCACCCTCCGGTGCGGTGTGCAAGCGTTCCAACGCCCCCAGAAATTGCGGGCCACATTCGCAGCGCTGCGAACCGAAAACATCTCCGGTCATGCAGCTTGAATGTACCCGTACCAGTGGATTGTCCGCCGCGAAGGGATCTCCGATGACCAGGACACTGTTAACCGCCATGCTCGATGCCAGCATCGCGAAAAACTGCTGACCACCATGTTCGCGCAGGTCGCGCGCGAGTCCCTCGACGTGTGCCAGTTCGCTGCTGCGCACTGTTGCGTACCATTGCGCCGTAAGCTGGTTCGCGCCGACTTCCAACGGCAGCGGGATCGGCCCTAACACATTAATCGCGAGTTCGCCTTCGGGCGCGGGTTGACTCATATCGAGCCTTCTGCCTGCGACGTCGATTCTGAATAACTTACCGCTATCGATGAGACGCTGACGAATTTCCGGATTCAAATAAGTAAACATGCGAATTCGAGTCTAGGCGGGGTGGGAGCGACTATGCCGCGATGGCTAACGGCGGTCAACGCGGTTCAGTGGCTGCGCGTTCCTCGGTCATCAGACGGGCTAGCGTTTGATAGATAGCGCGTTTCGCTCTTAGTTGCGTCGCACCGCTGGTCGCCGCGTCCCGTGCAAGCTGGTGCAACAACTCCATGTCGGCCGCAGGGAAACGCGCATGAACACGGGTGATGGCACTTTCAGGCGTTTGGAGAAATTCATCGCGCATTCGTTCTACTTCATGCAGAGCTTTCACGTTGGCGCGCTCCGGTGCATGAATCGCGTCCAACGCCCCACGAATCGCCGCGCTGTCTTCTCGTTCAAGCATGCCCGCCAAGTAACGCAGCTGGCGTTGCAACGCTCCCCGCTGCAACGCCCTCGCGGTCACTATTTCCGCACGAGTCGCTTCGTCTAACGCTATTTTCTTTAGCTGCCGAGGCGACAGTTCGACCAAGGCCAGCGCAAGCTCCTGTAGCGCATGATGATCACGCTTGCGCTGTGACTTACTTTTCTCGCGTTCGAAGGCGGGCTCCATCACTGCTCGGGGTGGATCTTCACGCCACGCTCCGCAAACACTTCCTTGGCTTGCGCGATCCCGTTCAAACTCGCCGGGAAACCGGCGTAGACCGCCATTTGCATAATCACTTCCACTACCTCTTCCGGCTTACAGCCAACATTCAGCGCGCCGTTAATATGTGCTCTGAGCTGAAGTTGAGCGGTCCCGAGCGCCGTGAGCGCTGCCACCGTGGCCAGTTCGCGGGTACGCAGATCCAGTTGCGGTCGGGAAACAACTTCACCATAGCCGAATTCGACGATCCAGCGACCCAACTCGGGGGCGATGTCCTGAAGACTGTCGACAACTTTCGCGCCACTCGAGCCTGTTACTCGTGCGAGCGTGTCCTTGCCCACCGTTGCGCGATCGGTCGGCGCGGTGCCGTCAGCCTGCGCGCAACAAGTCCACAGCAGTGTCGTGAGTAGTAAAAATTTATAGGGCATACATCACCTCTTATCGTTCAGTAGAATTTTTACGCTAGCGCGCTTCGGCCAACGCCCGGCATCTCGGTTACCAGCGAAGATCGTCGGGAACTGGAAATTCCTGGTACGCTGGGTCTTGATTATCGAGGGGCTCGGGAGGATTAGCCGCTATCACAAATTCCGGTGCCCGCTCGGCGATCAGGGCGGCCGTCGCCGTGCTGACGACGGCGTAACGCGACCGTAGGCGGACCACCACTAACTCACCGCGAACCAGTGCTGCCTGTGTCGCAGGCGTGACGTAAATTCGCCCGATTTTTTTACCGTCGACAAAGTTATACAGCTCGTCGCCATCGTTATGCGGCAGACGACCAGCCTTGATCAACTGGACGATCTCGCGCTCCAACGCACGCCGCGCAGCCTGCTGCTCGTTGCCTGGCTTTGGCGATGGCTGCGGGGCAGGCACCGGCCGCGACGGTTGCGCTTGCGGCTGCGCGCGCGGTGGCTTTTTGGCTTGGTTCTTATGATGGGGCTGGCGTTGATTCTGGCCACCCGCGTTGGGGCGCTGTTCGCGCTCCATCTCCTTTAATCGCCGTTCGTCAATCAACCCGGCCTTGAGCAATTGCTCATGCAAGGCATTACGCATCGTCGTGCTCTTCCATTAGGTCATCACTCTTTACGCGCGGTGGCGAATCCGCACGAATAAATTGGTTGGGCTCATTGTAAACGCAAACAGCTCTTCGATTTCTCGCGAAGGATCGACTAATTCGGCTTCAAAGTTTCGACAGAACATCGCCAACACCGCCTTAATCTCGTACAAGGCTAAATTGCGACCGGGGCAGAACCGCGGTCCACCGCCGAACGGAAGAAAGGCACGCGCGTTGTGCACCCGGCCGTCGGAGTTGCCCTTCTCTAACCATCGATCGAGTGCGAACGTCTCCGGATTCGAAAAATTCCGGGCACTAAGCGCTATCCGGCGGTTCAAAAGGACCACGGCAGTCCCAGGTTTTACAGCATAGCCCGCGAGCTCTAGGTCATGCTTACTCTCGGCCACGGTTAGCGGTGCGACTGGTTTCAAGCGCATTGTTTCGTTGGCAAACGCCTCGACCAATCGGAAGCGCACAAGGTCTTGATGTGTCATTGGAACTTGCGTGGCACCTAAAACTTCATCGATCTCGCGTCGCACACGCTGGAATTCCTCCGGTAACTCGATGAAATACTTGATGGCCCAGGCCAAGGTATTGGCCGTAGTGTCTTCCCCGGCGAGCAGCAGGGTAAACATATTCGCCACGATATCTTCATCAGAAAACTGCAGGCCTTCGCTCGCCTGCGCGGCAATCATCGCTTCAAGAAAATTCGTCGGTTCCTGGGACAGCGCAGGCAACTCGCGCATCCGCACCCGACATTGCGCGACTATCTCCTTGACCTGCGTATGGATTGCGGCCACGGCCGCGTCCAGCTCACGATCCTGCTGAAGTTTGAACAACCGCCAATACGGTATAGGGGACCCCAAACGCCGATTCAATCCTGGAAATACTTTATCCAGATGCGTTTGGATAATCGGGCCATCTGTCTCCAGGGTATTGAAGTCAATCCCGAAGGCGAGTTGGGTCGTAACATCGACCGTGTAGCGCATCAGATCATCACACAGGTCGACTGTTTCTCCGGTGTGCGCGGCACGCGTCCAACGTCGCTGAAGCCGTTCGGTGGTTGCGCGCATAGAATCATAGAATTGATGCAGGTGTGAAGAGTTCAGTGCGGTGATCACAATCTTGCGCTGGCGTTTCCAATTCTCGTCGTCCGAAGAGAAAACGCCATTGAATCCGAGTTCGCTGAAAATTCGCTCCAGCGCGACTCGTCGTCCAAATGAATGCGGGCGCTCGCGTAGAATCTCATTGATGGTATCGAGATCGCTGGAGACCAGGAATTCAGCCGGCCCGAGGCGGAAGCGGTACAGATCGCCGTACTCGTCGGCCCATCGCTCAAGCTGTGCGTGAAATTCGTTGAAATTAATTTGAGTAAAATTGCCGAGCAGCGGCCAGCCCTTCGGGCCAGGCAGGGTCGAAACAGGTTTCAATGGCAGATCGACCGTCGCGTTCATCCACTTAGTCCTTGATGCCAGGCATATTAAATTCCCAAACCCTAAACGGCTGTGCGCGCGCCTTGAGTCAGGGCGGCAAGTTTCGCGGTGGCAAGGGTCCATGACATTGGCGCCATGCCGCAGTTGGTGCAGGCGATCAATCGGTTCGCCGGCACATAGCGTCGCGCCTCTGCTATCGTGGCCGCGATCTCCGCGGCGGATTCTACGCCATCAGTTGCTACATCAATAACGCCAGCCTTGTCCAACGGAGTATGAGTCTGAAGGGGTAGCTGGGTTCGGTCATGATGCGAGGCATGGTGATCGATATGAACGACAAACAATTAGTGACGCCGGCCCAGTTGCAGGCGTTTTTGAATGGCACGGTGGCGGTGGATTTCGCGGTC
>SHZM01000057.1 GCA_009692265.1 Gammaproteobacteria bacterium
CATGGCCTAACCTCCCAACAGCCGCTTGAGCAGCTTATGTAGCACGGTCTCGTTCTCGTAACCAAACTTTCAGCGGGAGTGACCGGCGTACGCCGAAGTCGGCTACCCCCTTCCCGATAGGATGATGCATCCGTCGATGGTTACTTCAAAAGCTTCCCCAGTGCGCATCAATTGGCGCTCGCCGCCCTTATAGGCATTACCCGCCACGGTAGCCTTACCGTCCTCAGTTCTCGGCCCTGTGGACCGCTCCCGCGGCTTCCAGCGCCGAATTAGCTCCGCCTGCCGCGCCCGTCGCTCTGGTGTCCATCCATTCATTCGTTTGCCGTGCGGGAAACTGATGTTTTTTCTACCATGACCGATGATATAAGACACCAGAGATATGGGACAGACCATTCCTAATGTAGTGGTGCATTCTGTTCATCAGCCGCCCATCATCTCCCACCGTTTCGGCTGCACTTGTTACTGAACCTGGGGCTTGCTGGCAAAATGAGGTAGCGCCTCATTCTTGCGTAGCTAGGTTTGTAGCTAGACGCATCAAGGCGAATAAATATATAGAAAAATCAAGGTACTGGATAGCATATGAAGATCGTTTCGTGGAACGTTAACGGCCTTCGCGCAGTTCTAAAAAAGGGAGTGTTCTATCCGTTTTTGGAAACTCGTCAGCCGGATATTCTCTGCCTCCAGGAAACCAAGGCCGAGCGTGATCAGGTCGAGATCGATCTACCCGACTATCACGAATACTGGAATTCGGCGACTAAAAAGGGGTATTCGGGGACGGCGATTTTGTCGAAACAGGAACCGCTTTCAGTGACCAATGGTTTTCCCGCCGACCTCGCGGCACGGTTCGAGTTTACCGATGATCAACTACGCGATAGCGCCGACGAAGGCCGCGTAATCACGGCGGAATTCGAGAAATTCTTTGTAGTCACCGTGTACACGCCCAACGCAAAAGAAGACCTCGCGCGACTAGCCTTAAGATTCAAGCAATGGGACCCGGCATTCCTGGCTTATTGTCAGCAACTGGGAAAGCGCAAGCCGGTGATCTTTTGCGGCGATCTCAATGTGGCTCACACCGAGCTCGATCTCGCCAACCCTAAACCAAACCGTGGGAAAAAAGGATTTACCGACGAGGAGCGGCAGGGCTTCCAGAATTTTATCGATGCGGGCTTTATCGATACATTGCGGCTGTTCAAACAAGGCAATGGGCATTACACCTGGTGGAGTCATTTCGCCAATGCGCGCTCGCGCAATATCGGATGGAGAATCGATTACGTACTGACATCGCCACAACTTCGCGGCGCGGTGAAGGCCGCCGAGATCCACGCCGACGTGCTGGGCAGTGATCATTGTCCGGTTAGCGTTACGCTTGAGATGCCGCATATTTGAACTGCGCCGCTGCCCTTAAAACAATGCCACTTTTGTAGGGCCCTTAAGCCGGTTTGCCCGGTCACCCCAGGCGAAGACACGGCCAGGTTCAAAGAGATCTATCGTTGCACTGGATTCCTGCTTTCACAGCAATGACGAAGCGAAGGAAATTCCGCCCTTTCCCGGGATTTCAGCTTGAGTAAGGGCCATTCGACCGAGGTGGTTTCGGCGGGTACCAGGTGATAGAGCCGCGCACCGCTATGATGCAGACATGAGTTCTCCGATCATTGACCTTTCACCACTACGCAGGGCACTTGCCATGCTGCGCAAGGCAATTACATTCTGGAATATCCAACTTGATGGCGCACCGTTAAAGTCACCTCTAGGTACCGCGGTCATCCAGTCCTTCAAATTCACCTATGAGTTGTCAGTGCGTCTGTCTATTAGCTAGCTTATAAGTGACGACCCGTTGTCGCCGCCCCATCGCTGCTAGTACCCTCCGCGCTCCATCCCTTAAGAGCACCGCACATGGCCCAGTATGTCTTCACGATGAACCGCGTCGGCAAAATCGTGCCTCCCAAACGGTATATCTTGAAGGACATTTCGCTGTCCTTTTTCCCGGGCGCCAAGATTGGGGTGCTTGGGTTGAACGGATCTGGCAAGTCCACGTTGTTGCGGATTATGGCGGGGATCGATCGTGAAATCGTCGGCGAAGCCACCCCGCAAAAAAACCTTCAGATAGGCTTCCTGCCCCAGGAGCCGCAACTTGATCCGGCAAAATCGGTGCGCGGCAATGTCGAAGAAGGAGTCGCTGCCGAAAAGGCGCTGCTGTATCGCTTCAATGCCATTAGCGATCGCTTTGCCGAGCCGATGAGCGATGACGAAATGAACGCGCTGCTGGAGGAGCAAGCCAAGCTCCAGGATCAGATCGACAACGCCGGCCTCTGGGAACTCGATCGCAAGCTTGAAGTCGCCGCCGACGCCCTTCGCCTCCCGCCGTGGGACGCGGATGTCACCCGGCTTTCGGGTGGCGAGCGTCGGCGAGTCGCCCTGTGCCGTCTCCTCCTCTCGAATCCCGAAATGTTGTTACTTGATGAGCCGACTAACCACTTAGACGCCGAATCCGTCGCGTGGCTCGAACGGTTTCTCGAGAAATTCCCCGGCACCGTCGTCGCGGTCACCCACGATCGGTACTTCCTCGATAACGTCTGTGGTTGGATTCTGGAACTGGATCGCGGACACGGGATCCCATGGGAAGGGAATTACACCTCGTGGTTGGAGCAGAAGGAACAACGCCTGGAGAAAGAAGAGAAGCAGCAATCCGCGTATCGTAAGAATCTGGAAGCGGAGCTTGAGTGGGTGCGACAGAATCCGAAAGGCCGTCAGGCTAAGAGCAAGGCCCGCGTCGCGCGTTTTGAGGAACTGGCAGCGCAGGATTTCCAGAAGCGTAATGAGACTAATGAGCTCTATATTCCACCAGGACCACGGCTTGGCGAGCTGGTTATCGAAGTCGACGGGGTCAGCAAGGCTTATGGCGAACGTCTCCTCATCGACAACCTTTCGTTCAATATCCCCACCGGCGCGATTGTCGGCATCATCGGCGCGAACGGCGCTGGCAAGTCCACCTTATTCAGAATGTTAGCCAACCAGGAATCGCCCGATAGCGGGGCGATTCGAATTGGCGAAACGGTGCAATTCGCGCATGTCGATCAAACTCGAGATGCGCTGAGCGCTGAAAAAACCGTGTGGGAGGAGATCTCCGACGGTCTCGACATGATCCAAATCGGTACCTACCAAACTCCTTCGCGCGGGTATGTCGGGCGCTTTAATTTTGGCGGCACCGATCAGCAAAAGCGGATCGGTGAGTTATCGGGCGGCGAGCGCAATCGCGTGCATCTCGCGAAGCTGTTGAAGGCTGGCGGCAACGTGCTGCTACTGGACGAGCCGACCAACGATCTCGACGTCGAAACCCTGCGTGCGCTCGAAGAAGCACTCCTGACCTTCCCAGGCAGCATTTTAGTGATCTCGCACGATCGCTGGTTCCTGGATCGCATCGCGACCCACATGCTGGCCTTCGAAGGCGACAGTCACGTCGAGTGGTTTGCCGGCAACTACCAGGATTACGAAGCAGATCGCAAACGTCGCCTAGGTACCGATGCCGATCGCCCTACTCGCCTGCGCTATAAACCCCTTAGCTAAAAGCAGGCTCAACCCGCATGACGAACTTGTCCTTAGACGCCTGGATTGTGGTGGCAACTCTCGCCGCGATGCTCGGAACGTTAATCTTCACCAGCCTCGCGACCGATGTGGTGATGATGGCAGCGTTGTCGGTGTTGTTGCTAAGCGGGATCCTGGTGCCCGCGCTGGCCTTGGGTGGTTTTGCCAACGAAGGGGTCGCGACCGTCGGCGTGCTCTACGTGGTGGTGGCCGGCTTGCGCGACACCGGCGTCATAACCTGGATCGCGCAAGGCTTATTTGGACGCCCGCAATCGGTCGCCGGCGCACAGCTCCGAATGATGGCACCGATCGCTGCGATCTCAGCATTCATGAACAACACTCCGTTGGTCGCCGCCATGCTCCCCGCCGTTACGGAGTGGAGCAAGAAGCACCAGATCCCGGTTTCGAAATTGTTGATGCCGCTGAGCTTCGCGACCATTCTGGGCGGGCTGTGTACGTTGATCGGCACCAGCACAAACGTCATCGTCGCCGGTTTGATGAAAGACGCGGTTAAGGCCGGCGAGATCGATCGGACCATGGGCTTTTTTACCCTGACCTGGGTCGGCGTGCCCTGCGCGCTGGCCGGTCTCGCGTATATCCTGTTAACCAGTCGCTGGTTGCTACCCACTCGCCAAGCCGCCCTGCGGCGAGCCGACGATCCCCGTGCTTACACGGTCGAGATGATCGTCGAGCCCGGTGGCGGGATCGTCGGCAAAACGATCGAAGCGGCGGGCTTGCGTCATCTTCACGAGATGTATCTCGCGGAAGTCGAGCGCGAGGGCGAAATTATCGCGGCCGTCGGACCGCAACTCCGCCTGGAGAGTAATGATCACCTGATTTTCGTTGGAGTAGTCGATTCGATTGTCGAACTTCAACGCACCCGTGGCCTGATTGCGGCGACCAATCAGGTTTTCAAACTCGATGGGCCACGCGCCGGGCGCACGTTGATCGAAGCGGTGGTGTCGGACCGCTGTCCCCTGGTCGGTAAATCAATCCGCGATGGCCGCTTTCGAACGCAGTACAACGCGGCGGTGATCGCCGTGGCGCGCAGCGGCGAGCGCTTGCAACAGAAGATTGGCGATATTGTCCTTACCGCGGGCGACACCTTGCTGTTGGAAGCCCGCCCCGCGTTCGTCCAGCAACAGCGTAATTCGCAGGATTTTTATTTAGTCAGTAACCTCGATGACTCAAGCCCGCTGCGCCACGATAAGGCGATGGTCGCGCTCGCGATCCTGCTTGGGATGATCACTCTCGCCACTGCGTTCGAACAACTGCCGTTTTTCATTGCCCACGGTTTCGGAATGTTTCATGCAGCCCTGATTGCCGCCGGCTGCATGATCGCGACCCGCTGTTGCTCGACTGAATCAGCCAGACGTGCCGTGGATTGGAGTGTGTTAATCGTAATCGCCGCGACGATCGGTATTGGCAAAGCCGTGGAAGCGACTGGACTTGCCGCGGGACTCGCTCAGGGCTTAGTCGCGCTCGCCGGCACGGACCCAATGGGCCAACTCGTAATCATCTACTTCACGACCATGATCCTAACTGAATTACTCAGTAACAATTCCGCGGCGGTGCTGATGTTCCCGATTGGGCTCGCGACCGCGGCGACTTTAGGCGTGAACTACATGCCTTTCGTGGTCGCGTTGACCATCGCCGCGTCGTGCGGCTTTGCCACCCCGATCGGCTATCAGACCAATTTGATGGTGTATGGACCGGGTGGCTATCATTTCTCCGACTACGTTCGGTTCGGCGCGCCGCTCAATGTGTTGGTCGGCGTAGTCACCTTACTCGTGACCCCGTTCGCGTTCCCCTTTCGCTAAGGAGCTCAGGCCATGACAGCATCTAGTCTCAACCTTGGTGGAAATGCGAGCGGAGCAATCACCAAGATTGCGAGCATGTTGAACCGGCACGGCCTCGTCACCGGCGCGACGGGAACCGGCAAAACAGTCACTCTGCAAGTCCTGGCCGAGAGCCTTTCTCGGCTCGGCGTGCCAGTATTCACCGCCGATGTTAAAGGCGATCTTTCGGGGCTCGCCGCTAAGGGACGCTCGACTCCGAAGCTCGACGAGCGCCTAAGCCAATTGGGTCTCACCGATTTCAGCTTCGAAAGTTTTCCCTGTCGCGCTGTGGGATCTCTACGGCCGCAGCGGGATCCCAATCCGGATGACCGTGTCCGAGATGGGACCGTTACTGCTCGCGCGCTTGCTCGACCTCAATGACACCCAAACCGGGGTGTTGTATGCGACATTCAAAATCGCCGATGACGAAGGCTTGCTCCTGCTCGACATGGCCGATCTGCGCTCGATGTTGCTGTGGGTCGGCGAAAATGCCTCGGCGCTCAAGCTGAAGTACGGCAATCTATCCACCACCAGCATCGCCGCTATGCAACGCAGCCTGCTGGTACTGGATGAGCAAGGGGCCGATCTGGTGTTCGGGGAACCGGCGCTTGAATTGAAGGATTTAATGACCTGCGCCGAGGATGGTCGCGGGGTGATCAATATTCTCGATGCGACCACCTTGATCACCGAGGCATCGCATCTCTACGCCTGCTTTTTAGTGTGACTGCTCGCCGAACTCTTCGAAGCGCTACCGGAGCGTGGTGACGCGGATAAGCCGCTTTTCGTGCTGTTTTTTGACGAAGCGCATTTGTTATTTAAAGACGCGCCGAAAAGCTTGGTGGATAAAATTGAACAAGTCGTACGCTTGATTCGCTCCAAAGGCGTGGGCGTGTTTTTCGTCACCCAGAGCCCGCTGGACATTCCAGGAGCGATCCTTGGCCAGCTTGGATTGAAAGTGCAGCACGCGCTGCGTGCCTTCACCCCGAAGGATCAAAAAGCCGTAAAAGTGGTAGCCGAATCGTTCCGAGCGAATCCAAAGATTGATACCGCGACCGCCATTACCGAACTTGCGACCGGCGAAGCGTTGATCTCCACGTTGGACGCGAACGGTCAACCAACACCAGTTGAACGCGCCCTGATCCGCCCACCCATCGCGCAAATCGATCCGATCCCACACGAACGTCGTCAAGAGTTGCTCGAAGCCTCAAAGCTTGCCGAGCGCTATCGCGAAAAAATTGAGCGTGCCTCGGCGCACGAAGCACTCACCAAGCGTGCGCACGCGCGCGGCGCTGACGAAGGCACACCGGCACCCGCCAGGGGCGAGCGGCGCGACACGCGCAGCGACTCTGATCCGAATCCCCGCGCTCGCGGTGGCTCGTACTCAACCCGACAAAGCGCGGGTGAAGCAATGCTAAAAAGCGTCGCGCGCGCCGTTGGCAGCCAACTCGGGCGCCAAATCGTTCGCGGCGTCGTGGGTTCTTTGTTTGGCGGAAGACGTTGAGCAGTTCGTAAGCGAGATCACCTGAAAAATTTCCTAGTCATGCCATATAAGAATTTGCATCCTGCTAGAATGAAAACTGCTCATACTGCGAGTTACGTAGGAGTCCGCCGATGGCCAACCCGTCACTGACCAAAGAGCGCATCATCGATCGTCACGTGCTTACGTTTGATCCCGTCGATAAGCGTAACGGCAGCCTCTATCTCGGCGAGCCCCTCGAAGAGGATTCCGGACTGCACTTAGCGTCGACCCTGCGGGAGCTTCGCGCCGCAGGCCTATGGTCCGAGCAACCCGAAAAGCAGGTGCCCGATGCGCATCGCGCGGCGTACCGTGAACAACTGAGCCTGGTTGACGTGGTGTCCTACAGCGGCGCGGCTGGTGGGTTTCTCATCGCCCGCTTTGACCACCCGAAATTTCCTTCCGACGAAGCACGCTGGAACGAATGGGTCGCGTATTTTGATGCGCATTTCACCCGCACGTGATCCGAACGCCGCGCTCAACCGCGCGTTGGGCGGGCTCCTAGCACTCTGCCTTCTCCCTTGTGCCGCCTATGAATTCGCCAACACCGGAGAATTCACAGCCGACGCCGCGTTGAACGCGCGCCTGGGTCTGCGCCAGGGTTATGACATTAATTTCGGTTACGGCGCATTACCCGAGTTCGCCGCCCTAGGCCAGACTACCGGCGAGACCGAGCGCACCGATCTCGAAGTCGCGTTGCGACCGTCGGTGACGGCGAGCTACAAGTTACCAAAGGACGAACTTTATGGCGGACTCTTGGTGGTCGGGGCGACCACCACCCTGGATGGCGAGCTCTCTGGTCAATTCGCGCGCGCCGGCGATCGCATCCTGAATACGGACTCGGCGTACGTTGGTTGGCGCCACGGCGTGTTCGATCTGTCGTACGGTGCCCAACCGTTTCACCTTGGCGATGGCTTCGTGGTTGGCGACGGCAATTTCAACCAAGGGCACGACAACGGCCAATACTGGATCGGTGCCTTCGAGGCGTGGCGCAATACCGCGGTCCTTAAAATTAATACCGCGCCGCTTCGGGCTGACGTGTTTTGGTTACGCACAGATCAGGATCTTGGCGATGCGCGGGTCGCGGGGATCAACTTGGAAAACAGCGACGTTGAACCCTGGGGCAGGGTGAGCACGAGCTATTTTGAGATATTCGACGACGAGGGTGGTGTCGGCAATGCCGGGATGCAGGTTTGGAGTTTGCGTGGAGGCGATCTCCACCTGCCGTCGCTGCCACAGGCTAAGCTCTATGTAGAGTTCGTCCAAGAATTCGGAAGGTCCGAACGCAGCGGGATCGAAAACGCTGCGGACGCCTGGTATGTCGAGCCCACCTATCAATTCGCAGCCTGGCCGTGGGCACCGCGCTTCTACTATCGCTATGCGCGCTATTCCGGTGACGAAGCAACCAGTGCTGATAACGAAGAATATCGCGGCTTGTTTTTTACCCTGGGCAAGCGTGACTGGGACACCTGGTACCAAGGTGAAATCAACGGTGAATTCTTTTTGTTCAACGAAAATCAGATTACCCAGATGCTCAAGGTCAAAGCCTATCCCAACGCCAAGTGCGCGGTGGTGGCAATGGTCTACCACCACGCGCTGGAGGAGCCGCAATACTTCGGCCTGCCGACAACTTCTACCGCGTGGTCGGACGAAGTGAATCTTGAATTTGAGTTTTATCCGAATGAACGCCTGTACGGGATGGCGGTCATCGCCTGGGGCACGCCCAACGCCGCAGCCAAGCAACTGTTTGGCAACGACGACCAAGTAGTGCTTGGTCTGTTCCTTTCGTACACACTTAACTGACCGTGAGCGTGCTAGGCTACCGCCGCCCCCGGCCGATGTCCTCCTAATATCAGAGGGGAGGAATGGGAAGCACCCTAGTTTTTCGTTCGAAGCGCTGAAAGAAGTCGAGTTCGGACCAGATTCAGCAGCTCTCAACTAATTCGTGTGTCCTTACGGCCAACGCCAGGATACGCAGTGGCATTAATCTAGTAGAAGGAGGATGCGCCTCATGAAGGCTGTTGTCGCAAGCAAACAGAACGAATATTCGGTTACCAGCGTAGAGCTGGACCCACCCAAAATGGGTGAAGTGCTGGTCAAAATGAAAGCCACTGGCGTGTGCCATTCGGATCTCTCGGTGATTAACGGCACGATTCCAAGTCCCTTCCCCGTGGTGTTGGGCCACGAAGGCGCCGGCATCGTCGAACAGGTTGGTGAGGGTGTCACGAACGTGAAGCCCGGCGATCACGTCGTCATTTCGTTCATTCCAAATTGTGGCGACTGCTTTTACTGTCTTCATCAGGAACCTTATCTGTGCTCGGGCGCGAAGCCGGACGGTAATCAGTTCGACGGCACCTCGCGCGTGCACAAGAACGGGCAGCGCATTTTCGTCATGTCATTTGTCGGAAACATGGCCGAATATGCGGTCGTCCCGGCGGCCTGCGTGGTGACCATCGATAAGTCCTACGACTTCAAAGTCGCGGCTCTCGTCGGCTGCGGTGTGACCACCGGCGTGGGTGCCGCAATTCGCACCGCCAACGTGCAACCCGGTTCGACGGTGGCGGTATTCGGGTGTGGCGGCGTGGGCCTGAACGTGATCCAGGGCGCGCGCATCGCGGGTGCCGGCCAAATCATCGCCTGCGATCTTTCGCTGGAAAAAATGCAAATGGCCGTGGAATTCGGCGCAACCCATACCATCGATCCCGGTGCCGACATGGTTAAGCAGATCAACGCGCTAACCAATGGGATCGGCGTGGATTATGCCTTTGATGTCGTAGGCCACAGTAAGGTTATCGAGCAGTGCATCAAGGCTACCCGCAAAAACGGTACGGCGGTACTCGTCGGCGTCGGTCGCCTGGATGATCGCTTCTCGGTTAACGCGGCCATCCTGCCGTTCACCGCCAAAACGATCAAGGGCTGCATGTATGGCAGCGCGAATTTCAAAGTAGATTTTCCGCTGTACCTAAGCCTGTACAAGGCCGGCAAGCTCGATTTGGACCGCCTTATCACCAGAACGTATAGCCTGGACGATGCACCACAAGCATTTGCTGACATGGAACAAGGCAAAAATGCGCGCGGGGTCATCGTCCATTAATGCGCCCAATTAGCTCCCGGACCGCGTGTGCCGCGCGATCCGGGAGCTCAAGCATCTAAACGATTCACATTCTTAGCGTCGCATCCTATAGTACGTCGTCAGCTTTCGACCAAATCAAGAGACTAAGATTTAGCATCGCCTATGGGCTGGGAAATCCGCTTGACCGACCTGGAGCGCGGTGGCCAAACGAACCGTTCGTTTTCTCAAACGACGGTGCGGGTCGGTCGCCACTCCGAGAATGAGCTTGTCCTCCAGCATAACCAGATCTCGCGTGTCCACTTAACCCTTACCAAGGAAGGCGAGCGCTATTTCGCTGAAGACTCAAGCCGCAATGGCAGCTTCTTGAAGCGCGGGAAGCAATGGGCGCGGCTCGACGGGAAAACCGAACTTCAGGTTCCAGCCACTATCCGCGTCGCCGACTGGTCGATTCGCGTCGACTATCAGGCGGAAGAAGATTGGGATAAGTCCGTCATTATTCCGGCGGGTCATTTAGTCAAACGCTCGGAATCCATCATGGTGTTCGATCTGTGTGAATCGTCGCGGATAGCAAGCGAGGACGATCACATGGCTCATCATCTGAAAACGCGCGTACAACAGCTGGCGGATCCTGTCTTGACCGAATACGGGATGCGTTTCTTTAAAGGCACCGGGGATGGATTCCTCGCGACCTTCTCCTCCGCGACCCGCTCGGTAACGGCAGCGCTGGAGTTGGTCAATCGCATTAAATACCGTAACAGTCGCACGACCAATCCTCCGATCCACTACCGAATTTCTCTGCACCACGGAGAGACTTGGGGGATCTCGACTGGCGGCCAGGATATCCACGGCAATGATGTGAATATCGCGTTTCGGATTGAAGGGGTGCAAAAAGAAGCGTTTCCGACGGCGTTGATTGAATTCCCGAAAATGGACCGGATTCTTTGCTCGAAAGCGTTGATTGCCGAAATTACGCAACACGAAGGGAACGTGTTTCCTTCGCAGACCAGCGAGATCGGTGCCGCCAGTCTCAAAGGGATCCAGGATCCGACCACGATCTTCCAAATCCACGATCGAATTGATGATTCGCTACGCTCACCACCGGCCTAGCCGCGCGCCGCAATCATCCACATATTGTCGCTAGTCGGCCACCGGTCGCGCATCGAAAAGCGCCGGATAGAAAACCCTGCCTCCTCGACCATCGCACGCAACGAGCCTGGCGTGAAGTAATTCACGTGATCGGGAAACCGAAATCCACACCAACCTGTCCCGAAGAGGCGTCGATTCAGGCTGCCGTAGTTGGGCACTTTTAGCAGCAGCACTCCACCACTCGCCAACGCGTGATACGCACCGTTCAACGCCCGCACCGGCTCGCTTTCGTGTTCCAGGTAGGAACGCATGATGATGCAAGAAAAAAATTCCGGCGGGAACGTCGCAAGGGCTTCAGCCCCTGGTGCGACGACGATCTGCCCACCACGCGGGGCGACCGCGGCTTTGGCATGGGCTGCTTGCTCGGGGGATACCTCAATGCCGAACGGCACATAGGTTTCAGGCAGGTTTTCAAGTTGGGTGCCTTTGCCACAACCCACGTCGAGCACATTCCCGGGTGCCGCGAATTCGAGCAGCAAACTTTCCATCGTGGTTCGCTTAAACACGGTTCGAAGTTGATCCCGTACGGTGCGTCCGAGGCGCGAACGTAGCACGTGGTAGCGATCTTTCGCCCGCTCGGTATGCCAGGCTGCAAAAGTCTTATCCCAGCCCAGCTCCCCCGCCAGCGCCGCGTACGCGGGAACAATCTCAAGGTAGATGAATTCACACTTCGCACAGGCTTTGAGTGGCCACTCGGTGCTGCCGTAGGGAAGTGCCTTTTGCGCGCTGCTGTCGCTACCGCAGCGCGGACACAGTCGTCGCACCGTGTTAGCGGAAGCGGAGTGAGATGAATTGTTAGACATGTTGCCGCGAATGATACCGAGAGTATTCAGAGATCCGTTATTCCTCCGCCGTCACCTTGCGTTTGCCGTCGGCGTAATCGGTTACCGTCACCGGAATGCGAGCCTTCGGCGCCGGCAGGGGTTGACTCAAAAACAATTTCGCCCGACCACCATCGGCAAGTTGCACTTCGACTACTCCAACCCCAGTGGGGCTCCCGGGTCGCGGTTGGCGCACAGCCAACACCGTGGCCATCGCCGGTCTTGTACCGACTATGTCGTTATCCGCATCACTGATGACATACAAGCTGCCAGCCACAATGAGGCAGCCCGCTAACATCGGAGCCAGGCGAGTCAGGCCGACCCGTTTTCCGTGATTCATCTTGTTCGATAATTCATAGAGCCAGCTCCATGTCTCTCGAATCGGGCTCACCTCATTCTCTCGCGCCGCACTCGCAATGCCTAGTATGAATTGCCTAGAATTGTCGCATGACAACATCCCCCGGACGCGCATTGATTATCGGCGGCTCGATGGCCGGCCTCTTCGCCGCCATCGCGCTAAAAAAACACGGTTGGGAGATCGCCATATACGAACGCGCAAGCGATGAGCTCGCTGGCCGCGGTGCCGGTATTGCGACGCATGACGAACTTTACGCGGCGCTACGCAATGCTGGCGTGAACCTGCGTGACGAGATGGGCGTGCGTTCGCGCGGGCGCCTGTTGCTCGCACCCGATGGCGGTCTGATAGGTACCTTGGATGCTCCCCAGATCATGACTTCATGGGGTTTGATGTATCGCTTTCTGCGCGCGCAACTTCCCGACGATACCTACCGCAACGGAGCTAACCTGGTCAACGTCACGCAGACCGCTGATGGCGTTACCGCGCACTTTCAGGACGGTTCCATCACCCACGGCGACTGGCTGATCGGAGCCGACGGAACCCGCTCGTCGGTGAGGCAGATTATCGCCCCCGAGGTAAGGGTGAATTATTGCGGCTATTTCGCATGGCGCGGCTTGATCGACGAGGCCTTGGTCCCATCAGCGGCGCTGGAAGAAGTGGCTTATCGCATGGCGCTGTGCCTGGCGCCGGGCGGGCATTGGTTGGGTTACCTGGTCGCGGGCCCGAACGATACACTAACGCCGGGTCAGCGTTGGTATAACTGGGGGTGGTACCGTACCGCGGACGATGATCGCTTACGCGATCATCTCACTGATTCCTCAGGCCAGTACTACGAGCACGGCATTCCGCACAATCGAATGCGCGCCGATCTTATCCAAGCAATGCGGCGAGAAGCTGAGGCCCAACTTGCACCACAATGCCAGGCGATCATTGCCGCCACCGCGCACCCGTTCATCCAAGGCATTATTGATCTCGGTTGCGATCGACTTCGCTACGGTCGCGTCTGTTTGGTCGGAGACGCTGCGATCACCGCGCGACCGCATATCGGGCTTGGCGTGTCAAAGGCAGCCGAAGATGCCTATGGCCTGGCCGAAGCGCTGAGTGCCTCCACACAGGACCGCGCGCTCGCGCAATGGGAAAGCGAACGACTGGCCTATGGACACGCCGCACTCGCCTTCAGCCGAGACCTCGGCAGCTACATCGGACCAGCACCAAATACGGAAGCGCACAAGGCCAAAGCTGCGTATCACCAACGTCCTGAAATTTTACTCGAAGCAACCGCGCCCAACGAGCCGCGGCGGTGGTTAAACCTAAAACGCTGAGGGCAAATATCTGGTGCGGTGGCACAACTAGGTATTGCGCGGACAGTTTGTGGAGCACGACGGTGAAGAGATAGGCCACGCAGGCGACGGCTTTTTCGTTGCCTTCGCAGCGGTCGACTCAGCGCTTGACTGCGCGATCTCGATCCAGCGGGATCTGCTATGGCATCGGCGGGAACATGGCTTCGCGCCGCAGGATCGGATCGGTGTTCACCTGGCTGAATCCGCCAACGACGCTGAAGGCTACAGCGACATGGGGGTTCATCATGCTGCCCGCAAAGGCGGTATCGCGAATGGTGACGAAATTCTTGTCAGCGAGAAGACGATCCAAGCTGCCGCCTCTCCGCGCAAATTCACTGGCGCTCGTAATGTCACGTTAAAAGGTATCGCCGAACCCGGTCCCGTGGTTACGCTGTGCCGGTAGTGCGCGGTAGGCCTCACGCTTAACCAGCACTGCCGCGCGCATGACCGCGCTTAATTGTTGCCCTGATTTACTCGCGTCACCGTCAGTGTGCGGCGAGAGAGCGACTGCCCCGTAGCCACAGGCCGAGCAAACCCAAAGCTACGCCGTTCACTTCGAAAGCGAGTGCGTAGCCGGCGTAATCGATGAGCCATCCGAACAGTAGAGCACCCAAGCCCTGTCCGACGAAGATCACGAACGCAAACAGTGAGACCGCAGTGCCGCGCGCGCCTGGCGCAAGTTCGGTGGCCAGGGTCTGCAAGGTGTTATGCATGAGGTAAATGCCAAAGCCGAGCATCACCAATACTGGTGCGCACAACCACCAGATCTTTGCGATGCCGAGGATGATGAAGGCTAGCGCCATGAACGCGCCCCCTACTTGAACCATGACCCACTGCCCCAAGGTATGGACCAGCCAGCGCACTATCAGACTGTAAAGCAAACTGCCTAGACCTAGGAAAATTAAAAACACCCCTACCATCACCATGCTCAACCCATGGCGTTGATGGAGCATGGGGCCGATAAAAATCACTCCTGCAAACAGGTAAAATCCTTCTATGAAAGCCGCCGTTAGAACATCACGCGCTTTCGGATCGCGGGCGATCTCCACGTAACGCCCCAACGAGGTACGCAGGCTTACCTGCGTAGGCGTGGGTAGGGTGAAGTTCTTCGCGCCCCATTTCAAAGTCATTGCCACGAGCCCATTCATGACCCCGAAGCACCAGAAAATCGCGCGCCATCCGATTAGGTCAACCAGGATGGCACCGATCCCGGCACCCATGATCTGGCCTAAGATGATCCCGCCCATGTAGCGCCCGATCGCGCCTTGGCGTGAGTTGTAATCGACCCCATCGGCGATGAAGGCCATCGTCAACGGCACGGTGGCCGCGCAGGTGATGGCCGTAAGAAACCGCAGCACGGCAAGTTGCGCAACGCTGTGCGCAAAGCCGCTCAGAAAAATGAATACAGCGGTTAGCAGTAGAGTCGAGGTGATCACCCGAAGCTTGCCGACGCGATCGCCTAACGGTCCGTACACGAGCTGGCACAGGCCATACGGCAACGCGAACGCGGCGACAATCACCGCGGTCGCGCCCACCGTAACCCCAAACTCGGCTGCCACCACTGGCAGCAGCGGATCGAGCACGCGCATGACCGCGACCACCGTGAAACCAGCCAACGTTAACAGCAAGATGATCGCATTCATCGCCGGATTGTAACGGGAAGCTTCCGCTGATTTCGCGATTGGACTAGTCGTCCTGGAAAGATTTCTTTTATTGCACCCCGAACAAGATGCTGTAGCTGTTGGGGTTGTGATCTAAATAGTAGGTTGAGGTGAGCGGAGCGAACCCCAACCTACCACCCGTTATCGGGGGACAGTTTACCGATTTCGTGTTCGGCGCTGGCATTGATTGAGAAATCAGTAAACTGTCCCTGATTTCCCCTGATAGTGACCGGTCGGTTACTCGATCCCGACCACAATTTCGATTAAGCCCGGCGCGCCGCTCGCGATCGCGGTGCTGACCGCATCATGGATCGCTTCGGCGCGTGTGACTCGCTGTGCGGCGATCCCCATCGATTGCGCGAGGCTCGGAAAATCGATGGCTGGCGAGTTGATATCCATGCCGATGAAGCGACCAGTCTGCGTGGACTGGTAGTGTGTTTGGGAGCGCATGAAGTTTTTTAGTACGTTGTACTCCCGGTTGTTGACTACGATGAAAGTGACGGGAAGGTTTTCGTGCGCGGCCGTCCATAAGGCCTGCGGCGAATACATGGCGGCGCCGTCGCCGACAAGCGACACGACTGGTTGCCGGCCGAGTCCGAAGCAAAAGCCGACGGCCGCTGGCATGCCCCAACCGAGCGCGCCGCCGCGCAGGAACGAATACTGGCGCGGCGCGGCGTTGTGCAGAAAGTTGCGCAAGTGGGACGCGGTAGCGATCGCCTCGTCGACGATGGGCACGGGGCCGATGGCAGCGGCGAGTTCGCGCGCTGCGACCATCGGGTGAATGGGATCACACTGGTTCAGCGCGGCGGCTTGGTCGTGTAGGGCTTGACGCTTGGCGGAGAACACCTGTCGCGCGCGCCCGCGCTCGACGAAATAGGCTGCGGCATTCGTCGCGACACTCGCTTCGAGCAATGCGTTCAACGCGCGCAAGGAGTATTCGATGTCGCCCACCACCGAAAGTTTGGACGGAAAGGTACGACCAAGATCTCGACCGTCGACAGAAAGCTGGAACAGCTCACAACCTTCCGGCAATGCTGAAGCCTCAGAGTAGAGAATCGTGATGAAGGATTTGCCGCCTAGTGCAAACACACAGTCGAACGGCTGCATGGCGCGCGCGATCTCCACTGCCTTTGTCGGCAGATTGCCGCGCCATAGATAATGGCTGGTGGGGTAGGGAATGTGCGCCGGCCAGGACGAGCCAAATACCGGTGCACAGAGTAATTCGGCGAGACGCACGACCTCTCGATACGCGTCGTTGTAGGAGATCTCGTCGCCCGCGATGATCGCGACCCGACCGGGCGCCACCGCGGCAAGTTCATGTGCCAGCTCAGGTAACGAGCTCGCGACGGGCCGGCGATCTACATGCGAGATCCCCGGCATCTCGATCGCGCTCATCGCTTCCATCACGTTCATCGGCAGCGACAGGAAAACCGGCCCGGTGGGCGGCGCCATCGCATCCTGGAACGCGCGGTGCACCAAGATTGGGATTTGTTCGGGCGAAGTCACCTCGGCTGCCCACTTGCAGGCCGGGCGCGCAATCGCCACGAGATCACCCTGCAATAGGGGATCGGTAATCGCGTGGCGCGAGTCCTGCTGTCCAGCGGTGACGACCAGCGGCGTACCCGAGGTCATCGCGTTCAGCAGATTGCCGAGGCCGTGGCCAAGCCCGCCTGCGGTATGCAGGTTGACGAAGCCCGGCTTGCCCGCCGCCTGGGCATAGCCGTCGGCCATCGCGACTACGCTGGCCTCCTGCAGACCGAGCACGTAGTGGATGTCGGGCTTGTCGGTGAGAGCGTCGATTAAAGGCAGCTCAGTGGTGCCGGGATTACCAAAGACGTATTCGACCCCCTCGGTCGCCAGTACTTCGAGGAGGATGTTGGCGCCGCTGCGCGCGGTGATCGCGGTCATGATGTGTCGCCTCCATCGGTTGAGTTTGAGTGTGGTGGTCGAAGCAGCATTCTAACGGTTCGTTACCGGCGGTGGCTTGAACCCCCTTCAAGAATCCTGCGTCGAGGTGACTGGCCGAACGCGATTTCCCCGCTCTGTTTTCGGCACCATTGGCAAGAACTGCAGACCTATGGCAGGCTCGGACGCCTGTAGCAAACAAGCCGACGGGAACATGATGAACATCGATATCAGCGGGGTCTGCGCAGACAGATTTGCGAGAGTGAAAGACGCTTTTGCGACCAACTTCGTTGAGAACGGCGATGTCGGCGCATCGCTTGCGGTAGTCATGGGCGGGGAGTTGGTGATCGATCTGTGGGGCGGATTTCAGGACACTGAACGCACCATCCCATGGCAGCGCGACACGCTCATCAATGTGTTCTCGACCACCAAGACGATGAGTTGCCTCTCGCTACTCGTACTCGCGAGCCGGGGGATGGTCGATCTCGATGCGCCGGTTGAACAATACTGGCCGGAGTTCGGTCAGAACGGGAAAGGGAACGTGCTGATCCGGCATCTGTTGTCCCACACTGCGGGTATTCCTGCATGGGATCAGCGCATTGAGGGGACCGACCTGTACGACTGGCACAAGGTCACTAGCCTCCTCGCCGAACAGGCCACCTGGTGGGAGCCAGGTTGGAAGTCCGGCTATCACGGCATCACTCAGGGCAACCTTGTCGGCGAGGTGGTGCGTCGCGTCGACGGCCGCACGGTCGGGCGCTTCTTCGCCGAGGAAATCGCCGCACCGACGGGTGCCGATTTTCACATCGGGCTCGCCGCCGAACACGACAGTCGGGTCGCGTTGGTGATTCCGGTGCCCCCGCTACAGTTTGGCAGCGGTGACGGTTCGGTGTCGCCCGAACCTGATTCGATCCCCTACCGCGCGTCAAACCCGCGCCTTAGGGCCGAGCAGTCGTGGGAGCTCCCGTGGCGACGGGCCGAGATCCCCGCTGCGGGCGGGCATGGCACCGCACGCGGCGTCGCCTTGGCCCAAGCTGCGGTTTCGCACGGTGGGTCGCTGCGTGAGGTCGAACTGTTGTCGCCCAAGTCGATCGATCGGATTTTCGATGTGCAGGCCGCAGGCCGAGATCTGGTGCTCGGCATAGGCGTCACTTTCGGCGTCGGTTACGGCCTTAATTCACCCCGTAATCCGATCAGCCCCAACGTTAAGGTGTGCTACTGGGGCGGCTGGGGCGGTTCGCTTGTGGTCAACGACATCGATGCTGGATTCACGATGGCGTACGTGATGAACCGCATGGGTGAAGGGGCCGTCGGCGACGATCGGGCGCACACGCTGCTGCGGGCGATTTACGCGTCACTCGATAAGGCCTGAAAAGCGCTATCCGGAACAGTCTACCGATTTCGTGTTCGGCACTGGCATTGATTGAGAAATCAGTAAACTGTCCCTGGATTTCGGAGATCTCGCGCACCATTACCGCCGCAGCGGGAATGTCGAGAAGGCGATCGAGTACTTGCTGCTCGCCGACGCGCAGCCGGCTCAGCGTTCCGCCAATGCCGAGGCAGTGAATCACGTTGGCATGGCGGCAAAATTGCTTGAAGCCTTACCAGCGACCCCTGGGCGGCAAAAAATGACGTTTGCATCCATGATGGCGCTTGCTTTCAATCTTTCCACTGTGAAGGGCATCGCCGCATCCGAAGTCGGCGATGATTACGTTCGAGCGAACGAACTATGCGACAAAGAAGCATCTTCGGTCGAATATTGTGACGTGCTCATTGGCCTGCGTGTGCACCATGCGGTGCGTGGCGATGTCCCTAAATCACTCGATTACGCAGAGATACTATCTCGGACCGCTGCGGAGACAAATATCCCCGAGCTAATCTGTCAGGGCTTAGTCGCCGAAGGTATTGAAAACTATTCAAGTGATGACCGAGTTCAAGAATCGGGGCGTCGCCGATATCTTCATCGCCTGCGTGAATGGACTGAAGGGTTTCCCGGAAGCCATTGAAACCGTGTTCCCCAGAGCCGTCGCCCAGCTGTGTATCGTGCATCTGGTGCGCAACAGCCTGAACTATGTGAGCTGGAAACAGCACAGGGCCATCGCGGCGGAGCTGCGCACCATTTACGCGGCGGCCACCCGCCGAGGAAGCCGCGATGAGGCTCACCGAATTCGAAGACCAATGGGGTGCCACTTATCCCTCTATCGTCCAATCGTGGCACCGCAATTGGCAACGGGTGATTCCGTTCTTCGATTATCCGCCGGAATTTCGACGAGTTATCTACACCACCGATGCCATCGAATCGATGAACATGAGTTTGCGTAAAATCACCAAAAATCGCGCGGCGTTTCCTAGTGATGAGGCATTATTGAAATTGTTCTACCTGGCGCTGATGAATATCAGTCAGAAATGGACAATGCCGCACCAGAATTGGAAAGCGACACTTAACCGTTTTACTATGTTCGAGGAACGAATGAATAACCGTTAACTCAAATCCCGTTTAGACAAAATTCGGGACACCCTCCAGCTTCAGATCCGTACCGCCAAACGACTGATGGACCTTCTTGAGCTGCTGCACCAGGCCTTTCAAGGTCGGACAGCACTGAAAATCCACCATCTCACCGGTTCGCCCATTCAACGCTGACCTGTGGTAGCGCACGTCGTCGACATCGATCTCAACATAAATTACATTCCGTTCCACAGACGCCTCCTGTTTTGCATCAGTGGCTCTCAACCACTTGAAGCATCCATCACCGATGGCAGCCCTCGAGTCAAGAGGGGGGGCGTCTGTATCTTCTATATCCCGGCCGGACGTATTCGATACCCAGCCGTTGAACCACCACTGTGCCGCGGAACCACTCTGCGGCGACGCTCAGGGAGACTGCGATGGACTATGGATTTGCGTTCCTGTCGACCGTCGATATTGCCGATGAGGTGGCGCTGGCCGAGCACGAGGGTTTCACCCATGCCTGGCTGTACGACACCCAGATGCTTTGCGCCGACGTGTTCCAGTGCCTCGCGCTCTGTACGCAGAAGACCCGCAACATCAAGCTCGGCACCAATGTCACCAATCCGGCCTCGCGCATTGCGCCGGTTACCGCCAACAACTTCGCCACGCTGAACCTGCTCGCGCCGGGCCGTGTGGTCATGGGCATAGGCACCGGCAACACGGCGCGTCGCACGCTCGGCATGCCCGCCGCGAGCCTCAGTCAGCTGCGCGAGCACGTCGAAATCTGTCGCGGTCTGCTGGCGGGCGAGACCGTGCCTTATCAGGAGGGCGAACGCCGACGCATGATTCGTTTTCTGAATCAGCAGGGCGATTGGATCAATCTCAAGGACCCGGTGCCGATCTACATTGCAGCGAGCGGCCCTAAGGCGCTGGAGCTGGCGGGCGAAATCGCCGACGGCGTGATCCTGTTCGGCGCAGTCGGCGACAGCCTGCTCGATTACACGCTGAGTCACGTGCGACTCGGTGCCGAACGGGTTGGTCGCAAGCTGTCCGATCTCTACATCATGTTGTCGACCGCCTGTCACGTGACACAGCCGGGTGAGAATTTGCGCAACTTGCAGGCGGCGGTCGGCGCCTACGTCACCTCACAATGCAATATCTTCGCGCTCTCGGCGCGCGATCCGACCGACCTGCCGGCCGACGTGCGCGACGACATCATGGCTTTCCGCAATGCCTATCGAACCCCGGACGCACCGATCGAGACCCGCCACCTCGATCTGTACAGCGGCTATGTCAACGACTTCAAGGACGAGCATGCCGCACTGGTGACCTCGCGCATGATTCAGGCCACCACCTTGACCGGCACGACAGCGGAAATCGGTGCACGGATCGCGGCGTTGGAAGCGGCTGGCGTCAACCAGATAGCGATCCACGGCGGCTCACGCGAGCGCCTCGGCGCGGTAATCCGGGAGTTTGCCGCGGCGGTGATCAGACGACCGAGGACGGTGAGCTGAGAGGGTCGGACTCCTGGGCGTCCGCAATCGGATTGACATCACCGAGGCATTCGGCAGCGCTTCGTGCGGCTTCGGATCAAGTCCACCTTGCCGCGCAAGCCCGACCGGGTCGGCCGGCTCCCACTAGCAGCCTGTCGGACTTAGGGAGTGACGCGATACGAAATCACAGGTGCTGAACGAGGAAATTGTGATTTGAGTGTTGATTAAGACGTTACGGTAGGCGGGTAGTGACGATGGAAGTCTCCCGCTCCTTGTTCTCAGCCCCGCAACACTGCCATCCGACGAATATTCCAGGCCAGAGTCACCCACGACCACTCTCCGCGCACGGCACCCAATCCGCGTAACAGGATTTGCCTGAATCGCATCAATGTCTTGATGATCCCGAACACGGGCTCTACCGTCTTTTTGCGCAGACCGTACTGCGCACGCCCGGCGCAGGTCTTCAGTTGGTGTTTCATCCGCTGCACAGCGGTGGCCTCCGTGGCCAATGGGACGGGCTCGGTAAAACGGTCTTGCTAAGGCAGGTGACGGGACTCGCGCCCCGCTGCCAGCAGTCCTGCTGCCGGGGTTCGAAGTCAACAACCCCGGCGCTCGATTTCGTCGAATAGCGCGGTTATCGTTCCTTGTATGTTCATCCGTGCCCGAGATCGTAATGATTGAGGGCGCCGGGGTGGGAGGGACTTATCTTCCCTTCGGGCCTGTATTGGCACCGACTCGTATAGAACTCGTCCCCACCCCTCAGCGCTGAGCGCCGATGAAGAATCTCGC
>SHZM01000058.1 GCA_009692265.1 Gammaproteobacteria bacterium
GATGGCAGGTACGCTCTTCGTGCTGCCCTCGTTAGTGCTATTGATAGTGCTGTCGTGGATCTACGTGACGTTCGGACAGCTGCCCGTGATCGTCGGGATTTTCTATGGGATTAAGCCGGCCGTTACCGCAGTGGTCTTGCACGCGGCTCATCGCATCGGTTCGCGTGCGCTGAAGAATTCGTTGTTGTGGTCGGTTGCGGTCATGGCGTTTATCGCGATTACGTTTTATAAGGTCCCATTCCCGGCGATTGTCGCCGCAGCAGCAATGTTCGGTGCGGTCTGCGGGAAACTCGCACCCGAGAAGTTTCGTGTTGGTGGCGGGCACGGTGGCGCGATTAAATCCTACGGGCCAGCCGTGATTGATGATGAGACCCCGCGTCCCGCGCATACTCATTTTCGGATATTGCGCTTGGTCTCGCTCGTGGGTATCGGTGGTGCGCTTTGGCTGATACCGATGGCGACGTTGCTGATGCTTTACGGTTGGACCGGCGTGTTGACCCAGATGGGCTGGTTCTTCACTAAGGCTGCGCTGTTGACGTTCGGAGGTGCCTACGCGGTATTGCCCTATGTCTACCAAGGGGCCGTGATTCACTACGGCTGGCTGACCGCCTCACAGATGATCGACGGCTTGGCGCTTGGCGAATCTACACCGGGTCCTCTGATCATGATCGTAGCGTTCGTTGGTTTTCTAGGGGGTTTCGGCAATCCAGTGTTCTGGCCGACCAGCGTGGTGGAGTCCGGGGTCGTCGCCGCGGTGCTCGTGACGTGGTTTACGTTTCTACCCTCATTCCTGTTCATTCTTGCGGGTGGACCGTTGGTCGAATCCACGCGTGGCGAACTCAAATTCACCGCGCCGCTGACGGCAATTACCGCGGCAGTGGTGGGGGTTATCCTCAGCCTCGCGGTGTTTTTTGCCGAGCACACCGTGTGGCCGCACGGCTTCGAAGCCACGCCCGACTGGTTTGCGCTAATGCTTGCGATCGCGGCACTCGTTGCGCTAATTCGTTACAAGGTGGGCTTGCTGCGCGTGCTTGGGGTGTGCGCCAGCGCGGGAGCGCTCTGGCATTTCGTCGGCCGTTTCTAGGCTAATCAGCCTAACCGTGGTGGCGTGTACTTATAGAGATCTTTCCAGTAGGTCTCGAGCACAGCATCGTCGGCGCAACGGGTGCATTCGAGTTCGGGATCCGCGACCGTGATCAAGCCCTTCTTAATCAACGTCTCGGCGTAAGGGCCGCGGTCTATGAGCTTTACGGGGCCGCGTTCGTGGGCGAGTCGTAGTCGCAACTTGGCCGTCGCGGCGAGATTAACTTCAAATGTAGTAGCGTCGATCACTACGCCGTAGTCGCGCTCCGCGCTGCCCGCAGAGACGAGTCGACGTACTACATCCATCCGCACGTCAGCAATGTCGCGTTCGAGCGGGTCGCCCCACCCGCCGCCGCCTGGCGTGACGAGGCGAATTAAATCGCCGGCTTTTACGGGCACGGCATCGCGGCTGAAGTAGACGTTCTCTGCTTCCGGGGTCCCTGGGTTCTTAACGGAAGCGCCGGGCGCACCCCAGCGGCCGCCGTTGATCCCCACGCAGGCGAATGCGGTGCGCTCGGTGACAGTCGTGTAATGGCCATCCACCAAAGTTCTGAGTTCCTTGACGTAGCCCAAGCCGCCGCGGTGCTTGCCTGGGCCACCGGAATCAATCGCCAGACCTACTCGTTCGACGGTGACAGGAAAACGTTGCTCCACAAACTCGGCCGGCAGGTTCTTGGAATACGGCACGAGATCGACGGCATCGGTGCCATCGGCGTACGGTCGCGCGCCTGAGCCGGCACCGAAGATTTCACGCATCAGAAATAGATTGCCTTCAAAATCGTAACCATACAGGCCGTAGATTTGAATATTCTGCATGTCCGCGACGACCTGACCATTGAACATCTTGGCCAACGCGACGGTGTACGCGCTAATCATCCGCAGCATGCAGGTCATACGGCTGACCACCGGTGCCGGGAATTCTGAACTCAGTACGGTCCGCTTCGGGATCCGACAGCGAAAGACCTGGGTGACGCCTTCGTTGATGATAATGCCGGGGATCTGAGCCTTGAAAAACGCCCCAAGCCATTTCGAATAGTGCCGCCCGTCGAGCGGCCAATTCACCGGACCTCGCGTCTGCGGGTTCGTCCCCTCAAAATCGAGGATCATTTTGTCGGGATATTTGCGCAGCGCTATTTTAATTTTGACTGGCTGATCGAGGCTCAGCCCATCGCTCTCGATAAAATCCTCGCCGATGAACTCGCCTTCGGGAAACAGCGGCAGCCCCTTGTCGCGTACAACCTCCGCGCAGCGGTCGAGAATCTCGTAGAACGCCGCTTCGACCAGATCGCCGGTGAAACGATCGCATAATTCAACGATCCGCCGGCGGACAATTTCGTTGGCTCCGACGAAGGCATCGATGTCGCCGCGCAAATCGTCCGGAAAGCGACTGTTGCGCAGTAGTACGTCGTAGAGATCTTCGTTGAGGGTGCCTGCGCTGTAGAGTTTCACCGGCGGGCACAGAGTTCCTTCTTCAAAAATGCTGGTCGACGTATTTGGCCAGGAGCCGGCTTGCCGGCCACCAACGTCGCTGACATGGCCGAAGATCTGCGCAAAAGCGAGCAAGCGGGTGCGCCAAAAAATCGGAGTTACGACACAGTAATCCGGGAGATGTCCAATAGTGCCGGCGGATTCGTAAACGTCGTTATAAATGAAGACATCACCTTCGTTTATCCGATCGAGCGGATACTTCATTCGAATCGGGTCCGCAGTTGCGGCCCATGACACGCGCGATACCGAGAGGCAATCGATCGTATTCAGTGAAGCGCGGTAGTCATGCTGCTCACGAATAATGGTCGAGCGCGCCGTGCGCTCGACCGCAGCCTCGGCTTCCATGACGGCGGCTTCGATGCCGCCGTCGACAATATCGACGAGAATGGGATCAAGCCCTCGGCGCAATTCGCTGATCTGGGCGAGCGCCGCGGGATCCTGGGGCACCCGACCGTACCGAAAATCGGCGTAGTCTTTGAACGCTTCTTCTTCATCGCGCTTGTCGTGGTAGCTCGCGGGAAAAATTGAATTATTCATGGGCATTCTCTTGTGCCTTCGGTTGCGCTTTGGTCAGCACCAGGGTACCCCATCGATCAAGATGACCCTGCCACCCGGGATTCAGGACAGTCGTTGAATCGTACTGATTAATAATCGCAGGACCGACGATTTCGTTTCCCGCGCGCAGTTTGCCGCGATCGTACACGGGCGTCTCAACCGTCCCTTGTTCCTGCGGAAAGTGGACGGTGGTGTATCCGCAAAACGCCGCACTCGGATCGGCTCCGGCCAGCACCATGCTGGGTACTTGCGGACGCGTTAGTAACCCAAGCCCGGTCACCCCAACATTAACGAGTTCGACGAATTGCTTCCCTTCGTACGAATAGCCGTAGAGATCCTTATGGTGATGATGGAAATGATCGATGGCGGTGCGTAGTCGCACGCCGATCGAATCCTGGTTACCCGGCAGTGGGGTCCGGATCTCGTACGCCTGTCCGGCATAGCGCATGTCAATGAAATGTTCTAACACGACACCTGCATGACTGAAACCTTCGCCTGTCAGGCGTTTAGTGACCTGGGTCTCGAGTGTTCGTAGGTCATCCTCTATCTGTGAGGCATTGAGGCGGTCTTCGCGTTGCACATTGGTATGCACCTGATCGATCCGCACATCGGTAAGGAGTAGCCCGTAAGCTGAGGTTACCCCAGGATTCGGTGGGATCAAAACGCGCTTCATGTCCAACCGATCGGCTAACGTGCAGGCGTGCAGGGGACCAGCACCGCCAAACGCGACCAGTGCATAGGTTCGCGGATCGCGACCACGTTTAACCGACACCGTGCGGATCCCGGCAGCCATGTTTTCGATCGCGATGCGCAGGATGCCTTCGGCGGCGGAGATCAAATCCAAGCCCAGTTGCTGCGCGAGCGTACCGATCGCTGCGACGGCTTTATCGCGATTCAGGGTGATGCCGCCGCCGGCGAGCGAACTCGTAATTCGCCCGAGCACAAGGTTCGCATCGGTAACCGTGGGCTCGGTACCGCCCCGGTCGTAACACGCCGGGCCGGGTGCGGCGCCCGCGCTCTGCGGGCCAACTTTGAGGCTGCGACCGCCCGCGAGCCAAGCGATCGAACCGCCACCGGCGCCAACGGTGTGGATGTCGATCATCGGCGTTTTAATGTCGTAGATATCGACACGGCCCTCGGTCAGCATTCGTGGCGAGCCGTTCTCGACCAGGCAGATATCGGCCGACGTCCCGCCAACGTCAAAGGCGATTACGTCTTTAAAACCACTTACCATCCCACAATGCGTGGCTGCTACAACGCCAGCGGCGGGCCCTGACAGGGCTGCTGCAATCGGTAAGCGCGCGATTTCCTCGGCCTGCGCGAGACCGCCGCTGGAGCGCATGATGTAGAACGGTGCGTTGATTTTTCGGTCGCGTAGATGGCGCTGGAGTTTGGCGTGATAATCCGAGAGCAACGGCATCAAAGCCGTGTTCAGGCAGGTGGTATTGGTGCGCTCGTACTCGCGGTATTCGCGCAGAATATCCGACGAAATCGAGATAAAGCATTCGGGATAAACCTCGCGAATGATCTCGCGGATCGCCTGTTCGTGGGCGGGATCGCGATAGGAGTGCAAGAGAGAGACAGCGATCGCTTTAATGCCGATCTGCTTAAAATCGAGTGCTAGCGCGCGCACTTCAATCGGGTCCACTGGACGCACCTCGCGGCCCTGGACATCGATGCGGGCGCTGACTTCACGCACGAATTCGAGCGGCACCACCCGCGGCGGTTTAATCCACCACGTGATATCGCCAAATTCGCCGGGCACAGTCTGGCGCGCGCACTCCAGTGCCTCGCGGTAACCGCGCGTGATTATCAGTCCCATGGGGGCGTACTTCCGTTCGAGGATCGCGTTCGTGGCGACGGTTGTGCCATGGAACACGGCCCCGATCTCGGACTCCGGGATCGCGAACCTCGCTGTGACATGGTCGAGGCCCTGGATAAAGCCGCGCGCGGGATCGTCGGGGGTGCTGGGCACCTTCGCGAGGTGTAGCGCACCGGAATGCTCTTCGAGCGCGACGATGTCAGTGAATGTTCCGCCAATATCGACCGCGATGCGCCAGGTCATGCCATGGCTCCTTAGTACCCTGCCTGCGTGGCAGCGTGATCTATTCTGACCGCCATAGCAATACAGAGGATTCTTACGCTAGCCGGGTTGCAGAACTACGTTTCAGTAGGGCGTTGGCATAAAGATCAACGGTCAGTTTCCAGGTGGGCGGTACCAAAATCGTCGAGTCGTCTTGCTCAACAATCGCTGGCCCTTCGAGCTGAGTGCCGACCTGCAATTTCTGGCGCGAATAAATAGCGCAATCGATTAAGTCAGCGGCGTCCAGAAAATAAGTCTGCCGCCTACCTATAGCGATCGCTTCGCCGGAGCCGCGCAGCCGGGATTCTGGCGGCGGCTTCGGCTGCAGGATCTGGCCACTGACCCGTAGGTTGACGATCTCTATCACTTGCGTACCGCGATAGGCATGTCCACTGAACGCTTCGTATTGTTGATGAAACCCTTCCAGCGCTTCTTCCACAGTCGTGCTGTTTAGCAAGCCCGCGGCTACCGGCACGGAGAATTCCGCGGACATGCCGCGATAACGCAGGTCCAACCTTCTACTCAAGGTCAATTCCCCGAGTGCGGTACCCGGGGTACCCAAGCGCGCAAGCACGCGCCCTTCAAGCCGTTCGAATTCCGCTTGGATTCCCGCAATGTCCAGCGTGCCTTCGGTTTGTGCGTAGGTTTGTGCCGCGTCTTCGCGGAGATCCGCGGTGAGCAAGCCGTACGCGGCGGCAAATCCTGGGTGGGGAGGCACGATGACCGTGTCGATTCCAAGTAAGCCAGCGAGTTCTGCGGCGTGCAGCGGTCCACCGCCACCGAGCGCGAAAAGCACATGGGAGGTTGGATCGTGGCCACGCTGAACGGAGATCCGACGGATCGCCCCGCACATTGATTGGCTGGCGATTCGAAGTAGTCCTTGCGCGGTGGCTATCGGATCAAGCCCGCGTGCGCGGCCGAAGTCGGCCAGCGCGTGTAGCGCGAGTTCGGGCTTGAGAGGCATGCGGCCACCAAGCAGCGTTGTAGGCAATCGCCCCAACACTAAATGTGCGTCCGTTAACGTCGCCTGAGTCCCGCCATTGCCGTAGCACGCGGGCCCCGGTTCCGCCCCTGCGCTCCGTGGGCCGAGATGCCAGCGTTGATCCGCACCCAGCCACGCGATCGAGCCACCTCCCGCGCCGATCGAGAGCACATCAACGGCAGGATGTTTTAACGGAAATCCGGCGAATTCGGCCCGGCTCGTCACCGCATAGCGACCGCCCTTGATCAGCGCGACATCGGTTGAGGTGCCACCAATGTCGAGTGAAATCGCTTCTGCGATGTCTAGGATTCGCGCGAGATGCGTGGCACCGACTACCGCCGCACTCGGACCGGATAAAACAGTAGCCAGCGGTGTGCGCAGGGCGTTTTCCAGCGCCGTGAGGCCGCCGGAAGATTTCATCACGTATAGCGGTGCGGCATTTAACTTGGCAATTCGTTCGAGATGGTCCTGCAAGACTGGCAGCAGGGCGGCGTTTAAACAGGTCGTCACGGTGCGCTCGTATTCTCGGAACTCCGACAGCACTTGTGAGGACAGCACAACCTGTAGATGCGGGTGAGTGCGCGCAAGCTGTGCCGCAATTCGCAGTTCGTGTACTGGATTCCGGTAGCTGTGCAACAGGCAGACTGCGATCACGGTAATGCCAGCAGCAGTGATTTGTGCCGCAAGCGGCGCGATCGTCGCGGGATCTAATTCACAGCGAATAGTCCCATCGTGCGCGATTCGTTCGTCGACTTCGAAGACATGTTCAAGCGGCACTATGCGGTAGTGGTGCGCATGTCCGCTGCCGGGTTCGTGATGGTCCTCGTCATGCACGCCGTTGATCTCAAGGATTTCGCGAAATCCAGCAGTGACGAGGAGGGCGATCGATGGCAGGCGTTGTTCGAGCAGCGCGTTGGTTGCCGTGGTCGTGCCGTATAAAAGTGCGCTCGGCTGCAGGGCGCCGAGTTTCGTCGTGAGCCCCGCGATACCTTCGGCCACACCGTGCGCGAGATCCTTTGGCGTGGTGGTGTGCTTGTAGGTGACATAGCGTCCCGCGGAATCGACCGCTATGACATCGGTGAACGTCCCGCCAACGTCGATCCCAATGCGTGAACCGAGCATGGGTGCCGTACTAACACACCAGTGGTAAGCGGCTACGCCACGGACACGCCTGCTCTAACTGCGCGGACAGCCGCAGTAAAGTCGCTTCATCACCATAGCGGCCAATCAGTTGAACGCCAACCGGCAACCCGGCGGAATTCCAGTGGAGCGGTAGGCTAATCGCCGGTTGGCCGGTCAGGTTGGCGACGGCCGTGAAGCGCGGTATATCCCCCATGCGCTCAGTGGCCTGTTTCGGATGCTTGGGATCAAACTCGAACCAACCCAGGGGCTGCGGGGGTTGCGGTGATGTCGGTGTGAGCCAAATATCGTATTGCTCAAAGAAGGGCGCGATTTCACGCCCTAGTTTCTGCATATCCTGAATCGCGAGGAAGATATCCGAGGGGCGCCGCTGCGCATCGTATGTAAACATTTTCCAGGTATGCTTTTCGAACAGTTCCGGGGTGGGTTCGCGGCCAGTGCGTCGAGCCCAGTCTCGAATCGCCCACGCGACCATCCCTAGCCAGATAGTGGTAAATAGTTCATTGAACTGTTCGCCTGAAACTTGCGGGCTCGCCTCTTCGACGGTGTGGCCCAGACTCTCGCAGACTTTCGCCGCGGTTAGCGCGGCTTCTCGGCACTCCGCGTGTACCGGCGTGCGAGTCAACGGTGAAGTACTGAGCGCGATCCGAAGTCGCCCCGGTGGGGCGCCGACTTCCGCGGAGAATGGACGTGCTGGCGGCGTTGGAAAATACGGTGCGCCAGGGTCTGGTCCGTGGGTAACATCAAGAACCGCGGCGCTATCGAGCACGGTGTGGGTGACGACATGCTCGCTGATCAAGCCCGCGCCCATGTCACCGTAATCAGGTCCGAGCGGATTTCGACCGCGAGTTGGCTTTAAACCGACCAAGCCGCACCACCCAGCAGGCCCTCGGATTGAGCCGCCGCCATCGTTCGCATGCGCGACTGCTGTCATGCCGGCGGCAACTGCGGCGGTGGAACCACCCGACGAGCCGCCCGCCGAGTACGCGAGGTTCCAGGGGTTGCAGGTCTTGCCGAATAACTCAGGTTCGGTTGTCGGCTTGGACGCAAACTCGGGTGTATTGGTTTTTCCCACGATAATGAAACCGGCGCGACGATAGCGTGTGACGAGTTCGCTATCGCGCGGCGAGATGTAATCTAGTAGAAACCGCGAGCCCTCTGTCATGCGCGTGCCGGCATATTCAGCGAGCATGTCTTTGAGTAATAGCGGAACGCCAGCGAACGGCGCGCTAGGGATCATGGTTTTAAGCGCGGCGCGCGCATGCTCATACATAGGAGTCACAACGGCATTGATTGACGGATTCAAGCGCTCGATAGCTGCGATCGCGGCTTCCACCATTTCGAGCGCGGAGACTTCGCCGCTGCGGATTAAGCGGGCTTGCTCGATTGCACTTAGTCGCATCAATCCAACCATCGCAGCACCCCTGGGGTTAAGAGTGTCGTGAATCTAACATAGGTCGCGGTTAAGCGGACGTTGTCGGACCAATCGTACGGTTGGGTGCGCTCGGGCGATTCGAACGCCAGGGGCGCGCACCGCGCTCCAGAATTACCCTGGAGCGCGGTGCGACGGAGGTCAGGTCTAGGTGCTGCTCAATAATTATTACGGGGCGGGCGCGGTGAACGCGGGCGATCACCACCACCGCCGCGCGGGCCGCCACCGCCACCGCCGCCTTCGCGAGGTTTAGCCGGATTTACTCTCAATGGACGGCCATTCATATCCTGTCCGTCGAGCGCCTTGATCGCGGCTTCGCTTTCACCTTGGTCGGCCATTTCAACAAAGCCGAACCCTTTCGATCTATTCGTCTCGCGATCGATCACGACCTTCGCCGACATCACAGCGCCATAACGCTCGAATGTCGCACGCAGATCTTCGTCTTTCATGGTGTAGGGGAGATTGCCAACATAGATGTTCATAGAAATTTAGGTCCTTCGTGTGCCAATGGGCTAAGGGATATCAACTTCTGAGAACGGCACCAACCCCAGAACTGACGACGGATCTGCGCCCGCTTTATTTTTTTACTCTGAGCTTTGAATGTAGCAATGGAATCGCGGCCTTACAACCTCGTGACTATGCTTACTTGGGAGCGAGTTTTTCGATTGGCCCCGCCGCGGTAATCCAGGCTTCCAGGCCCCCGCCGATGTGCGACACGTTGGGCAGCCCCATCATCTGCGCGGTTTGGGTCGCGAGTGCTGAGCGCCACCCCTTGCTACAGTGAAAGACAAAGCGTTTGCCAGAGGTGAACAGCGGCTTGTGATAGGGACTTTCGGGGTCGATCCAAAATTCGAGCATGGAGCGTGGCATGTGATAGGAGCCCGGGATCCGACCTTCGCGTTCGAGTTCGCGAATGTCACGGAGATCGACAATCACCACGTCGGGGTTCCCGACACACTTGATCGCGTCTGCAGCGCTCATGGTCGTGATCTCAGCCTCGGCGCATTGGACTAGTTCTTGATATCCGACTTTCAGCTTCACACTCTCTCCCCTTACACTTGTGCGGTGGCGACCATGATGGATCAACTTCGGAGAGAGATCACTCGCCTTAGCGCGGCTGCTTCCCACGCCCGCTAGAACCTACAGGAGATCGCGTCACTCGCGGGCTGCCTGGTTTCGCCGCCGCACGGGTTGATACCGTGGGCAACCCAGTGTGCTGGGTTTTAAAGCGCTGGGTGCGCCGTTGTCCCTTGGGCTGATGACCAGTCCCGGCAGGTTGGTATATTGGGATCAGCTTGTTAGGACCGTTCCCGATCAAATCGGCACGACCCATCCGCTGCAACGCGGCACGTAGCATCGGCCAGTTGTTCGGATCGTGATAGCGCAGGAAGGCTTTATGTAGCCTGCGCACTTTCAAGCCCTTAGGGATGTGGACGTCTTCGCTTTCGCGAGTGACTTTACGCAACGGATTTTTGCCAGAGTGGTACATCGCCGTCGCGCTAGCCATGGGCGAGGGTAGAAATGCCTGAACCTGATCTGCTCGGTATTTGTTTTTCTTCAACCACAACGCGAGTTCAAGCATGTCCTCATCGCACGTGCCAGGGTGGGCAGCGATGAAGTAGGGGATCAGGTATTGCTCCTTGCCCGCAGCGCGCGAATATTTATCGAACAGCTGGCGGAAGCGGTAATAGCTTCCGACGCCGGGTTTCATCATTTTGGACAAGGGGCCGTCGGCGATATGTTCGGGCGCAATCTTCAGATAGCCGCCCACGTGATGGGTCACAAGTTCCTTGACGTAATCCGGGGAACGCACGGCAAGATCGTAACGCACGCCGGAAGCGATCAGGATTTTCTTGATGCCGGGGAGTTCCCGTGCCCGCCGGTAAAGGGCGATCAAGGCGCTGTGGTCGGTGTTCAAGTTCGGGCAGATATCGGGATAGACGCAGGCTGGGCGGCGGCACGCGCTCTCGATCTCGGGACTCTTGCAGGCGATGCGGTACATGTTAGCCGTCGGTCCACCAAGATCTGAAATTACCCCGGTGAAGCCGGGTACGGTGTCGCGAATAGTTTCGATCTCGCGGATCACCGAATCTTCGGATCGATTCTGAATGATGCGACCTTCGTGTTCGGTGATTGAGCAAAACGTGCATCCCCCGAAGCAGCCGCGCTGGATCGGGATCGAGAAACGAATCATCTCGTAAGCCGGAATTTTCGCCGCACCGTAGGTGGGATGCGGCAGGCGGCGATACGGCAATTCGTAGATCCCATCCATCTCCGGTGTCGTTAACGGGATCGGCGGCGGATTGAGCCAAACATCGACACTGCCGTGTCGCTGCACCAGCGCACGCGCGTTGCCTGGATTGGATTCCAGGTGCAAACAGCGCGAAGCATGCGCATAGAGCACCGCGTCGTCGTGGACTGTTTCATAACCAGGGAGTCGAATAACAGAACGCGCGCGATCGGCATTACGCACGTGGCGCGCGAGACGGACTAGTCTAATCGGCGCGCCGTCGGGGGTTGCAGTGGCGTTCTTTGCTGGCTCCATCGCGTACGGATCGCTAGGCGGTGCTACGTTGCCAGGTGTATCGAGGAAGGTTGAATCGATCTCGGTCCAGTCATGCGCTGTGCTCGTAACAAACGCAGTGCCACGAATATTGGTCAATGCCGAGATCGCCTCGCCGGCGGCCAAGCGATGGGCAATTTCGACAATCTGACGTTCGCCGTTGCCGTAGACCAGGAGATCGGCCTTGGCATCGACTAACATCGAGCGACGCACGGTTTCCGACCAATAATCGAAATGCGCGATCCGCCGCAGGCTTGCTTCAATTCCGCCAATCACGAGCGGCGTCGCAGGAAACGCTTCCCGCGCGCGTTGAGCGTAGACGATTACCGAGCGATCGGGGCGTTTCGCCGGCGCGGCGTCCGGGGTGTAGGCATCGTCGCTACGAATGCGGCGGTCGGCGGTGTAGCGGTTCACCATCGAATCCATGTTGCCGCCGGTAACGCCGATGAAGAGATTAGGCGTGCCCAAGACCTTGAACGGATCGGCGCTGCGCCAGTCAGGTTGGGCGATGATGCCGACGCGAAACCCTTGCGCTTCGAGCACCCGGCCCACGATCGCCATGCCGAAACTTGGATGATCTACGTAGGCGTCGCCGGTGACGATAATGACATCACAGCTATCCCACCCCAGTTCGTCCATTTCGGCTCTAGACGTGGGAAGAAAGGGTGCCGGGACTAGCCTGGCGGCCCAGAATTTTCGGTAGCTGAAGAGATCTTTGGCGAGGTCCATCGGGGCATCCGCGGGTGTAGGCCCGAATTAGACGAGTTTAGTCGGCTACTCGCTAGGAGTAACCAAGAATCTTAAGAGTAACCGGTAGTGCCCGGCCGGGTGCCACGCGGGTACCCGGCCGGGGCGGGCTTAAGCGGAGTTAGTGTTGTTGATAACCACCACCAGTATTTCGCCGGGGCGGGTGGGCCGGGCGGTCTTCGCGAGGTTTAGCCTCGTTGACGCGCATATTGCGGCCCTTGAGCGGCTTTTCGTTCAGGTTCTTGATCGCCTCGTTGGCCTCCGAGTTATTCGGCATTTCAACGAAGCCGAAACCCTTCGACTGCCCTGAGAACTTGTCTTTAATCACAGTCGCGTTGCCAACAGCACCGAAGGCTCCGAAAGCCTGCGACAAGTCCGCGTCAGTCACGCCGTAGGCCAAATTTCCAACATATATATTCATCAGTCTCTCTCATCATTGAACGTGGATTGTTTTCAATCTGGTTGACGAGAACCCAACCCCACCGTTTCTCGTCAACGACTCGCCGCACGCGGCGAATTCTTCTCTGGATCGCACCTGATGTTGGAAATTCGTTCGCCTTTATAGGGCATCACTATAAATTCGCTGGAGGCGCGCTGGCTGCGTTGCAACCAAACTCAAAATACTCATTTACCCTCTATAAACTGCGCTTTTTCGCTCGGTTGTGTCTTGCCATCATCGCCTTGACCGAATTTATAGAGATGCCCTAGAGGCTCAACTCAGGCGCCCGCCAGAGGTTAAACACAATGATCAAAAAAAATCGTGGTGCCTTTCATCTTACATCAAGATCATGCTAACGCCAGCATTATCTTTAGCCTGATTTCACGCCTGATCACGGTACCGATAACGATAAGCATCGCCATGGGTTTGAAACCAGCCGACTGAGGGCGAGGGGAAATGCGTCGCGAGCACGAGAGTGCCGTTATCCGAGTGACGTTCCAGGAATTGGCGCCGCGTGACTCGCGCGAGCTCAGGCTGATCATCGAAGCGAAAATTCCAATCCGGGTGCGCGCACTGTAAGGGGCTGTGAATTAAATCCCCTGTCACAACCCCAGTCTGGCCGGCAGATGCCAGACGAATTGCGCAGTGGCCAGGAGTATGGCCGGGCGTCGACTCCAGGTAGAGGTTGTCGTCGAGTGCATAATCGGTGTCAACCAAGAGTCCGCGTCCGGCCTCCATTACCGGCACGACATTCTCGATAAACACCGGATCCTGGCGTTGCAGGTATTCGCGCTCGGCGTAGGCGTATTCCGCTTTCGCGAATACGTAGCGGGCATTCGGAAAAGTCGGTACCCATTTGCCATCGCGCAATTCTGTGTGCCAACCGCAGTGGTCCAGGTGCAAATGGGTGCAAAACACGAAATCTATTTGCTCCGGGTGGACGCCCGCCTCGGCCAAGCGTCGCAGATACGTTGGATCATCACGGCCCGCCCAGCGCTTAAAACCCGCAGGTGACTTGTTGTTGCCCAGGCAGGTGTCGACCAAGGCGAGATGATGCGGAGTGCGAATCAGATAGCTTTGAATCGGAAGGATTAATTTGCCTGTGTTCGGACAAAAAGCGTTTGGCCCCATCCATTCGCGATCGGCGGCAATCGCCTCGGGAGTTGCTTCCGCGAACATTTTTTCGGGTTCCAGGAACGGCTCTTCGACTTCGACGATTCGCGCAACTTCAAGATTCCCAACCTTGAACCAGGTCATGCTTTCGCTCCCCGCGCTTCAAGCGCCATGGCATTTCTTGAATTTTTTCCTGCTGTTACACGGACAAAAATCATTTCGTCCAACGTCACGCGTGGGATTACGCGCCGGATCGGCGGCTGGGTGGTGATGACCGTGATCATGATCATGGTCGCACGTCGGGCCGTGGACATGGCCGACGTCTGGTTTCGGGTCGTGCATGGAATGTCCCTTGCTCTAAACGCGCAAGCTTAATAGGTCCTTGAGATGGGCATCGACCTGGTGCCGAAAATCCGCCTCAAAGCCGGTCAACACCAAGTGTCCGCAGACACTCTTGAGCACGCGATATTCGCTGCCTTTAATCATTTTCTGTTCGGCTAGACAATCGCGTGGCGGAAAAAACATGTCTTCGTCAATCGGCATGACGAAGGTCTTGGCGGTGATCCGGCCGAGGGCTTTCTTGAGATCTCCTGCGGTATGTCGACTGACATCACCCCGCTGCCATTTCCACAACATCGTAAGTAGTGCGTTTGGATCCATCGCACAGAAATAGGTCTGCAGGAAGTTCGTCATGAAATCAGGGACAGAGCTGAAGCCGAGCCCGCGCCAGATTTCTTGTTTGTAGAACTCGGTACACAAACCCATTACCGACCAAATCCCGGCGTGCCGAATCAAGCCCGCGCGGACTTCTTCATGCGACTCGTACCAGCCGTTGCGCCAACCTGGATCGCTCGTAATCGCGTCGATCAAGCTCTGCCCAAAGAGAAAGTCATGCTCGGTATTCTTGGCGGTCCCGGCGATCGCCGCCGCGCGCTTAACCATCTCCGGATAGCGCACCGCCCATTCGTAGGTCTGCTGAGCCCCCATCGAGCCCCCCACGACGAGTGCCAGGGACTTGAGCCCAAAGCGCGCGGTGATTAGTTGGTGTTGAGCGCGCACATCGTCGCCGATCCGTATTTTCGGGAAACCACCGCGACCACCGGTGCCGGCCGTGTTGTTTGGCGAGGTCGATACACCGTTGCCGAGCTGATTAATGACGATGATGAAGTACTTGCTCGGGTCGAGCGCGCGATCTTTACCGATATAGGCCTGCTCGAATATTTTACTCGTCCCCGAGTACCAGGTAGGGATCAGAATCACGTTGTCTTTCGCTTTATTAAGCCTGCCGTGGGTGGCATAAGCCAATTGCGCGCCACGCAGGGTGCCGCCTTCCTCCAGGGTGAAGCTCGGGCCGAGGTCATACAGTTGAAACGGGCCTTGCAGTTCTTGCGAATAAAAGGGATTGGCGAGCATGGCGAGACTTAACTCCGAAGTAGGGGATGGCGCGATTGTAGCGGACGCGGCTGCTGCTTGCAGTAGCTTGCTTGAAGTTATTTACTGAGTGATTGTAGCTTTCGAGGCTAAATACGTTTAGAGGTAGCGCCACACCAGCTGAGCACAGTAACGTGGCTACCCGACAGCTCTGGAGAATTCCACCATGCCGAACGACCCCCTGAAATATCACGGCATCGATCACGTAGTTCTGAAGGTCACCGCTATCGAGCCGTCGCTGGCTTTTTACACTGGCGTGTTGGGCATGAAACTTGAGCGAATTATTTCAGACGCAGGAATCTATCAACTTCGTTGCGGGCGGAATCTACTCGACCTGCAGGTTCTACCGAGCGACAGGTCGCTCGCCGCGCCAGAGTGTCGCGGAATAGATCATATGTGCCTGCTGCTCGACGGAGACTTCGACCGCGTTCTCGCGCATCTCGCCAGCCACGGGATACCCATTGCCTGGGGTCCGCTCGAACTGTATGGCGCGACAGGGTTTGGCACTTCGGTGTACGTGAGTGATCCCGATGGTCACGTAATTGAACTTAAAGCCGACCATGCGCTCGCGCCACTTCGAACCACAGCGAAGGAGGCACTGGCGAGCCTGACCCGACCGACGCCTAAACCACGGAATTGAGCCGGGTTTGTCGATTTCAGCCCGACTCCAGCATCACGGGAGTAGGGCCGGGCGCACCGTTTCCACCACTCATCAGGAGATCAGTCATGCACTACTATATTGATGTTCAGAGAAACCTATGGAGTCGTTTGATACCCGCCGAGACCGTCTCACGCCCTGATTTATTTTCTGGGTTTATTCCACAAGCGCGCATTTCGGTAAAGGCCTGCTTGCGCCACGTCAGTTAGGGTCGCTGTTAGAGTTTGCGGGAATCCGTCACGGCGGGGCTGCTTACGGCTTGACAGGATCGCGCTTGCATCGAAACGATTACCCGCAACGTCCGACAGCGAGTTAGTACTCTGCGCCGGACAGTAAATAACTAAAAACATTGCGGAAGGGGACAGATATGAGATCGATTCATTTCGTTTTTGTCATCGTAGCTTCATTAATTTCGGCCGGACCGGCTGGGGCGGCAGCGGTAGTCCGCAGCGCGGTCACCACGGGCGGCGCGGGTGATGCAGCATTCAATACTGTAATCAATGCTTTTCGTGCCGATCTTGGCGGCACCTTGAATGCGCCTGGGCCGTGTAGCCCGGGCCCCTGCACTAGCGGTCGACGCGAAATTAACTAGGACGCGGTACCCGACACCTTTTCTGCGCCGAACGCTTTCCCCGGCGACTTTTTCAGCGGAACAACGGGCGTACAGCCGAATGGTCGAATCCGTGGCGTAACTTTCTCAACTCCCGGCAGCGGATTTCAAGTCAGCGCCGATACCACACCGAGCGTGCCTACTTTGACCGAGTTTGGCAATATTCAAAGCTTCGGTCCAGATGAATTCGAAGCCTTCAGCCAGCAGCGCCTCTTCACATCACTTGGCAGTAACCTGACCGAAGGGACCTTCTCGGTGCCTGGTTCGCCGGGTCAACCCGCTCACATCAAGGGTTTCGGTGTCGTGTTTTCCTATGTCGATGGGCCCGGGGTCGCGTCACTGGAATTCTTCAATGGCACGCAATCCCTAGGTCTATTCATGGTCCCCGGCGTGTTCGATAGCAATGGTCCGAACAGCCAAGGTGGATTTTCGTTTCTCGGTGTCTCCTTCGATGCCGACGAGATCGTGACCCGCGTATTGATTGCGTCAGGTTCGCATGCGCTGGATGTGCCCTTTGAAGGGGTGGAGGATGCGGTGGTGATGGATGATTTCATATACGCGGAGCCGATCACTGCCGCAGTACCACTACCGGCAGCAGTGCTGCTGTTAAGCTCTGGACTAGCCGGTCTGCTCGGGGTGCGCCGCCGCGGCTAGGGTCGTCAGTCCGTAGCTACGTCACACAGAAACTCACTATCGTTTTTCGGGATCGTGGTTTGTTCCAAAACCCTGCTTCGCGCAACCGCGAAGCAGGGGCTACATCAAGTTAAGTGAGTCGAGTCTTTAACCAAGCGCCGATCTTGGCGATCGCAAGGTCGGCTTCCGGCAAAGTCCCGGCGGCGATCTGAAAAACATGCTGCATTTCGGGAAAGATTTCGAGCGTGATCTCCACGCCAGCTTTTTTCGCTTTGTCAGCGAACCGCACTGAATCATCCAGCAATACTTCTTCGTCGCCGACTTGGATATAAATCGGCGGCAGGCCTTTGAGCTCGGCGTGCAAGGGCGAGGCGTACGGGTCACGCGCGCTGGTGCCCTGTAAAAATGCGCCGGCTATCTGCGCGATCGCGGCAGGGCTGACGATCATGTCGAATTCCGCGCGTGTTTTCATTGACTCGCCGGTGCCCTCCATGTCGGTCCACGGTGAAATCGGCACGAGTGCGGCGGGCAACGCTACGCCCAAGTCTCGCAGCTTTAACGCGGTCGCAAGACATAGCCCACCTCCAGCGGAATCTCCTGCAATTGCTATGGCGGAGGGCTTAATCCCTTGCGCGAGTAACCAGCGATAGGCGGTAACTGCATCGTTCACCGGAGCAGGGTGAGGGTGCTCGGGCGCGAGCCGGTAGTCGACATTCAACGCACGGCAACCGGCGGCCTTGGCGATATGACTCACCATCTTGCGATGAGTCTCAGCCGACATCATCACGTAGCCGCCACCGTGTACGTACATGAGTACACGTTCAGTGGTTGCGCCCTGTGGGATCAGCCACTGCGCGCGAACACCGTCTGCATCGACCTGGCTGCAGGTGACGCCGACCGGCTCGCTGGTGAGATTGCCAAAGGCGACTGCGTTCACCCGCATCTCTTCGAGTGTTGCCTGGGGCTTGCCGAGACTTTGATCGCGAAACAGGCGAAAGGCGTCCTTGAGCTTAGTTGCTTGAGGGCTGGCCATGAATTTCTCCTTCGAAATGGGTTGAAAAAGGTGGTTGCCTATTTTTGATCGCGCAGCCTAGCAAGCTTCGAATAATCCCGCCGCGCCCATGCCTTTACCAATACACATCGACACGACTCCGAGCTTTTTCTTGCGCCGGCGCAGCTCGCGGATTAATAACCCGGTCAGGCGCGAGCCCGTCATGCCGAAGGGATGGCCGATCGCGATCGATCCACCATGCACGTTGTAGAGGTCATTATCGATGCCGAGCGCGTCACGCGAATACAGACATTGCGAGGCGAACGCTTCGTTGAGTTCCACGAGATCGATATCGTTCAGGGTGAGACCTTTGTATTTCAGCAATTTCGGGATTGCGAAAACCGGTCCGATGCCCATCTCATCGGGCTCGCAGCCGGCGACCGCAAAACCGCGGAAATACGCGAGCGGAGTCAGGCCGAGTTGTTGCGCACGGCGCTCCGACATCAGTAAGGTCATCGAAGCACCATCCGATAACTGGGACGCGTTGCCGGCCGTCACTGTGCCGCCTTCTTCGAAGGCTGGCGCAAGTGCGGCTAAACCTTCCAAGGTGGTGTCTGCGCGATTGCATTCATCTTTGTCGACGGTACCCTCGACGATCGCGGTTTCCTTGGTGTCTTTATTAATAACCTTGCGCCATCTCACCGTCATGGGTGCAATTTCTTCTCGAACGTAACCGGCCAGGTTAGCCGCGGCGTAGCGCTGCTGGCTCTGTAATGCATATAGGTCTTGCGCTTCGCGCGAAATTTTATAACGCCGCGCCACGACCTCCGCGGTGTTGCCCATCGCCATATACACTGCGGGCTTTTCGGCCTGTAGACGCGGATTCTCATCGAACTTCGCGGGGGTGCCGCGCTCGAGACCGGTAATCGATTCAACCCCGCCGGCGAGCGCGACTTCGGCACAACCACTCGCAATCTGTGTCGCCGCGACCGCGATCGCGTTCAATCCCGATGAACACGCTCGACTGATCGTCGTGGCGGGCACCGTGATCGGCAGTTTCGATAGCACTACCGCATGCCGTGCGAGGTTCGCTGACTGCTCGCCAATTTGGCGGCCGGCGCCGACGACGACATCATCGACTTCGGCGGGATCGAGCCCGGGGTAACGCTCGAGCAGTGCGTTGATGCAGTGCGCGACGAGATCATCGGCACGGGTCAGGTTAAACGTGCCGCGATGGGATTTCGCCAGCCCGGTGCGCAGGCTGTCGACGATGACGACTTGGCTCATAGGAAATCCTTAGGTTGTGCTGAAAGCGCTTTCGGCCGCATTTTGACACGTCCGGCAAACCTGTGGTCGACTCCTTATTCGGGACCAGCAAGATCCCAGATCCGTCGAATAGTCGTTGCGATGTGACAAGCGCTCGCCAACGATGATAAATAGGGCGTTACATATAAGAGGATTAGCGCATGCCACAGCAATTTCGCCGAATCGTTACTGGTCACGATGCCGCCGGTCGTTCAATCTTTACCAGCGACGGGATCGCCACGGCCGTCAAGGAAATAGAATCAATGCCGGGACTCGCCTTGACGAATCTTTGGGTAACCGATTCCGCGCCGGCCGATAACTCAGGCAACTTGGACGCCGCCGCGCGCCCCGTGTTGCTGGAGCCACCCCACAGTGGCACCGCGTTTCGGATTGTCGAATTTCCCCCTGATAGTGCCTGGCGTGGTCGCGCCGACGGGCATGACGCGTTTGCGTCAATCGGCGCCGGCCATGCACGTGACGCGACGTCAGCTGATCCGATGATGCATAAGACCGACACGATTGATTACCTGATGGTGATCAAAGGCGAGATTTGGGCGATTCTTGACGAGGGCGAGACCTGTTTGAAAGCAGGCGACGTAATGATTCAACGCGGCACCAAACATTCCTGGAGTGTGCGCACCGAGGAGCCTTGCTTGCTCCTCGCTGTACTGATTAATTCGAAGCCACTGTGAGCTTCCTCATCCGAATAAACCCCGAAGGATCCATGCATGACCTATCAATTCATTGAAGTCACGACCGCTGAACACATCACGCGGGTGACGTTGAATCGTCCGGAAGTGCTGAACGCAATCAACCAGGGCATGCACGACGAACTGCAGGCAGCCTTCGACCAGTTTCAGGTCGATGAACAACAGTATCTCTGCGTGGTGAAGGGAGCGGGGGAGCGGGCGTTCTCTGCAGGTAGCGACTTGAAATCGATTGCGAAGGCGGGCAAGCCGCACACCTATCCGAAAAGTGGTTATGCGGGTCTCATCGAGCGCTATGATTTAACCAAGCCGCTCATTGCCGCAGTCGATGGCGTGGCGGTGGGAGGGGGATTTGAGGTGGCACTTGCCTGCGACATTCTCATAGCGACACCGCGCTCGCGCTTTGGATTACCGGAGCCACATGTTGGTGCGGTGGCGTTAGGGGGCGGCGTACATCGCCTCGCACGCCAGATCGGCCTTAAACAGGCGATGGGGCTTATCCTGAGCGGCGACATTATCAGTGCAGCCGAAGGATATCGGATGGGGTTTGTGACAGCGCTGGTCGATCACACCGCGCTTGAAGACGCAACGGCGACGTGGTGTGAGAAAATTTTAAGTTGCGCACCGTTGGCGATCCGGGGTTCAAAACAGGCTGTCCTGCGTGGGCTCGACGAGCCCAGCCTGGAAGCCGCGATGCGCGCCCAGCATGATTATCCCGACTTTAAAGCCTGCTATAGCTCCAGCGATCGGCTAGAGGGCGCGCAGGCATTCGCGGAAAAACGAGCTCCGCGGTGGCTGGGAAGGTGAGCGGGATCCTGGGCGTTTCCAGCGACTTTGGGCGGGACCGTTACAGCTTGCGAAAAATCTGCGCGCGTCGCACGCTAGCGTGAACTACAAACGGTTAAGAATCGGAGCGTGCCATGGGTTTGAAATCGATTGAGCACTATTTTATCTATACCAAGGATCTTGAAGCTTCACGGGTTTTCTACGAAAAAGTGCTGGGATTCGAAGTCGGTTACCGCCCGCCGTTTGATTTTGCGGGGTACTGGCTGTACCTCAACGGCTCACCGTGCGTGCACTTGGGCACCTCCGAATCTTCAGCCACCGCCGACTACTACCTCGGTGCCCGGGAGACCAAGACCAGTGCTGATACGGGTGCGCTAGATCACGTGGCGTTTCGCGGCGAAGACTTCTCAAACTACAAGCAACGGTTGGACGAACATGGAGTTGCGTATCGTCACCGTGAAGTACCTGACATGCGACTGCAGCAGTTGTTTGTTAAAGATCCCGACGGTCTCACCCTCGAATTTAATTTCTTTCCGCCGAACGACTGACAGCAATCTTTAGTTTGAGGGAAGTGCGGCCCCAGGGAGTTCAGCGTCGATCGGCTTGAAACCCTGGCGGTTAGGCATGTCAATCTTCGCTAGCGTTTCCGACGTAAGCACAATTGTGTTTGGAACAATGCCGTTGATGAAAAGCAGGTAGGCGACAAGTGAATACACTTGGTCATCGCTTAACGACCATGGTGCTGTTAATGGCATGGCGCGCCGGATGAAATCGAAAAGGGTGGTGGCATACGGCCGAGGGCGTGTGAAAACGCGGAGTTGAATATAGTTTGGTGCGCCGACTTCCATTAATCAGCCTGGGACGCCCGGACAAGATGGTGGTGCGCTCTCATCGCGAATGGCCCGAAGCATCCACGCGACTCGGAGAACGGTAAGAAGGCT
>SHZM01000059.1 GCA_009692265.1 Gammaproteobacteria bacterium
ACGATGCTCTACGACGCAATCCCGACGATGCCCGAGCCACGCTTACGGCCGTTACTTCAGCGCTTCAGCGACCTGTTGGTACAGCATCGTGCATTCACCGGGGTCTTCGCACATCTATGAGCACCGAATTTTATGAGGGGATGGGTAAGCCTCATTCCCCCTTTTTCAAAGGGGGAGGTAGGAGTTCACCCTCTTTGTAAAAGGGGGTCCGCACGCAGTGACGGGGATTTCGACGGGAGCTGCGTCACCAAACCTAACTGCCCCATCGATTCCAGTAGGTGACTTCTTCGAGTGGCAACCGTTTTGCCGCTTTGAGATCACCACCCTTGAGCCACGCGACCGGCAGCAACGCAGCCTGGGTCACATCGGCCGGGATCCCGAGCAGTGCTGAAATTTCCTGCTCAAAGATTAAATGCAACGTCGTCCACGCCGAGGCCAGCCGCCGTGCGCGTAGCGCCAGCATCAACGACCAAGTCGCGGGCAAAATCGACCCCCACATCGACGCCTGGGTGAACACATCCTCGTGTTCGAACCGGCTTTCAATGCAGGGGATGATCATGACGGGCACCTCTTGCAGGTGCTCCATCAAATAACCGCCGGATTTAATCAGCGCCTCGCGCTGCTGCTGGCGCAGATCCGTGGCTGCGTATTCGCGCAGCATCGTCACCCCGGTTCGTGACAACGACGTTTTGCCTTCTACGTAGAGTCCTGCCGCCTGTCGATAGAGATCCGCAATCCTGGCTTTTGCCGCGGCCTCCGTCACGACGACGAAACGCCAAGTCTGGGTGTTGGCGCCAGTCGGCGCTTGCAATGCGACATTCAGCGCCTCCTTGATTAAGGCCTCCGGCACCTTACGCTCAAGATCGAGCCGTTGCCGCACGCTGCGCGTGGTTGTTAGAACATGATCGACACTCGCGAGATCGAGCGGGCGGACAGCATCATTACTCATCGTTGAACTCTCTTGGAATTGTGGGTGGTGCTAACTGGCAAATGCCTGAATAGCCCTCAGGTTTCCCAGGTCGGGCTGCTCATATGTTCCCAGAGCTGGATCATGTTGCCATCGGCATCGTAGAACAGGAACGAGCGACCGATGCTGGCACAGGCCCATACGTAGTCGGTCTGCATCTGGTAGCCAGCGCCTTTAATCTTGTCGAACCACCCATCAATATTCTCGACCTGTAGACCGAGCTCGTGGATCCCGGTATGCCCGTAGCGCAGATTCTCCGGTGGGGTTTTCGCTATCGCCGGAACCTCGCATTCCTGTAATTCAATCAACGCACCTTCGTCTGACATTAATAAGATCATTTTTGAGCGCGCGCCCTTGACCTTGAAGATGTCATCCAGCAAGGCCGGGTACATGAACGTTTTCGGGCCTGGCTCAGGGCCGTCGGGGATCGTAGTGTCAACCGCGATCTTAAACCCGAGCACATCACGCCATAACCTTACCGCTTCCGTCATATCACTGACGAAAATCGCCATATGGTGGAACCGCATCGCCTTCTCCTTCGTGGTTAAACGCCTACCTAAATTAGGCAAGCCCTAGCTTCGGCTTGACCCAGGCCGCGAGTTTCTGGATTGCGCCATCCGCTTCAGGCGCTCTCCCGGCCATGAATTGAAATACGTGCTGCATCTCCGGAAACACCTCGCACTGGCACTCAACCCCGGCGGCTTTTGCGCGTTCGGCCACGCGCAACGAATCATCGAGGATCGCCTCAAATCCTCCTACTTGAATATAGGTCGGTGGGAAGCCGGTAAAATCAGCGAATAAGGGATTGGCAAGCGGATCCCTAGGCGATGCGGCGCCCAAAAATAGCTGCGACATGTTCAGCGACATTTCGGGCGAGATGAGCCGGTCAACTTTGGCATTAGTCTTGAACGAGGGTGCCGTCGCTTCCATGTCATACCACGGGGATAGCGGCATGACGGCAGCCGGCAGCGGCAATTTTTTATCGCGCGCACCGAGCACGACGGTGGTGCATAGATTCCCCCCGGCGGAATCCCCGATCGTGGCGATATGCGCGGGCTTGATGTTCTGACCTAACAGCCACTGATATACCTTCACGCATTCGTTTACCTGTGAGGGGTGCTGTTGTTCCGGCGCACGCACGTAGTCGACTATAAGAGCACGGCAGCCAACGGCTTTCGCCACGTGTCCGAAAAGCTTGCGATGCGAAAAGCGCGAGCCGGTCACGCATCCGCCGCCGTGCAAGGCCAGCAATACTCGGTCTTCGCGCGCGCCCTTGGGTACCGCCCATAGACAGGGCGTACCGTCCGCAACCACTTCAAGATAGTCCACCTCACCAGGATCGCGGGCGAGATCGCCGCATTTCTCCAACATGTCGCGCAGATCCTCGAGTGGCATTTGCGGATTAGCCGCGAGGCTCGCGACGAAACTATCGAATAAGTAATCTATTGCAGAGGCTTGAGAACTGGCCATCGGGGTCTCCTGGATTTGGGCAATTAGCGCTCCAGGGGTGACTATACGTAGAACGTGCCACGCGTAAAAGAACGATGCGGCGCAAGAAGTCTGCCGGGCCCAACCTCACCCTCCTACGGCCGCGAGGGCAATGCTGCGATAATCCAAGCATATTCACAACGAGGTACTCTATGGAACCCATGCAAGGGATCCGAGTCGTCGACGCTACCGCGCACGCGTCTGGCCCGATGGCGGTGGATCTCAAGCACAAACTCCTACGACCGCATCTCTACAAGCTTATCGCGACCACCGATGTATTCGTCCAGAATTCCCGCCCCGGCGCGCTGGAGCGCTGCGGGTTCGGATTCCAGGACCTCCATCGGATCGACCCGAAGCTGATTTACGTGTCAATCTCGGGCTTCGGTGCGACCGGCCCCGGCGCGGCACAACGGGTTTACGATCCGGTCGTGCAATGTGTGTCGGGCTTCGCAACGGCGCAGACGACGGACGGTGTCCCGGCCTTAGTGAAAACTGTCGTGTGCGACAAAGTAACCGCGGTTACTGCCGCGCAGGCCATCGCGACCGCGTTGTTCGCGCGCGAGCGCGGCATGATCGGCGGGCATCACGTGGAGATTTCGATGCTCGACGCGAGCCTCGCGTTCCTGTGGCCGGAGATTTTCTGGAATCATGGGTTTGTCGGCGACGAGGGAGTCGAGCCAAAGCCCTTGATCACCGATCTCTATCGCCTGCTGCGCACCGCCGATGGTTATGCCACGATGATCATCATCGGCGACGAGGAATTCGCCGGCGCCTGTCGCGCCTGTGGCCTCGAGTCGCTGCTCGCGGATCCCAGATTCAAAACAATTACCGATCGCTTCAGCCACTATTCCACGATGTTCGCCGAATTCGAGAAAGTCGCCGCGACCCTCGACAGCAACACCTTGCTCGCGCGGCTTGAAAATGAAGACGTGCCCTGTGCCAAAGTGAACACTCTCGATGAGGTCTTAAGTGACCCGCGTACGACCCATCGCGCGAGTATTATCGAATACGAGTATCCGCGAGGCGGTCGCCTCCGGCAAGCTCGCCCACCCGCGATTTTCGACGGACAACCGTGCACGGTACGGCTACCCTCGCCGGAGCTTGGCCAACACACAGAGGAGATTTTGCGCATGCTTGGCTGCACCGCCGAGGAGGTCGCGGTTTTGAAGCGCGAAGGAGCGATCGCTTGATCAGCGCTCTACCGCCGGCTCTAGAATAATGTCCTTGTAAGATCCACCCGCCGGGATCATCGGATAGACGTTCTGCTCGCGGTCTACTATCACATCCACCAGATACGGTTGGCGCGGGTCAGCCAGCATCCGTGCAAATGCGGCTGCGAGATCTCCACGAGTCGTCACCCGCTCTGCTTGCACGCGGTAGCCCGCTGCGATCGTTACGAAATCGGGATAAATATCCTGTTCGCCAGCCGCTTTTACGGCCATTGGATCGCCCAGCGATGACTCGGCACGATGCCCGCCGTAAATCATGTCCTGCCACTGCCGCACCATGCCCAGCCATTGATTATTGATGCACACGATCTTCACACCGATGCCATAGCGGTGACAGGTGGAGAGCTCATGGATACTCATGTTGAGGCTGCCGTCGCCGTCAATATCGATGACCATGCGTTCAGGGCAACCGACCTTGGCACCGATTGCGGCTGGCAATCCATACCCCATCGTGCCGAATCCGGAACTCGATAGAAACGATCGGCGACGATTTATCGCATAGTGCTGCATGGCCCACATCTGGTGTTGACCGACCCCGACCGTCACTAGTGCGTCGCCGCCAGTCATCTCGGAGAGCAGCGCAATCGCTGACGGTCCATCGAGGCCCGCGCGTTCGCGTGCGACCAGCGGACAGGCATTTTTCAGATCTTCGAGACGCGTCCGCCAAGCCGAGTAATTTCCCGGCTTCACCGCGCCGACAAGCTGCTCAAGCGCCAGGCACAGATCGGCGCTGATGCCCAAGGTCACCACTTTATTTTTATTGAGTTCGTTGCGATCGATATCGATGTGAATGATCTGGCCGTGCTTGATGAACTCATTGACGTTGCCAGTTACCCGATCGTCGAACCGCACCCCGAGCGCGATCACGAGATCCGCTTCGTTGACGGCAACGTTGGCGGTATAACTGCCGTGCATGCCGAGCACGTGCAACCACAGTGGGTGCCGCGACGGCACTGCACCGAGTCCCATCACGGTAGTCGTGATCGGACAGCCCAGTTTTTCGGCGAGCGCGACCAGCTGCGCTTCGGTACCGCTCGAGACCACGCCACCGCCAGCGTAGATCACCGGACGCTCAGCCTCCGCAATCATGCGTGCGCATTGCTTCAGTTGTGCTTCCGGAATACCGCCGATCGCGGTTTCGGGTGGATCGATCACCGCCGGAATTCTTGGCGGTACATAACGACCTTCGGGATCGCGCGGCACGTGTTGCTGAATATCCTTCGGCAGATCGATTAAGACCGGGCCAGGTCGGTTTGAGATCGCGAGCGCGAAACCAGTGCGGACTGCGTGTGGGATCTCCGACACGCGTTCCACCAAGATACTGGCCTTGGTGATCGGCCGGGTGATGCCGACGATATCGGCTTCCTGGAAGGCGTTCTTGCCGAGCAGATAACTTGGCACATTGCCGGTGATGGCGACCACTGGCGTCGAATCGCTGTGCGCATCCGCAAGCCCGGTGACGAGATTACACGCGCCGGGACCGGAGGTGGCCAAGCACACGCCGATCCGGCCAGTCGCGCGCGCATAACCCTGCGCTGCGTGGATGGCACCCTGTTCGTGCTCGGTGCGATAGCAACGGATGTCGAACGCAGCGAGGCAATCGAAGATTTCAAGGTTGGCGCCACCCGGGTACCCAAACAAGCACTCCACGCCTTCCGCGCGCAGGGCGGCCGCAAGAATTTGCGCACCGCGTTGCGCGTGGGCGCGATCTTCCGCGCGGATCTGGGCTAACGGAGCACCGGAGACCGAGGCGAGATCGCCGTAGGTAATGTTATCGGTCGTCACTCCGGTGCTGTCGTCGCTCATAAATAAAAACCTTACCTTCGTTCTTTCAACCCGCTGGTTAAGCGCGCCAGGGCCGGGCTGATATCCAATTGATCGTGGTGACTGTTCAGGATGCTAATCGAATCCAGGTTAGCCAGCGCGGCATTCAGTGCTTGGTTGAGTCCGCCCTGGGTGCAGACTTCGAATCCCAAGCCCGCCCCAAACAAGTCGCGCGGCCGATGATACTGCCATTCGTACACATCGTTAAACGCGCCTTCCGAAATAAGATGATCGCCCCCGGATAACCAGGGCGAGGTGGTGAACTCACGCGCCAGTGTGTAGGGCACCTCCAGATTTTGCCGGGAAGCATGCGCCATATTGGAAAGCCATTTGTTCCTATTTGTTTGTTAATGGCAGGCCGAATTAGGATGAACGTCCTAAATTCCCGTGATCTAGCTTGATGGAGCCGCCATGACCGATCTCGACCACTACGACATTAAAATCTTGCACGAGTTGCAGCGTGACGGGTCCCTCTCCGCCGAGGGCTTGGCCGCGCGGGTCGGGTTGTCCAAGACCCCCTGTTGGCGGCGGGTGTTGCGGTTACGCAAAACAGGGGTGATTACGCAGACAGTCGCTCTCATCGATGGTGCCGCGGTCGGTATCGAAACCACCGTTTTCGTGCATGTCAAGGTCGAAAAGCACGACTCCGAATTGTTCCGCGCGATCGATCGCGCATTGCGCGACCTGCCGGAAGTTATGGAGGCCTATCTGATGATGGGTGACGCGGATTACGTTCTGCGAGTCGAAGTTCCGAATGTCGCCGCCTTCGAACGCTTCATGACCGACAAGCTGCATCGAATCAAGGGTATCAAGGAAACTAAATCAAGCCCGGCGCTGCGACGCGTGAAGTACACCACCCAACTGCCGCTCGCGACTCCCGTAAGGCCCAGGAAATCGCCGGTTCGCACCCGCTGGACAGCGCCGAATTAGCGCCCACGCCGAATTTTGCCCCGAACGACTTTCGATCCGTCGCCTCAGGCACTACCATCCCGGCACTGCCCGCCATCAATGAAGGATTTCGAAACCATGCCCATCCTGCTTGAGCATCCACGCCCCCACGTCGCCCTCATTACCATTGACAACCAACCCAAGCGCAATGCGATGAGCCGCGCGATGATGGCCGAACTCGCGGCCGTTTGGGACCAACTCGAAACTTCCGACTGCCGCTGCATTGTCATCACTGGCGCGGGTGATAAGGCCTTCAATGCGGGGGCGGACGTGAGCGGCGATCTCAGCGCGAGCGAAGAAACCGCGCGAATGGTCAATCGGTCGCTACTTAAAACGTCGAGCTACCCGAAACCAATCGTCGCCGCGATTAATGGCGTGTGCGCGGGCGGCGGAGTTGAGTTAATGCTTGCCTCGGACATTCGGTACGCCGCCCCCCACGCGCGCTTCGGCCTGCCTGAGGTGAAATGGGCGATCTATCCGTTCGGTGGCGCGACCGCCAAGTTAATCCACCAGATCGGGCACGTGCATGCGATGAAACTGCTGTTGACCGCGGAGATGATCGATGCCGACGAAGCCGTACGGATCGGGCTGATCAATCAAGTCGTGCCAACCGCAGCCTTGCTCGATCAGGCCTTGAAGACCGCCGAAGTGATCGCGGCGAACAGCCCTGTCGCCGTGCAGGCCGTGAAACGGCATATCAGCACGGGAATCGCGGAAGTGACCCTCGCGCGCGAGGCTGCGGAGCAAGCGCTCGGCGATCTAGTTCGCGAGAGCCGGGATTTCGGCGAAGGGATCAGTGCATTTCGCGAGAAGCGCGTACCGACCTATAGCTAGGGTTTCGCTCAAAATTCGACTTGTCGTGAAGGGTTAAATATGCTCAAAGTGATCACGCTTTTTAAACGCTGTCCCGGTGCCTCACTCGCCGAGTTCGAAGATCATTGGATTCATCGCCATGCACCGCTCGTGTGTCGCCTGCCGAAGCTTCGGCGCTATGTGCAGTCGCAGACGATCGCATCAGGTTATAAAAAAGGCGAGCCAGCCGTTGATGGCATGGCTGAGTTATGGTTCGACGATACCGCAGCCTTGCGCGCGTTGCAGGACGGATCGGAACTACGCGCGGTGCTCAACGACGAAATAAATTTAATGGCCCCGACCTCACGCTGCGAAATCATCACCGAAGATGTCGTCATTAAAGACGGTCCGATCCCGCCGAATGGCGTTAAGAATATCGAACTCGTCGTGAAGCGCCCTGATCTGAGCACGGAGGTTTTTCATCGCTACTGGGTTGCTACGCACGGCCCCCTGGGCGGTTCTATTCCACAGGTACATCGGTATGTGCAGAGTCACACGCGCTTAGCGGCGTACCGTGACAATCGCAAACCACCGCTCGACGGTGTGGCGTTGACATGGTTCGACGATACCGCCGCGATGCGCGCAGCGGCATTGACCTCCGAATATGCAAACACGCGTGCCGATGAGCATAATTTTTTAACGGAACCGCTGGCATTTGTGATCACGCGGGAGCGCGTGATGCTGGGGTAACCGCCGCGGGTGGAACGCCTATTACCCCCGGCTCCGCCGTGAACCTAAATAACTGCTCGCAGCTACGCTTCATTAAAGTTTTGCGTGGACGTAATCGGTGCCCGGGAAGGGTTGGACGGCATGCAAGATCGTGTAAACGGCGTGCATCGGGAGCTCCATGGTTTTGTGCGAGTGATTTCGAGTGACGACATCGTGAAGTTACTTCCAGCGCCGTTCGATATGATTGCCCCACGGATAATAGGTAGGCTGGAACCGTAATTCGAACTTAGGATTGTGTTCCAGCCAGGCGCGCGCCATGCGTAACCGGTAACCCTAGAAACGGCAGTTGATCGGCGCGTGCAATGTGTCACATTGGATGCAGGGCAAGGCGCGATGAGGAGGAATAGCCAGCACATCCTCCGAGTTGCAACGCCGCCATGCGCGCAAGGGGACGCGCTGCGCGGGTTGTCGCGAACTCACCCAAAAGGTAACACCCATCTGAACGGTAAAATTATTCTTTTTCTAGGGTAACTCCTCGGCGTACTTCCGCCGAGAGCAAGGCTGCGGACAAACGCGCTCGAGTCAAAACAACTGGAGGCGAACGATTGCACAGCGCAAACGGCCACGTATGCATGGCCTATAAATGGCGATTGGAACCGCGGCTCGGGTTTATTTCGACTCAGATCACGCGCGTCCGGCCGACGCAAGTGCTCGATCTTCGAGCGTCTTGCTGCCGTGAAGCGCTAGGCATTCCCCATGACCGACAATGGTCGCGGCCCACGACGACTAAATGGCGGAGGATGCCAGCTCGCCCGCCCGATACCTCTCGACCAGACGAAATTTTTGTAACTTTCCCGAGGCAGTCGCCGGAATTTCAGAGACACAGAACCACAGCGTCGGCAGCTTATGCCGTGCGAGCCGGGTGCTAACGAACTCGCGCAGCGTCTCGCTTGTAACCGTCGCGCCTGCTTTCAACGTGAAGGCGGCACCAACCTCCTCGCCCCAATACTGATTCGGGGCACCGAAAACCGCGACTTCCGCGATCGCGGCGTGGGTGTAGAGCACTTCTTCGATTTCGCGCGGATAAATATTCTCGCCGCCGCGGATAATCATGTCCTTCAGTCGCCCAGTGACGCGGCAGTAACCACGCGCATCCATCGCGCACAGATCGCCGGTGTGTAACCAGCCGTCCTGGTCGATCGCGGCCGCGGTTGCTTCCGGCATGTCGTAATACCCCATCATCACGAGGAAGCCGCGGGTACATAGCTCGCCTGGGTGATCGATCGCGAGAGTCGCGCCGGTTGTGGGATCGATGATTTTGACTTCGACCTGCGGCATTGGGCGTCCGATTGTTTCACTTTTGTCGCGAGGGCCATCGTCGAGTCGGGTATGCGTGATCCCGGGCGACGACTCGGTTTGGCCAAATCCGATAACTAGACGCACGCCGAACTCGGCCTCCACCCGCCGCACGACTTCCACCGGCACGATGGTCGCGCCCGAAAACACGACCTTCAAGGTGGAGAGATCGCGTGGCCGTTGGGCCTGCGCATCAAGAAGCGCGATCAGCATCGTCGGTACCGCGAATGTAAAGCTAACCCGTTCCTGCTCGATAAAATCCAACATCGATTCGGCGTCGAACGCCGGCGGCAACACGATCGCGCCGTAGGTCTGGATCGATCCAAGGATGGCTCCGACACAACCCGCGGTATGGAATAGCGGCGCCACTGCGAGATTGACAGTGTCGGCATCAGCGCCCTTCAACAACGCCATCAATCGCGCATTATTGGTCACGCTGTAATGATTCAGCAGCGCGCCCTTAGGCTGCCCGGTGGTGCCAGAGGTGTACTGGATCATGGCGGGTGCGGAGGGTTCCACCACTGGCAGCGCCAGGTCATTCCTGCCTTCGATAAATCGCGCGAGATCGTCGATACAAACCACGCGCTGCAAATCGAGTTTGTCGGCCGCAACCGCTTCTTCGATCACGGCACCAAGCGCGCGACCACGGTATTCCGCTTGATGGAAGATCCCGCTTGCGCGCGATTGACGCAGCACATAGGCAAGCTCCGCGACACGAAAAGCCGGGTTTACAGTCACCATCACCATGCCGGCGAGCGCCAAACCAAATTGCAGAATCACCCACTCGGGGCTATTACCGCTCCACACCGCGATATGCTCGCCCGGCTTAAAGTGAGTGAGCAACGCGCGCGCTGTGCGTTCGGACTGCGTCAGTAACTCGGCATAGGTCCAACGTCGACGCAAGGTCGGATCGACTTGTCCATCGACGAGCGCGATGCGGGTCGGTACCGCGTGGGCCGCGATTCGCAACGCCTCCCCGCAACTTCGGTTAAATAGCGGGAGCTCGTTCGTCGCAGGCCAGTAGGATTCGGTCAACATGATCAGCTCGGCAATTGCAGCACGTGCTTGGCGATAATATTGCGTTGGATCTCGTTGCTGCCGGCGTAGATTGGCGCGGGCCGCGCGCTGTAGTAGTGGCTGAGCACATCGATCACGACTCCGTTGAAATCGATTTTGCCTTGTACGCCACCCGCTGCTCCCGCTGCTTTTACGATCATTTCACTCAGCCGGACGTAAGTTTCAGTCGCGCCGATTTTAAGCAACGCCACATCGGCCCCAAGCGCCCCGCCTCGTTTGATAACCGCGGCGAACTCGGTGTACAACGCCTCGAGATCACCAATGTCGAGCGAGATCCGAGTGAGTGCGTCCATGAATACCGGATCGCGTGTTTTACCAGTGGCTTGCGCGAGTTCGCGCAATTGATTCAGTGCGTGCTGGCAGAGCCTTGGGCTGCCCACGAATAGCCGTTCGTGTCCCAGCAACGCTTTTGCAATGGTCCAGCCCTGATTAAGTTCACCGACGAGATTTTCGCGCGGCACTCGCACTTGATCGAGAAATACCTCACAGAAATCGACGTGCCCCCCGAGGTTGACGATCGGTCGCACGGTAACTCCAGGTTGATTCAGGTCGATCAGTAGAAAGCTGATCCCTCTTTGCGGCTTCGCATTTTGATCGGTGCGCACCAGGCAGTACATATGGGTCGCGTCCAGTGCGTGCGTGGTCCAGGTCTTCTGCCCGGTTACTACAAATTCGTCACCTTCGATCACCGCGCTGGTCGCGAGCGACGCGAGATCAGACCCCGCGTTCGGCTCTGAATACCCTTGGCACCAGAGATTATCGCCAGATAACGCCGACTTTAAATAGCGCTCGCGTTGCTCAGGCGTGCCGTATTCAAACAGGATCGGGCCGATCATCACGATCCCTTGATCCGGCGCACGCGCGACTCCCCATCGTTCAAGTTCTTCGATGAAGATCAGCATTTTGCTCGGGGCCAAGCCCATGCCGCCATACTGCACCGGCCACGCGGGCGCCGCCCACCCACGTGCCAGCAGGCGCTGGTGCCATTCGCGGATCTGCGCCCACCGCACCTGACCCGGGAAATGTCTGAGCGGCGTCGGATAATTTGCTTCGACCCACGCGCGGACCGTGCCGCGAAACGCCTCGTCCGCGAGCGAGTTCCAGTCGCCGTTCATCGGTTCGTGCTCGGCCACGGATTGAACACCAATCGCCGAAATCGTCGCACTTTCGGTTGCGACCGTTAACGCTTCGAGTGCATCGCCGTAACGCGCGACGAGCACCAGCGCCCGCTGCACGAACAGCGCCACATCGCATTGCTCGGTATAACCGATTGCTCCGTGCATCTGCACCGCTTCACGAATCACCAGGTGGGCAGTCTCGCAGGCACGATGCCGCACGCGCGCGGCCGCACGTTTCGCATTACCGCCGCTGTCACAGGCAATGACGGCCTCATTGAGTGCGGAGGCGGTGAGCCGTACCTGTAGATACATATCCACCAGGCGATGTTGCAAGGCTTGAAAGCTCCCGATAGCGCGACCAAACTGTCGACGCACGCGAACATACTCAAGCGTCATCTCCAACAAGGCCTCGCACAAACCAAGCAAGTAAGCGCTGCCGGCGATCCCGGAAAGCGCGAGGGCGTGCTGAACCTGCGGCAAGGGATCTTCATCCCCGGCCAGACGGTTGCCGCTCTCGCAATGGACCGCGACGAACGTCGCGCAACCGTCGCGAGTGCCATCCGCCAATGTTTGTGGCGAGATCTTTAACCCAGGGGAATCGGCGCGGACGCAGAACACCGCCAGACGGCCCTCACAGGCCGCCGGCAACACTAGGTAATCCGCTTCGGGCGCGATCGGAAAATTATCAAGCTGCCCGGTGAGCACATACATCGAACCCTTCGTGGTCGCCGCGACGGAGGTTGCGGCCTGCCACGAAGCAGCGCTCGCACAGGAGAAAATTTTCTCGCCGCTTAATAAGGTCGCCAGGCGATTTTCGGTTGGATCAAGTGCCACCAAGAGTGCCGCGGCCGTAATCGCGGTCTCTACCAACGGTTCGCCGGCAACCACATGGCCAAGCTCGCGGCACACACTCGCCGCGCCGGCTGCACCAAGATCGAGACCGCCACGTGGCTCCGGGACAACGAGTGCGGTCCACCCGAGATCCGCCATTTCGCGCCAGCGCGCACGGTCAAACGAAGAGCGTTGTTCACGCAGCGCCCGCAGACGGCGCAGCGGCAGGGCGCGGCGACAAAAATCCTTTGCGCTGTCCGTGAGCTGGGCGATTACTTCGGAATTATCGATCGCGAGCATTTCAGAAATCACCCTGTCTGTTCGACATGCCGGTATGAAATACCGCTACGATTAACCCGTCGGAGTTGCTTGACTACCACTTCAGCCACCCCTTCCGCCGAAAATACCAAAACGGCGCGATGATCGATAACCCCATCACGGCGAGCGCGAAAGGATAGCCATACTTCCAGTGCAATTCCGGCATAAAGTTGAAGTTCATGCCGTAGAGGCTCGCGATCAGGGTTGGCGGTAATAACGCGACCGAAGCAACCGAGAAGATCTTGATGATCTTGTTCTGATTGATGTTGATGAAGCCAACCGTGGCGTCCATTAGAAAATTAAGTTTGTCGAACAAGAAGCCGGTGTGGCTGTCGAGTGAATCAATGTCACGCATGATCTGGCGAGCCGCTTCAAACTGTTCGCTGGAAAGCACGCGGCCGCGCATTAACGCCGAGGTCGCGCGGCGAGTATCCATTAAATTGCGGCGAATATAACCGTTGAGATCTTCTTCGCGAGCGATCTCGGACAGGACTTCCGCCGCTTGTTCGTCTGACAGATGCGTGCCGAGCACCTTGTCGCTGAATTTGTTTAAGCGAGCGTAGATCCCTTCCAAGGCATCCGCCGAGTACTCGGCATTCGCGGCGTACAGTTCGAGCAGGACGTCCTTGCCGTCTTCGACATAGCCCGGTTGCACTCGGGCGCGCAGGCGCAGTAAGCGAAACACCGGGAGGTCGTCCGCATGAATACTGAATAACACTTGGTTCTTGAGGACAAACGCGACGCGCACAACTTCGCTGTCCTGTTCGTCAAGGAGGAAAAAATCCGAACGGATATGCAGCTCGCCGTTTTCTTCGACGAAGAAGCGCGCCGAGGCTTCGATGTCTTCGACTTCATCCTCGTCTTCGTCATCGGGCAGGGTGATCCCAAACACCTCTTTGGCCCAACTGAGCTCGACTTCGCTGGCATCATCGAAATCCACCCACACCGGGCGCGCGGCCTGCAGATCCTCGAGCGAGTCCACCTGCACCTGGCGCAGGCGTCCCGAATCAAGTTCGAAAGCGTTGAGCACGGCCGCCGAGAAGACAGGATTTAAGGTGAACCGCCGCTGCCGACGCTAACCCGCACCGTCTCAACCGCACCCGCGGCTTTTTTCTGACGCAGATCTTCGAGCTGCCCGGCATAGGTGAGGCAGAACAAAGTCTTGCCATCGCGCCCCCCGAGCTGGCAGGCGACCGCGCGCTTATCGCCACAACGAACGATATCGGTGATCTCACCCCCGTCGAGCACGCGAATGAACTCGCCGATGCTGAAACACGATACCCAGATCGCGCCAGCGGCGTCCAGGCAGATCCCATCCGGGGTGCGATTGTCCAAGTTTGCGTAGACCCGACGATTCGACAAGCTGCCATCGGCCGCGATCTCAAACGCGGTCAGACGATTCGCCCACGACTCGGAAAGAACGAGTGTTTTCCCATCGTCCTTGATCACACTGCCATTCGGAAAGTCGAGCCCGGTGGCCACGACTCGCGCAGCGCCGTTCGCCTCTACCAGGATGAGATCGGCCGGCGCGGCAGTGGCACCACCAAACAAGTCATACCCAAAATTGCCAACATAGGTCCGGCCATTGGCATCGGTGACGCAATCGTTGACGTCGCCACCGGCTAGTTTTTCGAGATGAGAGTGAACGCTAAGGCGCTTGCCGACCAGCTTCATCAATTTACGATCGGCCATTGAGACAATCAGGGGCGTCCCGTCCGGTAGGAAGCCGATCCCCGACGGCCGCTTCGGCACTTCGCACACCACACTGCGCGCACCCTGCGCAGTCATTTTATATACCTTGAAATCCCACATATCGGAAAACCACAAATGACCTTCGTGCCAGCGTGGCCCCTCCAGAAAAACGAATCCATCGGCGAGTGGCTGTGTAATGTGTTCTTTCATTTTGCTCACTTAAGTTAAGGTCTATCGCGAAGCTGTAGTCTAACTGATGCGCTAGCGGCCTGTCGGCCTACAGGCACTGCCGCAGCCAGCGCTGCCTTCAGCGAATTTATAAAGATTCCCTTAATAGCGATCGCGTAATCGCACCCAATCCATCGAATAGGGCAAACCGTCTTCGTCGCGACCTTTTGGCATTAAGTCCAATAAATGGTAGGCACCGTTTAGCATATCGAGCCCACGGGCGTAGCACGAATAGGTGTGGAACACCTCGCCCTGCTCGTTGCGGATAAAAGTGCTGATTCCAGGTGCTTCGACCACCGGAAACTTGCGGCGCTCGTAGTTGTAGGTGACATCCCCGGCCGCGAGTTCCTCGTCCGTAAACGAAACCTGGTAATCAAAATTGAACTCCGAGCCGAGCGACGAGGCCCACGGAAGGGTCCAGCCCATTCTTTGCTTGAAGGCTGTGAGTTTCGCGAGCGGTGAGCGCGACATCAAGGTCAAAGTGACATCGCGGTGCGCGAGATGAACCTCGATCCCGTTGAAATTATCCGCCCAGAACGAACAGCTCTTGCAGCCATCCGCCCAGACCTCTGGAAACATGAAATGGTAGATCAGCAATTGGCTACGCCCGGTAAACAGGTCGGCTAGCGAAGCAGTGCCCTGCGGAGTTTCAAATCGATAGGCCTGGTCGACCCGCACCCAGGGCATTGCGCGACGTTGCGCGCTTAAAGCATCGCACGCGCGGTTAAAATCTTTTTCCTGTCGAAGTAATGCCTGGCGCGCAGCTAACCACGCCTCGCGCGAAACAATAGGATGGGCGTCCATCTTCTGCCTCCTTGCCCTCCAGCGAGGGATTTACAGTTGTTATCAAAACAAGCGCTTCCGTCATGTACCCCGCGTTACGTGATATGGCGCAAGTGCAAGTTCAGGGCTGACTCCGGCGATCTCATCCGCGACCAGCCTCCCTGCGCCAGCCGCCATGGTCCAACCCAAGGGGCCATGGCCAGTGTTCAGATACAGACCCGCGATCCGCGTGCGCCCCATGATGCCGACTCCGTCGCTGCTCATCGGCCGCAAGCCGGTCCAAGGCGCGGCCTCTGCACGATCCAGGTAGGGTGCAAACCTAGGATACAACTCGGTCACGAGGCGGAACAGCGTATCAATCCGTCCTGGCGTTAACGCATGGTCGTAGCCCGCGAACTCAGCGGTTCCCGCGATGCGCAAGCGATCGCCCAGCGGACACACCGCGGCGTGCAGATGATCATCGATCACCGGTACCTGGGGCGCCCCCGACCAACCCTTTATGGGCACCGTGAGCGAATAGCCTTTTACGGGTGCGACTGCAATCCTCAGTCCCAAGGATTTCGTCAATAGCGGAGTGTAACTCCCGGCCGCGAGAAGGATCGCCTCAGCGGTATGTTCGTCGAGTGTGGTCCGCACCGCCCGCACGTGGTGGTGATCACCTGTTAACCCGAGGACGTTGGTGTTGAAGTGAAAGACGACCCCCAGCGCTCGTAAATGCGCGGCCAAGAGGCGACAAAACCGGTAGGCATCACCGGCCTCATCGTCGGGGAAAAACAGCCCGCCGGCCAAACGCGATTCAATCGGTCCCAGCGCGGGTTCGATCGCGACCGCGGCCGCGGGTGTGAGCACCTGGTAGTTGATCCCCCATTCAAGCAGCTGGGTACACAGCGCGGCAGCGGCGATGACTTCGGCCTCGGTCCTATATAACTTTATCGTGCCGCGCTGCATGAAGTCGTAATCCGTGCCGATGGCCTGGCGTAATGTCACCATTTGCGCCAGCGAATACCGCGCGAGCCGGGCGTTCTTCTCGAAGTTGCGGCAATAACGCGCCGGGTTCGATTCCCGCACAAAGGCCGCGCCCCAGCGCAGTAGACTCGGTACCGAACGCAGGCGAACTAATAACGCCGCATCTTCGCGACCGAGCATGCGCAGTGCGGTAAGAAACACACCGGGTTCATTCCACGGATTCGCCTGACTCGCGTGCAGCATCCCGCCGTTGGCGAAACTTGTTTCCAGGCCGACCTCGGCTTGGCGCTCAATGACAACCACATCGAGGCCATGGCGCTTAAGAAAAAACGCGCTGGTGAGTCCTAGTAAGCCGGCACCGACGATAACGACTGGCATAGACTGATGGCTCGGAAAAAACAGTGGTAAGGTGCGGATTGTAGCTTCCCGCGCGGGGAGAAAAACCATTCTAAATTGGAGCGGAAAGGTGATTCTGGTCGCGGATATCGGCGGAACGAAAACGCTGCTCGCGCTTGCCGACGGGACCCTACGCGCGCAACGACGGCACGAGAATGACACTTACCCGACGTTCATCGCGCTGCTCGACGACTATCTGGAACAGGTCCGCGGTGAACGCTTCGAGTCCGCGTGCCTGGCGGTCGCCGGACCGGTCGAGGCTCGGACTTCGCGGTTGACGAATCGTGTGCAATGGGTCCTCAGCGAAGAAGCGCTGTATGCTCAAGCTTGAAGACAGTGAACTCGGCGGCTATTTGCAAATCACCACCTCGCACCCGCTAACCTGTCGGGCCGCATCTTTCCACACGGTGTCGCAGTCGGAAGCGGGCTTTGAGCAGATCATGCAGGCTTGCCTGCCTCGAATTTACCTGGGACCTGGCCACGCCACTAAGCTTTACGATCCAAATGTCCAAAAGTTTGAACTAGCGCATAGCACCTACCCTCGCGTCGAAGGGAGAATACCTGGGCAATCACGCTAATATCGCTAGCGGACTCGCGTACCAGGAACCTGTAGAATCGGTGGCCTAATTTCGAGACGCTCTACTAGATCAATTCATGATGGTCAAATATCCGCCCGAAACGTTTTTTCTATTGACTGCCGCGCTGCCGTGACTGAATCCGAGAATCCTGTCTCCTATAAAGCCGATATCACCGCGGCTGGCGATGCGATCCGGCGCGCTATCGCCGACGCCGATGGTCCACTGCCGCCGCATTTTTTGGTCGAGTTCCTGATGAGCCAATGGCGGAGGTACCTGGTACTCGCCCACCACAGGCATGGCGCGGACAGTCCTGAATGGCGCGAGGCGGTTGATCTCATTCGTCGGCTGCTATTCAGCGTGCTTCCGGTCACGACAGTTCAAGAACGCCAAGCGTTGGCGAAATCGGTCCCGCAGCTCATAACGGATTTAAGGAAAGGCGCCGCGCTCGGCACTATTGATGCGATTACGCTCGATATTTTTTTAAAGCAGTTGGGTAACTTCCACTTCAATAAGCTCGATCCACAGCGGCCGCTGGACCCGGTGAATCCGAACGAACCATCGAACACGATTACGATGGACGTTCGAGATCCGCGCTACCGCGCCATCCTCGACCAACTCGACGGCGTCGATGGGGTTGAGCACATCGACATGTGAACGAACGAACCGGTCAAACTAAATACGCCGAAGGCGGTCGTTTTTACTCGGAGAGGGTGAGGGGTGACAAAAATCCTGACCGGCGGTTGCTTGTGCAACCGCCTTCGCTATGAAATTAATGGTCGGATAATCGATGCAGGATTCTGCCACTGTCGACTCTGCCAGCGTGCGAACGCTGCGCCGGTCGTAGCCTGGGGAACGACACGCGTCGACCATTTCGCCTACAGTCGCGGCACCCCGGCGATGTATTTCTCGTCACCGCTTTATCAACGGGAGTTTTGCGCCGAGTGTGGAACTCAAATCGGGTTTCGCCGTCGAGTCGAAGCACGAATGGTCGACTTCACCTTGGCGAGCCTAGACGACCCTGCTCTCGTCCCGCCGGAATATCATATCTGGCAGATGAGCAAGCTTGACTGGTTCGACACCGGTGATCGACTACCGCGTCACGATGACGCGGGTCCAGATCAGGGCTAGCTGCAAAGGCTACAGCCCAAAGTCGTATTTAAGTCCGAGATAACCCGCGACACCCTCGGTCTCGAAACCGAATACATCTTGATATTCGTCATCGGTGAGATTATCGACCCGAACCGTCAACGACCATCCACGGCTCAGCGCCTGCGTCGCAGAGATGCCAACCAAGGTGTAGCTATCGAGAGTCACCCGGGTCTTGGTAAAGGTTGGTGGTGGAAACCAGTCGTCCAGGTGATCACCGGTATAGGCCGCATTGATGTTCAACTGTGTTCTCGCGTTCGCCGAGCGCCAAGTGGCGTTGATCCCTCCCTGGTGACGGGGGCGACGAATTTCGTCCGAGCGTAGACCCGTTGCTTCAACTTCGGTCGCGTCCAAGTAGGTATACGAACTGCTGAGATCAATTTGTCGGGAGAGGTTTGCTTTGAAGCTCAGCTCAATACCGCGACGCTTGCTCGTGCCATCAAGATTAACGGCGGTAAAAAAAGCCCCCGTCGGATCCACCACAAAACCTTCAATCTCGTCCAACAGTTTTTCATTGAAGTAAGTCGCACCTAGCTCCAGGCGTTTGCCAAACAACGCTTGTCGTAATCCGAATTCATAGCCCTCCGATTTTTCCGGAGTCAATCCGGGATTCCCAATAAAGGGTAGAAAACCACCGGCAAAAAAGCCGAACCGGTCGGTGAAGGTTGGCGATTTCTGTCCTGTGCCGTAGCTCAACGTCGCGCTCGTCGCGGTGACCGGAAAAGAATGACTTAGCGAGACCCGATAAGTCCCGTTACTTTCAAACTCGTCCGAGTCGTCGTACCGGCCGCTGGCGGCAAGGAGAGTGTTTTCGGCGACCGTGATTCGATATTCACCGCAGTAGCTATAGGTTGAGAACTCGCGTTCCTGGTTGGGATCCAGACCAAACACGATCGGGCCGCGTTGAGTGAAATCTTGCTTTTCGTAATCAAGCGCGACGGTAAGCGCGTGCATTGAGGCCACCCCATGGTTCGTCGCCAGCTTGACAGTAGATTGAGCCGCTCCGCGGTATTTATTACCTTCGGCTTGACTCTCGGGCAAGAACTGCGTGGAGTCGACATCGTGGTTGTCCATTCGGCTATACGTCCCACTGAGCGTATTCACCCAACGGCCCTCCCACCCTGTCCAAATCAGGTTCGCACCTGAATACGCTTGGAACACATCGGTAACACCTGGGGTATCGGACGGAACACCAAGGCCGAGATCGCTATCGCGCTCATTTTCCGCCTCCACCAGCCGACCCGAAAGGGCGAGCGAGAGGTCGTCTCGAATGCGCCAGCCAACACGGAGATTAGCAGTACCATTGCGGTACCCATCCTCTTCGTTGCCGAGTTCGGCAACGTTAATGCCGCCACTGTCTACGTAGGACACCGCGGCATTCGCGTGATAGTTCGTCTGCTGCGTGCCAACACTTCCTTTGAATGTTTCAGTATCAAAAGAACCGTATTCAACACCACCACGTGCTGTGAGGGCCTTATCGGCTTCACGCGTAATGATATTGATGGTACCGGCTAACGCATCGCTACCCCACAACGCACTCTGCGGCCCACGTACAATCTCGATCCTCTCGATCTCATCTGCCTGCAAGTGAGCGAAATCGAATGCGTCATCGAGACTAAAATCGTTTGCCTCAACGCCGTCGATTAACACCATGACATGGTGCGCTTCGGCACCCCGGACCCGAAGTTGAGTCTGTTTTCCCGCGCCGCCGAGACGACTAACCGCGAAGCCGGGCACATCGCGGAGTAAATCCGTGACGTATCGCGGATTGCGCGCCTCAATCGTTTCGCGGGAGATGACCGTAACGCCAGGACCGGCCTGACGTTGGGGGATTGGAATCCGAGCTGCGGTAACAACGATCTCTTCGCTGTTAACCGGCGGTAGCTCAGTGACAGCAGCAACAGTCAACGGGCACAACAGAAATACAGTCCAAGCGCGTATGGCAACACCTCCACGTACTCTCACCCGAGTACGATTAGTATGGGAAGTTGCAGGGGAACTTGGTCAGACGCCGCCGCACGGTAGATCCGTGAAGCATCCCGATTGGCCCGCCGCAACTGGGGATTCGTCGCGATTGGCCGGTCTCCGGGCTCACGAGTGAGATCAGTCGATCTCGGTTTCCTCCGCCTTCCCACGCGCTAGCGCAGTGACATTCTGGAGGGACAACTCGTCTACCGTTGCGGGGGCAGCGCCGGGATCTGCGAGCTAGTTACTCGCACACCGGCTTCCCGATTATCCCACGAACTAGACAGTTCGCAGGCACCATTCACGATTCACCGCGCAGGGTACACGTTCATGGGGTCAGAGTCGATCTGCGGAGCGATCGACTCTGACCCCATGAACGCATGAACGCATGAACGTAAAAATGCAGACGGGCCGCAGAGTATGCGGCCCGTCGAAACGGAAAACCCGTTACCGAAATCCTGCTCCGCGCAGAACTTTCTTAGGAAGCGACAGCGTCTTTGAGCGCTTTCAATGCAGCGGCACGAACCGACAGGCTAGCCGGACGTGCGTCAACTTTCACCATTTCACCCGTGAACGGATTGCGAGCCATACCGGCTTTGCGCGCGGCCTTTTTTACCCGCCGAAGCTTCACACCAAGTTCCGGTACACTCATTTCGCCGGAGCCACGTGCGTTTAGATGACGGATTGCATGTTCACGGAGCGCCGTTAACACCGCTTGTACTTGCTTCTTGCTCAGTTCAGTCGCCTCGGCCACGGCGCCAAGGATCTTACTTTTAGTTTCTCGGTCTTTAATTGCTGGTTTCGCACGACTCATGATTTATCAACTCCTCCCACAAACTCGGATACCCCATAACGCACCCAGACGGTAGACGAATAACCTAGTTACCCTGACACGGCGATCTTCATCGTATCGCCTGTTCTGACTAACCCCAGCGTCGAAGTCTTTGTACGCGCCATCGCATTGAATGTCTTCCAACGGCCGGATTCGACGTTTCAAACCGGGCGAACTGGAAGCGCAAAGATTGCGGCGGCTAATATAATCCTTCGTGCCGGCTTTGTAAGCCTTGAGCCTTATCCAATGGGGTATGAGTCTGAACAAAGGGCGTGAATCCAACGGAGTATGAGTCTGAAGGGGTAGCTGGGTTCGGTCATGATGCGAGGCATGGT
>SHZM01000060.1 GCA_009692265.1 Gammaproteobacteria bacterium
TAATCGAAGACCTCACAGTAGCCTTGATCGAAAGACACCGGATCAGGTCTACTTTGCATCACTGCCAGTGGCCACGGCAGCTTAAACATCCGCGGAGAATCCACTTATAGATTCCGGCCCACTGTGCAGACGATTGGGGCCAGCTCTCTGAACCACGCAAGCAAGAGTAAGTGCCGATGGAATCAAATCAAAATCACCCGTCAAACGCCGCGAGCTTTAGCAAAAACGCCGCACCTACACTCTCATCGGCACGAGCGCCACGGACGTGAACGATCTCCTTGATGCACGACGAATCCGCGAGCGGGTTCCGTTCAATCAACTTAGCGCCGAGCAGCTAAAAGCTGTTATCGCCTCCGGCAAAGTGACGGCATTCGAGGCGGGCATTCAAGTTTTCGTCAGGAATCGCGACGATCAGCATGTCCATTACCTGCATGAAGGCGCAATCAGCCTCACGGTCGACAACTCTCCGGCGCAAACTGTTTACACCTACCAGGAAGCGGCGTTATTACCACTGGACGAAGCCGGTATTAAAACGCATACGGTCACCGCCATAATCCCCTCGCGCATATTTCGCATTGCACCCGCCAATCTGCAGGGCGCGGCGTCATCGAAGCCACCGTCATCCACTTCCGAGATCGAAATAGCACGCGCTTTGTATACGAACACGGTGTCGGGTGAGCAACTCGCACAACTTGTCGATGCGCTACACGCGGACCGCAAAAGGCTGGTGCCCGATCTCGATCCTCATCCACAACGCAGCGCACAGGACGGGGTTCGCTTTGGCGAAACGACGATGAAAGTCCGTTTGGACGCGGTGGTGCCGGAAATAGAGATGGCGGCGCCGACCCCGCCTCCACCCCAATCGTCCTTGCCGCGCGACGATGTCAACGACGAAATCAGCGGATTCGCGCGTGAACTTGAGGGACGTTTTTGGCGATATGTCGAGCAAGTCCGCGCGCAGGAACGGCAACGGGCGCAGGCTCAACTCCAGAACTACGTGAAGCGATTACAGCAGTTAGCCGAACAGCAATTGCGCGCGAAAATCGAAACAGTGCGTGAACGCTACCAGGCAGCACATCTGGCCAAAGAGAAAAAACTACGCGAACGCTATGAGCACCTCATTGCGATGGCGAATAAGATGACCCGGCAAAAGGCGGCAATTTATCAAGCGCGCCGGCAGCTCGAAGATAAGTTACGGCTAGCCGAACAAGTGCACAACGAGCTCGCGCAGATCGGACTCAATGTCACCCGCCAACTCAACGATCTGGAAGAGTTGATTCCGGACGAGAGCAACGAACCTCAATAGTACGGCTTGGGGTTGCGATCTTAAGGGTAGGTTGAGGTGAGCGAAGCGAACCCCAACAACAAACTATTTATTCGCGGCAATCGCCATTTGAATATCGCGTTGGCGTATTTTTTCCTGGCGTGCGCTGAACAATCCGATGCCGACAACCATCGCCGCGACGACGGCGACTAGCAAGGTCGCGAGAGCATTAATTTCCGGGGACAGGCCTAAGCGGACTTTCGAATAGATAACCATCGGCAGAGTGCTTGCACCCGGGCCCGACACGAAGCTCGCGATCACGAGATCGTCAAGTGATAAGGTAAACGCCAGCAGCCAGCCGGACAGCAGGGCCGGAAAGATAATCGGCAAGGTAATGACAAAGAACACCTTCGCTGGTTTTGCACCGAGATCCATCGCCGCTTCCTCAATCGACGGGTCCATGCCAACTAGACGTGACTGCACGACGACCGCGACATAGGCAAGTGCAAAGGTCGCGTGCGCGACAATGATCGTGAACGTACCGCGTCCCGCCGGCCAACCGATGGCTTGCTCCATCGCGACGAACAGCAACAATAACGACAGGCCGGTAATAACTTCAGGCATCACCAGCGGCGCGGTGGCAAGTCCGGACAATAGAGCGCGGCCGCGAAATGGTCCGAAGCGGGTGAGGCACAGCGCGACCAAGGTGCCCAGGACGACGGCAATCCATGCGGTGATGAAACCTATTTTTAAACTTAGCCAAGCGGCCTCCAGGATCTGCTCGTTGCGCAGCAGAATGCCATACCACTTGGTGGAGAAGCCGGCCCAGACGGTGACGAGTTTGTTCGAGTTAAACGAATAAATGATCAATGACAGGATCGGAATGTAGAGAAACGCAAAGCCCATGCACATCCAGGCGGTGACAAACCGGGAACGTGGGTTACTCATGGTGCTTCCGCGGCGCGCTGAAAGCGGCTCTGCAGGTACAGGATCACGAGCACGAGCAGCAACATCGCGATCGCGACCGCGGAGGCGACCGGCCAGGCGCGATTAGAGAAGAATTCGTTCCACAAAACATGCCCAATCATTAACGTATCCGTGCCACCCAGCAGATCGGGAATCACAAATTCGCCGAGGGCCGGGATAAATACCAACGAAAAGCCGGCAATGATCCCGGGCATCGACAACGGTATCGTAATCGTGAAAAACGCCTTCAGTGGCTTGCAGCCTAAGTCCGCGGCGGCTTCCAGCAACGTGACATCCATTTTTTCGAGCGCGGTGAACAGCGGCAAAATCATGAACGGCAGGTAGGAATACACAATCCCAACGTACACCGCGAAATCCGTTTTCATCATCACGATCGGCTGATCGATGAGGCCCAGACCGAGTAATGCGTTATTGATAATCCCGTTGTTATTAAGCAAACCGATCCACGCGTACACGCGCAATAGGAACGACGTCCAGAACGGCAGGATCACCAACATCAATAGAATATTCCGCCACGCTTTATCTGCCCGCGCCATGCCATAGGCCATCGGGTAGCCGACAATCAAACAAATCAGCGCTGAAACGAACGCGATCTTCACCGAGTTCAGATAGGCCTTCCAATACAGCGCGTCGTCGATCAAAAACCGGTAATTATTAAGATTGAGCTTGATCGTGAGATACCCTTTTTCGCTCAGCTCCCACAACGCGCTATACGGCGGGCGCGCGATAAGCTGGTCCGCGAAAGAAATCTTCAGCACGATGACGAACGGGATCAGAAAAAATAAGGCCAGCCACGCGTAGGGCAGGAAGATCACCAGCCCGCGCCCCCTAAGGCCTAAACGGCCAAATAAATTAAGCAGAATCCGGATCGGTGCCAGGCGCACTAAATTGCGAATCAGCGGCTCGGCGGAAGTCGCGAGCTGATCGCCGAGCGCAAGGTAGCCGGCGCGGCTCATACGGTGAGCACAACACCGCTGGCGGCGTGCCAGCTCATAAATACGTGGTCATCCCAGTGAATCGCATCATCGGTATGGCGCACTAAGTTTGGTTGAGTGACCTTGGCGAGTTTGCCGGATTTCAAGCGGACGTTAAAAACCGACATATCTCCCATATAGGCGATGTCTTCGACGATCCCTTGGGTGCAGTTCTCCTGAGTATTCGCTGGAGGACTACGCGAAATAGCGATTTTCTCTGGCCTTATTGCGACGGCCAGCGCGGCACTTGGCGGGGCTGCGACTCCATGATTGATGAAGATCGTACACCCCGCGTCCTCGGAACTGATGCGCACATAGTCGTTGTCTTCGTCAGTAATCCGACCGTCGAACATATTTACCGAGCCGACGAAATCGGCGACGAAGCGACTCGTTGGGAACTCATAGATTTCGGTCGGCGTTCCGACTTGCACGATTTGGCCCAGGTTCATCACCCCGATTCGACTCGCGAGGGTCATCGCCTCCTCTTGATCATGGGTCACGACCACGAACGTCACGCCGAGTTTCTCTTGGATATTCATCAGCTCGAATTGGGTGGATTCGCGAAGCTTGCGATCAAGTGCCCCCAGCGGCTCATCGAGTAACAGCAGTTTGGGTTGCTTGACCAAGGCGCGCGCTAACGCGACCCGCTGGCGCTGGCCGCCTGACAGCTGGTGCGGCTTGCGGCTCGCGAAGCCGGAGAGTTTTACCATTTCCAGCATGCCTTTGACGCGATCCCACAGTTCCTTCTTCGGGGTATGGTCTTGTTTCAATCCAAACGCGACGTTGTCCTCCACGTTCATGTGCGGAAACAGGGCGTAGGACTGGAACATCATATTGACCGGTCGCTTATATGGCGCAATCCCGGCCATGTCTTGACCATCGAGAAAGATTTGGCCGCCGTCGGGCTCTTCGAAGCCAGCCAACATGCGGAGCAAGGTACTCTTGCCGCAGCCCGAGCCGCCCAACAAACAGAACAGCTCCTGTTTGTAGATGTTCAGCGAGACATTGTTGACCGCGACAAAGTCACCGAATTTCTTGGTGACGTTCTGAATTCGAATATAGGGTGTGGCGGCAGGATCTTTCCACGGAGCGACCATCAGCGGATCGGGTTTTTTACCTTCGCTCATTGAAGTCTCCCGCCAGTCGAAATCGAGTTACTGGTTAGTCTTAATGCGAGTCCACGCGCGGGTAGTGAGGCGGTCATACTCTGGCGTATTCACGACATTCGGAAAGAGTTTTGCTTTCGTTTCCGAATCGGGATAAATCGACGGGTCAGCGCGAATCTTCTCATTGACGAGGGGCGTCGCGGCGAGGTTGCCGTTGGCATAGCTGACGTAATTTGTAACCGCCGCGATCACTTCGGGACGCAGGATATAGTCTAAGAATTTATAGGCGTTCGCCGCATGTGGCGCGTCTTTCGGGATTGCCATTGTATCCACCCACAACAGCGCACCTTCTTTCGGAATGAAATACGCGATCTCCTGGCCGTTTTTGGCTTCGTCAGCGCGGTCGCGCGCGATGAAGACATCGCCACTCCAACCGAGGACTAGGCACAGTTCCCCGTTCGCAAGATCGTTGATGTATTGCGACGAATGAAAGTATTTGACCGAGGGTCGCAAGCCCATCGTTAGAGTTTCGACTTGCGCGAGGTTTTCTTCGGTTTGGCTCCCGGTCGGAAGCCCGAGATAACGCAGACCAGTCGGGAAAACTTCCGCGGGTGTATCCAAAGTCGCGACACCACAGTCTTTGAATTTCGAGACGACTTCCGGTTTGAAGATCATGTCCCAGCTGCCGAGCGGCGCATCCGGCATGCGCTCTTTAATCATCTTGACGTTATAGCCCACGCCAGTCGTCCCCCATAGCCAGGGCAGGACATGCTGATTGTCGGGATCATAGCCAGCAAGGATGGTCATGATTTCCGGATCGAGATTTTTATAGTTGGGAAGTTTGCTTCGATCGAGTGGTTGAAAGACTCCGGCTTGAATTTGCCGCGCCACGAAGAAGGCGGAGGGCACAACAATGTCATAACCGGTATTCCCGGCGAGAAGCTTTGCCTCCAGGACTTCGTTCGAATCAAACACGTCGTACTGGACTTTGATGCCGGTTTCTTTTTCGAAATTTACAATAGTGTCTTCCGCGATGTAGTCGGACCAGTTGTAAATATTGACGACGTTGTCTTCCGCACTCGGTGCCGGCGTCGCGGTCGCCTCTGTGCTCTCGGCAGGTGCCGCTGCGCTCGGTGCTTCGTCACTGCCCCCGCACGCGCTGAGGAGGCCGATGAATACAGCACACGAAAGTTGGGCAATGAATCCGGCTTTGGTCATGGCGGTTTCTCCTCCACTGATCACGATTTATTAGGGCGGCTAAGCCCCGTTGTTTCGTTATCACTTGTCCTGGTGCTGCAAGCTTAGGAGTGACAGTACGCCATCGTTGGCGAGTGCCGCAACTGTTGAATGACGCGAACGCCACGGTGCGCGGAGATTACCTATGTACGTAGACCGAGAGTCTCGGCGGTCAGATCCAGGCAGCGGCGTGCACGGCGGAGTAGTTCATCGATTTCGGTGCGCGAAATAACCAGGGGTGGGGCGATGATCAAAGTATCCCCGACCGCGCGCATGATCAGGCCTTCCTTGAAGCAAAAATCGCGGCACACTGTCCCGACCTCACCGAGTGGGGCGAAGCGCGCCCGCGTGGCCTTGTCCTTGACCAGCTCAATCGCGGCAATCAAGCCAATTCCGCGAACTTCCCCAACCAGGGGATGATCGCTAAACGCGCGCAAGCCAGCCTGGAGATACGGACCAACTTCGGTGGCTACGCGTTCGATGAGTCGCTCATCGCGCAGGATGCGAATATTGCGCTCAGCCACCGCGCAACAGGTGGGGTGGCCGGAATAGGTGTAGCCATGATTGAACTCCCCACCGGTATCGATCATGACCGCCGCGACTTTCGCGTCAACCATCACCCCGCCCAGTGGCAGATACCCTGAGGAAATCCCTTTCGCCAAGGTCATCAGGTTCGGTTCAAACCCAAAGGTCTCGCAGCCAAACCAGCGGCCCGTTCGCCCGAAGCCACAGATCACTTCGTCAGAGATCAACAACACGTCGTACTTCTTGCAGATCCGGTCAACCTCGGGCCAATAGGTCGCAGGTGGAATGATAACGCCGCCCGCGCCTTGAATCGGCTCGCCGATGAACGCCGCTACCCGCTCAGGTCCGAGTTCGAGGATCTTGGTCTCCAACCAGCCGGCAGCCTTGAGGCCAAACTCTTCCGGGCTCAGGTCGCTACCGAGACCGTACCAGTAGGGCGGATCGATATGCACGATGCCTGGGATCGGGAGATCCCCCTGCGCATGCATGGCAGGCATGCCGCTGAGACTCGCGCCAGCCACGGTGCTGCCATGGTAACCGCTCCAGCGCGAGATAATCGTTTTGCGTTGCGGCGCTCCGAGAATATCCCAGTAGCGACGGACCAAGCGCACGATTGTGTCGTTGGCTTCCGAGCCGGAACTCGTGAAAAACACATGCCTAAATTGTGGCGGCGTGACTTCCGCCAACAGGGCGCTCAATGCGAGTACAGGTGGATGAGCGGTCTTAAAGAAGCAGTTGTAGTAGGGTAGCTCCCGCATCTGCGCGGCCGCGGCGTCGACCAGCTCGGCTCGTCCATAGCCGACGTTCACACACCATAAGCCCGCCATGCCATCGAGGATCTTGTTGCCGTCGGAATCCCACAACCAGACCCCTTCGGCCCGCGTGATGATGCGTGTGCCCACTTCGTGCAGGGCTTTGGGATCGGTAAATGGATGCAGGTAGTGTGCACGATCCAGTTGCTGCCATTCGGCGGTGGCGGAGGGTGTCATACGTTCAGCAGCAGGAACTCACGCTCCCACGACGAGATGACGTGGAAGAACGTGGCGTATTCTTTTTGCTTTACCGAGCAATAACATTTAACGAAGCGCTCGCCGAGAATGTCTTTAAGCGGTTGGCAGGCCTCGAGCAGCTTTAGCGCGTCTTCCAAGGTGCGTGGTAATTGATAACCCAAATCGTACCCGCTGTCGGCGATTGGCGCAGACGGCCGCAGACCTTCGATCATGCCAAGGTACCCACAGGCCAGCGACAGCGCGATCGCGAGGTAGGGATTCACATCGGCACCCGCGATACGATTCTCTACTCGGGTGTTCTGTGAGTCGGCCACCGGCACGCGTAATCCCACCGTCCGATTGTCGTAGCCCCACTGCACGTTCATCGGTGCGAAATCGCCTGCCGCGAGTCGACGATACGAATTGACATTCGGTGCGAAGAAGGACATCGCCGGTGGCAGGTATTTTTGCAGCCCTGCGACATGCGATAAGAACAGATCGGTGAGCTTGCCATCGGGGGTTGCGAAAATAGTGTCGCCGGTTTTGGAGTCGAGCACGCTTTGATGGATATGCATCGCACTGCCCGGCTCGTCCTTATGGGGTTTCGCCATGAACGTCGCGTAGATCCCATGGCGGTAGGCCGCTTCACGGCAGGTGCGTTTGAACAGGAAGGTTTGATCAGCGAGTTCCATCGGGTCGCCATGCAAAAAATTGATTTCCATCTGCGCCGCGCCGGATTCATGGATCAAGGTATCGATATCGAGCTCCTGCGCCTCGCAATAGTCGTAAATTTCCTCGAACAAAGGATCAAATTCGTTGACTGCATCTATGCCATAGGCCTGGCGAGCGGTTTCAGGCCGGCCCGACCGGCCAATCGGCGGTTTCAGCGGGAGATCCGGATCAATATTCTTTTCAACTAAAAAGAATTCCAACTCGGGCGCGACGATCGGCTTCCAACCACGACGCTCATACAGCTCCAGCACCCGACGCAGCACGGTGCGTGGTGCGAGGTCCACGGGTCGACCATCGTTATAGAAACAATCGTGAATCACCTGCGCGGTGGGCTCCGCGGCCCATGGGACCAGGCGGATAGTTGAGACATCCGGGCGCAGCAACATGTCGGGCTCGGTGGGATCGGTCACATCCTCGGGCGGATATTCTCCAGTCACGGTCTGGGCAAACACACCTTCTGGAAGGCGTAGACGCTCTTCCTTCCAGAATTTGCTGGCGGGCATAATTTTACCTCGGGCGACCCCGGAAAAATCCGGGATAATGCATTCGACTTCAGTGCAGTTACGTTCGCGTAACCATTTTTCGAGGGATTCGGTACGAGTCGAGGTGTCGTTAGCGCTAGTCATCGGGTCGTGGGTGGTTCTACCGCCGCTCCTGGGTCTGGCCTGGTCACGAAAATCGTTGGCGAATGGAGGCATCATAGCTCTAGCGTCCAAGGCTGGTCGAGCGACGTGCCCTATTTTTATCGACAATCGTGAACTCCGCACAGAGGTGATCGTAGTTTAAACTCACCGTACCCGTGGCCAGCCCAACCCATATCGATTCGTATTACGCAGCAACGGCTCACCCGTGGGAGCTTTCACCAGTATTACGTGGCGCCGAGACTTGCGATGTGTGCGTCATCGGCGGTGGCATCACCGGGTGCTCGGCGGCCCTGCACCTCGCACAACGCGGTTTCAAGGTGATCTTGCTGGAGGGACAGCGGATTGGTTGGGGTGCCTCGGGACGCAGTGGCGCCCAGGTGATCCCTGGTTTCGCGCGGGATATCGATGTCCTGGCCACGCAGGTCGGCGCGCAGGACGCGTGCCGCTTATGGGAGATGTCGGTTGCCGCGGTGCACCTTGTGAAGGAACTGATCGAGGCACATACAATTGATTGTGAATGGCAGGCGGGACAGATGCATGTCGCGATCAAACCGCGGCAGGCCCGCTCGTTAAAAGCGACTCAGGCGCTACTCGCGGAAACCTACGACTATCCATTGCGCTATCTGGAAGGAGAGGAGTTTCACACTTTACTGCGATCACCCCGTTACATTGGCGGATTGCTCGATCACCAGGCCGGGCATGTTCATCCGTTGAATTACACCTTAGGGCTCGCCGCGGCGGCGCGCAAAGAAGGCGTACGGATTTTCGAAGCCTCCGCGGTTTCGCGCTACGACGTAGGCCAAACGCCAATCGCGTACACCGCCGAGGGTCAAGTCAATGCCGGCCAACTCGTGTTCGCCGGCAACGCCTATTTGGGTAAGTTAGTTCCTGCGCTTAGTCGCAAGATTATGCCGGTCGGCACCTACATTGCCGCGACCGCGCCACTAGGGGAGCGTGCGGCGTCGGTGATTACGAACAATATGGCAGTGACCGATATCAATTTCGTGCTCGATTACTTTCGCCTATCTGGTGATAAGCGCTTGTTGTTCGGCGGGCGCGTCAGTTATTCGACCGTGCCACCGCCAAACCTTAAGGCCACGATGCGGGCGCGTCTGGTGCAAGTGTTTCCGCAGCTGCACGACGTGAAGATTGACCATGCGTGGGGTGGCTATGTGGATATTTCCTTCAACCGCGCACCACATATCGGCCGGCTCAATCCAAACGTGTATTTTGCGCAAGGGTTCTCCGGGCACGGGATGGCTCTAACGGGTTTCGCCGGTAAATTAATCGCCGAGGCGATCGCAGGGACGAATGAACGCTTTGACGTGTTCGCGCGCATTCAGCATCGGGATTTCCCCGGCGGAACGCTATTTCGACTCCCGGCGCTGTGGCTCGGGACTTTTTATTATCGCTTGCGCGATCTTCTTTGAGAGAACTGGACTCGCGCGCCCTGTCACCACCAGACTGCTCCGGACCTTCGGTCCGAGGTGTTTACCGTCTCCAGAACGATGCTGCCTACACCACCCCTTCCGCTCGAAGCCCAGTGAGTTCTGAGGCGCTTAATCCCAACAGCTGAGTGTAGACCTCGTCGTTATGTGCACCGAGCATCGCTCCCGGCCAATCTGTGCCGCCAGGGGTGTCGGCGAGACGGGGAATGATCGCCGGTAACAGCAACTTCTCGCCATCAACCTCGACTTCTTCGAACAAGCCGCGCGCTTGATACTGGGGATCGCCGAGCATGTCGGCTACGCTGTAGATCGGGCCGGCAGCGACCCCGGCCGCCTCGAGTTTCGCCAGCACTTCAGCTTGTGACATTGAGCTCGTCCAGTGCCCAATGAGGTCGTCTAGTTCGGTTTGAAAAACGACGCGCTCGCTGTTCTCCTTGAATTTCGGATCCGTTGCCATGGTGGGCTGACCCATTAACTCGCATAGACGTTGAAACATCGAGTTCGTATTGGCACCGATGATGATGGTTTTGCCGTCGTGGGTTGGATAAATATTCGACGGTACGATGCCGGTTAAGGTTGAACCCGAGGATTCGCGAACGACCCCGGCCCCGCTGTATTCCGGAACCACGCCCTCCATCAAGTTATAAATCGATTCGAAGATTGCGACGTCCACGACCTGTCCCGCGCCGTTGTTGACGCGATCGCGGCCAATGTAGGCCAGCAATATCCCGAGCGCGGCGTGAACTCCCGCAAGCGTGTCGCCGATACTCAAATTAGGTCGCACCGAGGGCTGCCCTGGAAACCCGTTCACGTAACGAAACCCACCGAAGCCTTCACAAACGGACGCAAACCCCGGGCGTGGTGCGTACGGTCCGGTCTGGCCGTAGCCGGAAATTCGCGAGTAAATCAGACGTGGATTAGTCTCTTTGAAATGGTCAGGCCCGAGCTCCCATTTTTCCATTGTCCCAGGTCGAAAATTTTCGACGACGACATCGGATTTGTTAATGAGTTGGCGCATGAGCTCGCGCCCTTTGGCTTGCCGCAAATCCAGGGTGATACATTTTTTATTGCGCGCAATGCTGTACCACCACAGCGAAGTATTGTTTTTAACGACGCGCCAGCGGCGAATAGGGTCGCCGCCTTCAGGGGGTTCCACTTTAATAACTTCCGCCCCGTAGTAACCGAGAATCGTAGCGGCAAAGGGGCCGGCCAGTAACTGCCCAGCTTCGATTACACGCAAGCCATCAAGCGGCCGCGGGCGATGCGTTGTGGAATCCATGGATCGGCGAGCTCCTAAACGAAGAGGGGGCTTATTCTGCTTGTCGAAACACTGGGAATCCAGCCGGGGTCTGTCGTGCAAGCCAGTAGCCAAGCACCACGCCCGCGAGATTCGCGATGACATCGCCGGACGATGCTACGCGGTATTCGGTCATGCTTTGACAAAATTCGAGGGCCAACCCGAGGCCCGCGAGGAGCACGCTAAGTCCGCGCCACCCGCGTGTGGAATAGCCCATTGCGCACCACCACATCAAGGCGCAGTAGGCAAGGGTGTGGATTACCTTGCCGCCAAAGCGCGGCCCCTCGGTTATAAATTCCGAGGGTGGAATCAATGAAAGGAAGCATAGCGAGAACAGGCCCAGAAAAGAGATTCTTCGCCAACCCTGGCGCGACCCACATGTTCAGCATAATCCAGAGCTCATGAGTACTTGAGGCTGGATTATGCCCAGTGTTGGTTAAAGAAAGGACATTCCTACGTTGGCCTAGGCGACGCGAGACACGGTCGAGGCAGCGTTGCGGTGTTCTTGCCCTTTGGCAAGTTCGACTATGAAGCGGAACAAGTCAGACTCCGAGAGAATTCCGCGCATTTCGCCCGCTTGATTGACCACCGGAAGCCCACTTAACTTTAGCTGCAGCATCGTTTTTGCAGCCAGTGCGACGCTCGCGCTCTCGGGGATTGTAATTGGATTGGGCGTCATTATCGCGCCGACAGTCGGGGTGTGCCTGAAGTCACCAAGATCGGCGGAAGCGGTGGCTTTCGCGGCGCGTATGTCACCTTGACTCACAATGCCCGCGAGCAGATTGTCTTCGATGACGGCTAAACGTCGGATCCCGCGCGATTGCATGAGATCGTCGGCTTCATCAATTGTCGTCGTCGGCGCCACCGTAATGACCGTAGCAGTCATCCAATCACGGACTAATTCATTCACGTTAAGCTCCTGGGGTGATGGTTGGATAACTGATAGCGGCGTTGACGGCAGAAGATTTAGTAGTCGATGCCGCTATCAGCACTATGACACTCCAATCGGTGATTAAACTCGGCCGCCTGCTGATAGGTGGAGTTGCAATGCAGCTTACTGTGAGCATTGCAGTGGCCGCCGAATTTGACGCCGGCCTCGCGGCCTACAAGGCCGCGAACTACGCAGTTGCGCTGGCAATCTTCAATGACAACGCAGGGCGCGACGATCCCCGTGCCCAGTTTGCCCTCGGCATGATGTACGACAATGGGGAAGGCGTTGCGGTGGATCCGAAGCAAGCACTGAACTGGTTCGAGAAAAGCGCCGAGCACGGGTATGCCAAAGCACAGTACCAATTAGGGTTGATGCATATTAAAGGGCGTGGCGTGCCGCGCAATGATGGGATCGCACGGGAATGGTTTTCACAGGCAGCCGAAGCGGGCGACGCCAGCGCAATCGCGCGTTATCGCCAGTTCGCGGAGGACGGGGATATCGAAGCACAGTACAACCTTGCGTTAATGTACTTGCGCGGCAGCGGAGTGGCGCGCGATCCGGCTGCCACGGCGGGCTGGTTGAAGCGCGCGGCGGGTCGCGATCATCTTGCGGCGCTATTCGGATACGGTCGACTCTTCGAGTTAGGACGCGGGGTTGCCCGTTCAAATACAGAGGCCGCGAATTGGTACGAGCGCGCGGCGAGTCAAGGGGACGCGAAGGCCGCGTTTAGTTTAGCGCGACTTTATCGCCTGGGGCTCGGAGTAGCCAAGGACGTGGCAAAAGCCGAGCTATATTATTCGCGCGCGGTAGACCTGGGGTATTCCCTGGCGGCGCTTACGCTCGCGCAGTTATATGAGACTGGCACCGATTGGAAGAAAGACCCTCCCCGTGCGCTCGAGTGATATACGCGCGCATCGGCTGCAGGGAATACCGACGCACAAATCAACTTGGGATTTCTCTACGCGCAGGGTCAAGGCGTTGATCAAGACCTGGAGAAAGCTTATGCGTGGTTTTACATCGCGGGCCAGCTGAACCATCCTCTCGCAGCGGATAACCTTGCGTTGATCGCGGCGCAGATAGATACCGAGGGACAGCAGGCTGGTCTGGCGATGGGATTATCGTTACTCGAAGAAATTCAGGCGAAGCGTAGCCTTGCCAGCTCACATTGAGCCTGGATAAAACCAGAAATCGGCGGCGATCCCACCGAACACGCTCATGCCCACCCAGTTGTTATTTATGAATGCCGCAAAACAACGAGCGGGTTCGCGCCGCCGAATCAGGACTTGTTGATAGACGAAGCACGCAGCAGCGGTGCTAACGCCTAGACCGAATGGCCAGTGCAACGCTGCTTGGCGACCGACCAACAGCAGGTTTAGTAGGAATAGCAGCTGAAACACGCCGATGACAAAGCGATCGGCCTCGTCGAACAAGATTGCCGTCGATTTGATGCCGATCCGGCGATCGTCTTCGCGGTCGACCATCGCGTACTCGGTGTCGTAGACGAGCACCCACACTATTACCGCAATAAAGATCAGCCAGCCTAGCGCGGACACGGCGCCAGTGACCGCAGCGAATGCCATGGGTACTGCCCAACCAAACGCGGCACCCAGGTAGACCTGTGGCAAATAGGTGTAGCGCTTCATGAAGGGATAGAGCACAGCCAAGGCCACAGCCGCGATTGACAGCAGAATCGTTGGTTGATTCGAGGTCAACACCAAGCCACCCGCAAGTGCGATCAATGCGACGAACAACCAGGCCGCTTCGCGGTCACTGACAGCGCCAGTGGCTAAGGGACGTTCGCGCGTTCGAGCTACCCGCCCATCGAACTCGCGATCGGTAAAGTCATTGATGACACAGCCGGCGGATCGCATCAACCAGGTACCGAGCAGAAAGATCGCCAGAATATATAGATCTGGAACCCCGCGCGCGGCAATCCAGAGTGCCCACAGCGCGGGCCACAGCAGCAGTAATGCACCGATGGGCCTATGCCAGCGCATCAAGTTGGCATAGGCCTCTAACCGCTCGCGCAACGCGCGCGGACGTTGTCCAGGTGGGCGTAAGCCGCGATAGCGGTTCATACTTTCGCGTAATCCACTTTGTGGACTAACCAGCGTCCGATTAGACGATCGCCTAACTCTGGTGAGCTGCTCAGCACCGCGTCGGCAAGGGATCGCACGACTGGCAGTAAATGCCGATCGCGACTCAGGTCGGCGATTTTAAACGCGGCGAGTCCGGTTTGGCGCGTGCCTAACACTTCGCCGGGTCCGCGCAATTCCAAATCCCGCTCGGCGATCACGAAGCCATCATTGGTTTCGCGCATCGTATGGAGTCGATGACGAGCCGTCTCGCTGAGAGGGCTTTTATACAGCAGCACACAGGCTGATTGCGCCTCGCCACGGCCAACCCGTCCACGCAATTGATGCAATTGCGCGAGGCCAAGCCGCTCTGAGTTCTCGATGATCATCAAATTTGCGTTTGGGACATCGACACCCACTTCGATCACGGTGGTTGCCACGAGTAAATCCAGCTCGCCCGCGACAAAGCGCTGCATGACTTCGGCTTTAGCCAACTCTTTTAGCCTGCCATGCACGAGTCCGATTCGTAAGCGGGGTAACGCCGCACTCAACTCGACGGCGGTATCGGTCGCCGCTTGGTGATCGAGTACTTCGGACTCGTCGATCAACGGGCACACCCAGTAGGCCTGGCGGCCGTGCGTGCATGCTTCGTTGATGCGTGCGACGATTTCATCGCGGCGCGACTCCGGGATTACGGTAGTCGTCACTGGCCGTCGCTTTGGGGGAAGCTCGTCCAGCACTGAGACATCGAGATCGGCGTAGGCGGTCATTGCGAGGGTGCGTGGAATCGGAGTTGCGGTCATGATCAACTGGTGCGGACGCACCCCCCCATTAGTTCCTTTTTCCAAAAGTGCTAAGCGTTGATCGACGCCAAACCTGTGTTGTTCGTCGACCACGATCAGACCTAGGCGCCCGAAGCGCACATCGGCTTGAAATAGCGCGTGTGTCCCGACCACGATGAAGGGTTCCGCGGTCGCCAAGCGTGCGTGGAGTTTGCGCTTAGCCGCCGCCGTCAGGCGCCCAGTCAAACTCAGCACTTCGATCTCATTTGGCGCGAACCAGCGGGTGAAGGTGCGGGCATGTTGTTCCGCCAGCAATTCGGTCGGGGCCATCAATGCCACTTGATAGTGCGCGGCCAACACGCGTGCGGCAATCATCGCGGCGACTGCCGTTTTGCCGGCACCGACATCACCTTGTAGCAGCCGCAGCATCGGTTGTGCTCGCGCCAGATCGCGGTCGATTTCAGTGATTACCCGTTGCTGGGCCCTCGTCAGCGTAAATCCGAGGGCGGCTTTAAGTTTCGGTCGCAGCTCGCCGGGGCTCGCGAATTTTGGCGCGCGTTGTTGGCGCGTGGTTTGACGCAAGCGTCGCAAGCTGAGTTGGTGCGCGAGTAACTCTTCAATCGCCAGGCGCTGTTGCGCGGGGTGAATGCCTTGCCACAGTGGCTCGAGCGGTGCGCCGAAAGGAGGGCGATGCACGTAGTTCAAAGCATGTTCGAGGGCTGGCAGATCGTGTTTCGTCTGGTCGTGAGTTCGGATTAAGGCATCGATGTGCTGGGCGTCGTCGCCGTCCAAGCGGAGCACGTCTAACGCTTGCACAACGAGCTTGCGTAAGCTCAGTTGATGCAGACCTTCGGTCGACGGGTAGATCGGCGTTAGGGCGGAATCCATCGCGGCAGCGCTGGGGTCGTCAAGGAAGCGTACTTCCGGGTGAACCATCTCGATCGATTGTGGACCGCGACGGATCTCGCCAAAACAACGAATGCGTCGGCCGACCGCGAGCCGCAGCTGCTGCTCGCGATTAAAGTAGAAAAAGCGCAAGGACAACATGCCGGTATCATCACTCACGCGCACCAGCAGTGAGCGGCGTTTTCCGTATTGCAGTTGATTGGCGTGGATCGTGGCCTCCACGACCACCTCCATTTTCAGACGCGCCCGGCTCAAGGGTGTTACTTGCGTGCGGTCCTGATAGCGCAGGGGGAGGTGGTAGACGACATCGCGAATCGTCGAAAGACCCAAACGCGCAAGCTTCTCGGTGAGTCTCGGTCCCACTCCCGCCAACTGCTGGACCGAATCATCGAGGCATAGGCGCTCCGCGCTCACTACGATACAAGAATGGCGTCGATTTCGACCAACGCGCCACGCGGGAGCGCTGCTACTTGCACTGTCGCACGGGCGGGATAGGGTGGGGTGAAGTATCGAGTCATCATTTCATTGACGGCGGGAAAGTGGGTTAGATCGGTCAGATAAACCGTCAGCTTCGCCGCATCGGCAAGCGTACAGCCGCTGGCTGATGCCACGGCTTTCAGATTTTCGAAAACTTGCTCAATCTGGGAGTGGATGTCCGTGCTCACCAATTCCATGGTGGTTGGAGCAAGCGGGATTTGCCCTGACAGATACACGGTTGTGCCGGCGCGGATCGCTTGTGAATAGGCACCGATAGCCTGCGGCGCTGCCGCGGTTTGAATAGGGGTTTTATCCATGTTGGGTCTCCGTCAACGCAAAGCTCGACGCAAGCCGAGCGTATTCGATCCTTACTAAGCCTTGCGGCGAATTACCCGAACTACGGTCTGGACCCGACGCACCGCACGCAGTATATCGGCTAAATGCTTGCGGTCATGGACGCCGATTAATAGTCGGACATTAGAATTTCGGGCATTGCGCTCACTGATCTCGACTTCTTCGATATTCGCGTTGCCATTCGCCACTGCAGTGGCAATTGTCGCGAGTACACCGCGTCGGTTGACCACATCCAACGAAAGCTCAACGCTGAATTCCCGATCGATCACATTGGCCCACTGCACGTCGACCCATTTATCCGGCGCGCTTCGGTATTCCGCGACGTTCGCGCAAGTCGGCTGATGCACAACAATCCCGCGGCCTGCGGTCAAAAAGCCCATGATTGAGTCGCCCGGGATCGGGTAACAGCATTTTGGAAAGTTCACGACCATTCCTTCGGTGCCTCGGATGATCAGCGGGGCAGGTGTGCCGACGGGCTCCACCAGGCGTCGACGTTTGTCATCCGGCTTTTGCTCGGGCTGCACCTGCGCGAGGCTCCGTGCGACTAAGGGTGCGAGTCGATTGCCCAGACCAATTTCGACATACACGCGTTCCATGCTGTCGAGCTTAAAGCTCGCCAAGGTCGCAGCAACGCGCTCTTGATTCAGCGCCTCAAGGCTACTTTCTTGCATCGCGAGTTCCCGTTCCAACATGCGCTTGCCGAGAGTTCGCGCTTCATCGAGCTGTAGATTTTTCAGGTAATGTCGAATCGTCGCGCGGGCTTTACCGGTGACGACGTAGTTCAACCATGATGGATTCGGCCGGGCGCCGGGTGCGGTGACGATTTCGACCGTCTGGCCGGTCTCCAGCGAGGTGCGCAGCGGCGCGAGACGGCGATTGATTCGGCACGCGACACAGTTATTTCCGAGATCCGTGTGGATTGCGTAGGCGAAGTCGATTGCGGTTGCGCCGCGGGTCAGGGTCATGATCTCGCCCTTCGGGGTGAACACATAGACTTCATCCGGGAATAGATCGATCTTGACGTTCTCTAGGAACTCCTGCGAATCCCCGGCCTGTTGTTGCATTTCCAGGATTCCGCGCAGCCACTCGCGAACACGCTTCTGCGCACTCTTGGCCGCGCTGTCGCCCGTCTTGTACAGCCAATGCGCGGCGATCCCGGCTTCGGCTACTTGGTCCATTTCACTCGTTCTGATTTGCACCTCAAGCGGTACCCCGTACGGTCCGAACAGCACGGTATGCAGGGATTGATAGCCATTGGCCTTCGGGATCGCAATGTAATCCTTGAACTTTCCCGGAACAGGTTTGTACAGGCTGTGCAACACGCCGAGCGTGCGGTAACACGTGTCCACGCTATCCACCATGACCCGAAACGCATACACGTCGTGGACATCGGAAAAGCCAAGATGCTTTTCCTTCATTTTCTGATAAATACTGTACAGATGTTTCTCGCGACCGATGACCCGCGCGAGCAAATGATCCAGGCGTAGATGGCGCTTAATCCGGTCTTTGATCTTGTCGACGATTTCCTTACGGTTGCCGCGGATCTTCGTCATTTCCTTTTTGATCACACGTTGACGTAGAGGATATAAGGCGGCAAAGCCCAGCTCCTCAAGTTCCAGACGGATCGTATTAATCCCCAGGCGTTGGGCGATAGGCGCGTAGATTTCTAACGTTTCACGCGCGATACGCCGACGCTTGTCCGGCGCTAACGCGGCGAGGGTTCGCATGTTGTGCAGGCGGTCGGCTAATTTAACGAGGATGACGCGAATGTCCGCAGCCATGGCCATCAGCATGCGCTGAAAATTTCGCGCCTGCGCTTCGGCGTGAGATTCAAATTCAATGCGAGTGAGCTTGGATAAGCCGTCGACAATCGCGGCGACTTCAATGCCGAATTCCTGCGCAATCCGTTCTTTATTAATCGGCGTGTCTTCGATCACGTCGTGAAGCAAGGCCGCAATCAACGTTTCGTGATCCATGTGCATGTCGGCGAGGATGCACGTGACTTCGAACGGGTGATGGATGTATGGCTCGCCGGACTTGCGGCGTTGCCCATGATGGGCGTCGGCGCCGAATTCATAGGCGCGGCGCAATTCAGCAAGTTGTGGCGCTTCGAGGTAGGTTCGGGCCCGACGGAACAGATCGTCGATTTGCGGCGAGGTCGATTCTGTTAGTTGACTACTCACCGCCGCCTCACACACTTTGGGCACACGCGCACTACGGACGAACTGTCGCGTCCGGCGCGCACTCGAACACCGCTAAGGGTATTCGGGCGGGGTCGGGTCGGCCAGGAATTCAGCCGCAAGTTCGAATTCTTCGGCGGCGCGTTGTTTAGCTTCGAGTTCATCGAGGATCTGGCGGTTGATTAAGCCCGCAGCAATTTCGCGCAGGGCGATGACCGTGGGTTTATCACCTTCTTCGGGAACTAACGGCGTGGTGCCACGCGCGATTTGGCGCGCGCGCCGGCTAGCCGCGACTACGAGATCAAAACGGTTATCAACGAACGGGAGACAGTCTTCTATAGTGATGCGGGCCATGCGTGAGTTCTCTAGACAAGTTATTGAAATGGATGGCGAAAGAATAACAGAGCAAACATTAGGAAGCCATGAGTTCGCGCAACACCGGGAACTCTTGAGTGCGCTGAAGGCGGGTTCGCAGACGCGCGGCGCGGACAATGGCGCAAAGATCGTTTAATGCGCATGCAAAATCCGCGTTAACCACCAGGTATTCGTACTCGCTGAAATGCGCCATCTCAGCCCCTGCCTCAGCCATCCGCCGTTCGATGACGTCAGCACGATCACCGGCACGAACTTCGAGGCGCTGGCGAAGCTCCGCCAAAGACGGTGGAAGAATAAAAACGGACACCGCGTCAGGATACAGTTCGCGAATCCGCTTTGCGCCCTGCCAATCAATCTCCAGAATGACGTCAATATCGGCTGACAAGGCTAGGTCGATCGCCACCCGCGAGGTTCCGTACCAATTACCGAACACCTGGGCATGCTCCAAGAACTCATCACGGTCGACCATGGCCTCAAACTCGGTTGGCATCGTGAAGTAATAGTCGATGCCGTCGCGCTCTCCCGAGCGAGCTGCGCGAGTTGTATGGGAAATTGAACCCTGAATGAAAGGTGTCTGCTCGACGAGGGCGTTCACCAAGCTCGTTTTACCGGCACCGGAAGGTGCCGAGACCACGAACAACAGGGCGTTGCGACCAGACATAGGGGTACGACAAGATTTATTCGATGTTTTGAATCTGTTCGCGGATTTGTTCGATTAGTACTTTGAGTTCGATTGAGGCGCCAGAGGTATCGACATGGGCCGATTTCGAACCGAGCGTATTGGCTTCCCGGTTGAGCTCCTGCATCAGGAAATCCAGACGGCGGCCGATCGGCTCGCGCTGCCGCATCACGCGTTCGACTTCCGCCAAATGGGTCTGTAGCCGATCCAGCTCCTCCGCGACATCAAGTTTCTGTACTAGCAGCGCGCACTCCGTTTCGATTCGTGCCGGGTCTAGGGTGCCGGTGAGTTCCTGAATTCGCTGCGCATGACGCTGGCGGATCGCGCCGATGATCTCAGGTACCATTGCGCGCAGCTTGGTGGTGATATCGGCCATTGCGTGGCAGCGCTGAAGGACCACCTCTTGAAGCTTCGCACCCTCGCGTTCGCGACTCGCGACCAGTTGGTCGAGTGCCTGCTCGAGTTGCGCGACCATCGCGACGGACAACGCGTCGAAATCAATCTCGCGGCTCGTCAGGACCCCTGGCCAACGCAGTACTTCCAGGGGATTAATCGCGGCGGCATTAGGTAATAAATCCGCGATTGCTTGGACGGCGCCGACCAATTGCTTCGCCACTCCCGTGTTGATTTGGATCGGCGCCTCGTCCGCAACCGCGCTTTCGAGCCGTAGTGAGCAATCAACTTTCCCGCGATTGAGTCGCGCGGCAATTCGTGCACGGACTTCGCCTTCGATCGCGCGCAATTCTTCCGGTAAACGCAGTCCGATCTCAATATATCGATGGTTAACTGACCTTAACTCCCAGACTGCACGCCCGAAGTTGCCCGTCGCTTCCACTCGAGCAAACGCCGTCATACTTCGAGCCATGGTGGTATCCCATTCGTTACGGTCATTCATCTTAACAAATGCTTGTCGCCATGGCGCAAACCCCCGCGGGCCCAGTACATTCCAATCGAGGTATGAGTCTGAAGGGTTGAAGTTGAGTCTGGGCTTAGGCGGCTGCTTTCGGTCGATTAGGAATAGATTTAAAAAGAATTTCCCGGGCCTTGTTAAGGTGCTCGGCAGCCGCATTGTCACTCATTGCA
>SHZM01000061.1 GCA_009692265.1 Gammaproteobacteria bacterium
TGCAATGAGTGACAATGCGGCTGCCGAGCACCTTAACAAGGCCCGGGAAATTCTTTTTAAATCTATTCCTAATCGACCGAAAGCAGCCGCCTAAGCCCAGACTCAACTTCAACCCTTCAGACTCATACCTCGATTGGAATGTACTGGGCGGTAACGCGCATGGGCTTTGTTTGCCGCGTTAGCTTGGGCCTACCGGGCAAGCTTGGCTTTGAGCATGATTGCTGCCTGGGTGTACCCGCCGCCGAGGCCATCGACGAAGTGAATGTGTTGGTCACGGCGATCCCGCACGTAGCAGGACATCACGCTAGCAGTGCATACCTGGATGCCGTATTTAATACTCCCTTGGTCTTCTAGACAACCCAGGAACTCGACGAGTGTCTGACGTTGAGCGGCGGTCCCGGACATGATGGTGTTGAGGCGGCCGTCGATCATCAACGTATCCGACCACTGCACTATCTGCTTTAGGTAATGAGCACCTTCAGGGTTGAATCTGAAATACAGGCCACCGATTAACGTGCGCAGCCAGTGTTCCAGCAGGTATCCGAAATCGAAACGGCCGAGCTTGGCGCGCATTTCAGTGTTGATCTTACCCAAGGTTGCTTTCAGCTTGAGGCGTGGCAACGAGACAGGACTGCGATGCGCCAGTGGCCCGTAAACTGAGTCGATCTGCGCGAGTATTTTCGACAGTAGCGCTGACTGACTGCGCGGATCATTCACAATCACGAGTAGGCACAAGACTTCCTGCGCGCTTTCCGGCGGCAGGATCCGATCCCATCGGCACTCCATGCCAGTGAGATCAAGCGTCGTGTCCTGTAGGGCCATGGGCGGCGCGTAGTCCTCGCGTTTGATGATCTTCTCGACATACTGTAAGCCCTCACCCAGCGCGACGGGGATCACGAGCCCTCGATTGACCTCGACTTTAGCGATGTTCAGTTGCTGGCCGCGGTCGTATATCGCGGCCAGCGCCAAGCCGCCGACACGCAGATACAAGTCGAAGTTTGCACGCGTATTTTCCCGATGCACTAACAGCGCCTGCTCGATTGCTGCGGCGAGCGAAGGTGGTGCCAGCAGGGTTGCGCCGTCGCCGCCAAAAAAGAACGGCAAGGTAATCCCGTGCCGATGTGCGACGTTCAGTGCAGCAATGATGCTGCCAGTCGCAACGAGATTGACCACCTGATGTTTACCGTCACTTAACGCTTGGGTCGATTTGCGGACGTCAGTGAGGATGACCCGCCAATCCCGCGGCACTGCGGCGAAGCACGAGTCATCAGCAAGCAGCTGGCTGACCGAAATCACGTGGGTTGGCAAATCCGAATAGAAGCGAGTCGATTCCATACAGAGCCTCGATACAGCGCGCGCCCGGTTAGGGACAGTCTACCGATTTCTAACTAAACTCTGGCCCGGCTGACCCTGGATTTGCACTAGGGCCGAGTCGCTTGAACGTGATACGGCAATGACAATACCCAACGCGCGAGACGGAGATGGATGTATGAGTGTCAACGTGCGCGAGCTCTACCCCTCACAAGAACCCTATGACGCCGATTGGCTGCAAGTCGATTCCCTGCATCGCATTTACTACGAACAAAGCGGCAACCCAAGGGCAAGCCCGTCATTTTCATTCATGGTGGTCCCGGCGGAGGCACCACGCCAAAAATGCGCCGCTTTTTTGATCCCGACGCGTATCGGATCGTCCTGTTCGATCAGCGTGGTTGTGGACGCTCGACTCCGCATGCCTGCCTGGAGCGCAATACGACGTGGGATTTAGTCGCCGATATGGAGCGCTTGCGCGAGCACCTGAAAATCACGCGCTGGCAACTCTTTGGCGGTTCGTGGGGATCGACTCTGGCTCTGGCTTATTCACAAACCCATCCCGCGCAGGTGACCGAACTCATTTTGCGCGGGATCTTTACCTTGCGCCGTTGGGAACTCGAGTGGTTTTACCAGGAGGGTGCCGGCGCGTTGTTTCCCGAAGCATGGGATGCTTATAGAGAAGTGATTCCCGCCGCTGAGCGCGGCGACATGATCGCGGCCTATCACCGCCGCCTTGTGGGAGATGATTCGGTAGAACAGCTACGCGCCGCCCGCGCGTGGAGCGTGTGGGAGGCTAGTACCAGTCATTTGCTGGTGGATGCCGACCAGATCGCGGCCTTTGCCGCGGATGAGTTCGCGCTGGCCTTTGCGCGAATCGAGGCGCATTACTTCGTCAATGGCGGGTTTTTCGCCTCCGACAGCGCACTTTTGGACGGGGTTACGCGGATTACGCACTTGCCAGGCACAATTGTGCAAGGCCGTTATGACGTAGTGTGTCCACTGACCACCGCCTGGTCGTTATATCAACGCTGGCCGAAGGCCGACTGGGTAGTCGTCCCGGACGCAGGCCACGCGGCGTTCGAGTCGGGCATCACGAGCGAATTAGTCAGCGCAACCGATCGCTGGCGGTAGGCTGGACGGCTATCCAGCGCCCCGCCTTCAGGCTTGATTGCCGAAGGTTTGGAAATACACGCCCGACAATATAGTTAACATTTTCAATATCTTAATTTCCGATAAAAAATCCGATCCCCTCCCTTGCGGCTGCTCGGTTGGTGAGCTAGCTTTAACATTGCAAGAGCTAATCCGTTCCCAATCAAAGGGGGTCGCATGTTTGAATTCGATCAGGATGCCGTTGACGCGCTACTGGTAAACAGTGCAAAGTTCCGTCGGCTCTACGACAAGTACGGCACGCTAAAGACGCAAGTCCAGGACGCGCACGCCAGACAAGTCATATTGGACGACCTTAAGCTGGAGTCCCTGAAGAAGGCCAAGCTTCAGCTCAAGGACAAAATGGCGGTGATGATAAAAGGTTACCGTCAAGTCCAAGCGTAAGCCCCTACAACTATAACTAGCACTCTATGCAACGCCCGCGCCGGTTGGGCCCCTTCCCCGCCGGCGCTCTTTTTTTCCCATTCGCATTATCCCGTCCTTTGCGACCCGCGCCGAATTCGTACGATTGCTCGGCGGTGCACAGGTCCTAGCATTATTTCGTGTTAGCCGCCCAGACCATTAACTCAGGACAGTATGCGCAACCCACGATTTATCGATGCCAGCGTGACCGGTGGCATTCTCCATGTGTGCATTAATCGCCCAGAGAAACGTAATGCGCTGAGCCCGGCGGTACTGGCGGAACTGGGTGCCACTTTTTTGGAGCAATCGGAAAACCCCCAGCTCATAGCCACCACGCTGACGGGTGCCGGCGCTAAGTGTTTTGCCGCTGGTGGTGACCTGAAGGAGATGGAAGCGGTGCGCAGTGTTGAGGCGACAATGCGAATGCACCACGAGTCGATTGCGGCGCTGGACGCAATTCGATTTTTCCCGGTGCCGGTAGTCGCGCTATTAAACGGTGATGCGATCGGCGGCGGCGCGGAGCTCGCGCTCGCCTGCGATATGCGCGTCTTCGCCGCCCACAGCCGGTTTGCGCTCGTCCAAGCGAACCTCGGGATTTCTCCCGGATGGGGCGGCGGCGCAGATCTCGTGAGGCTGGTCGGCGCGGCGCGCGCGCTACGTCTGCTCGCACGCGCGGAGTTCCTAGACGCTGGCGCGGCGCTGGCGCTTGGACTGGCTGACGCGGTGGCGTCGCCCTCGACGTCGTTCGAAACTTGCGTGAGCGATTTTATGGAACCACTTGCGCAGCGTAAGCCGCAGGTAATGCGAGCCCTTAAGGCGCTCGCTGGGGCTGGAAGGAAGACGCCTGAATGGACGGTCCTGCGCGAACTGGAAGCCGCGAATCTCCGCGCGACGTGGCTGCACGAGGACCATTGGTCCGCGTCGGCGCAAGCGCTTGCGCGGATCTCGGGGTCTCGAAATCCCCGAGCAAATTCCCCCGCCGTTACACGGCGACCCGTTTTCAAAGGGGGTTAGATGCGGCGGGGAATTTTCGTGGCGGCTCAGTCCTCCCGAAACGCGTACTTTGGATCGGCCGCGCGTACGTAGATTTGCTCCAGGCCCAGTTGCTTACGCACGATGTTGGTTCCCATCACCAGGGCAATGCATTTGTACTGCGCGATGCGTCGAGAGAGGCCTTCACGCCCGAATCCGCAATCGGCGGTGATTATCAGGCGTTCCGGTGGTACATGTTCGAGCGCCTTGCGAATGATCGAGGCGACGAGCTGCGGTGATTCGACTGTGGTGCGGGTGTGATCGACCACGCCGATCGCGATTTTCTTTTTCGTCTTTACGTGTTTCAGCAAACCCAAATCGCGGCCCTCGTTGCTTGCGCATTCGAGCCCCAGCACATCGGCGTTCAGAGCCAGTAAGTACGGCAACGATCGCTCGTAGGAAGGCCGCTCCCAATAAAAGCTTTGTTGATTCGGGTTGCCCCAACAGGTATGCGCCCAAATTTCGGTCTTTACGCCCTCGATCTCACGATTGAAAGCCTTGGTGTAGAACTCCAGGTCTTTTTCCGACGCCGGAGGTTGCGTACAACAGGCGAAGTGATGTGGCGGCTCTTCCATCTGAATCACCGGACAACCGGCGGCCGCGAGTTCCTTCAGTTCCTCGTTTTGCGCGCAGGCGATATCCCAAATCATGTCGTGATCGTTTTTGTAGTGCTCGTTCCAGAGCATCATCGGCAGGCATGTCGCGCTGATGGTGCCGAATTTCAGCGGCCTGCTTGTCATTTTCTGCGCGGTTTTCCAAACGGCCGTGAAATGCAGCGGGCCCCGGGTGATCTTGCCGGTGACGGCTGGCGGGTGGTACGCCTCCTGTACCTCGTAGAGGATATGGCCAGGCTTAAACTCTCCGTAGTCGAGGAAGTGCGATTTATCGCGGAATCCGCTGATGCCGTTCAAACGTTCAATGGTGTAGAAAAACCATGAACGTCCACCAACTTCCAGATCAAAACGCGTATCGCCGTCCGTTAAGATATCGAGGCCAGCGCGCTCTTGTTCGTTGACGCACGCGGCGACGGCGTCCAGGTACTGCTCGCGATATTGCGAATCACCCATCGCTACTTTAAAGGGTCGCCCGTGCAGGCTTTGATTAAACCAGGAAGGTTTGGGGAACGAACCGACCATCGCGGTCGGTAATACTTTGCCTTTAGTGCCTTTCAACATGTCCAGACTCCCAGGGTTGAAGCAGGATAATAACGCCAGGTGAATTTCGAGCGCGACCACTTTGTCGCCGTATGCTTAGCCCGCAATGTCATCCACTCAGGACTCCGCATGAAGCTGCAACAACTGCGTTATATCTGGGAAGTCGCCCGTAATAGTTTGAATGTGTCGGCGACCGCAGAGCGGCTTTACACCTCTCAACCCGGAGTCAGTAAGCAGGTTCGACTGCTGGAGGACGAACTGGGTATTCAAATATTTCTGCGCGCCGGTAAACAGCTCACGGAGATTACCCCGGCCGGCCAACAGAATTATCCAGCTGGCCGGGAAGATCATGGCCGAGGTCGAGAATATCAAACGGATCTCACTGGAACACAACGATCAACGGCGTGGCACCGTGTCGATCGCGACCACCCATACCCAGGCGCGCTACGTCTTGCCACCGGTGATCAAGCAATTCATCGTGAGGTACCCCGATGTCGCGCTGCACATGCACCAAGGCTCCCCGGTTCAGATCGCGGAGCTCGCGGCCGCCCACGAAGTGGATTTCGCGATTGCAACGGAAGCGATGGAATTATTCGATGGACTTGTGATGCTGCCGTGTTATTGCTGGAACCGCTGTGTAATCGTGCCACCCGAGCACCCGCTGACAAAGCTGAAAAAGTTGACTCTGGCGGCGGTCGCGGAATGTCCACTGGTTACCTATGTGTTCGGATTCACTGGAAGATCCCAGCTCGACGAGGCGTTTCACCGTGAAGGTCTGGCACCGCGGGTAGTCTTTACGGCGACCGACGCGGACGTGATTAAAACCTACGTCCGGCTCGGGCTCGGGGTTGGCATAGTCGCAGCGCTTGCCTCTACGATCCTTCCCAAGATGCTGATTTAGTCGCGCTCGATGCGAGCCACCTGTTTGCTGACAGCGTGACCAAGATAGGGTTCAGCAGGGGCACTTTCCTGCGCCGCTACATGTATGACCTCATCGAATTATTCGCGCCGCATCTAACGCGCGAGCTGGTCGATGCGGCGGCAGCCTTGCACGGTTAAGGAGGAAGTCGAGGCACTTTTCGCGGATCTTGAGCTTCCTCGATACTAGTACCTCTGCACGGAGTCCATTCGCTAGCCATTCGGTTCACGCGGGAGTGGCAGCCGCCGGGGCCTCAAGTACCTCGCGGACCAGTTGCAGGAAAATTGTGTAGATGCGCACCCCAGCGGCGTCGCGTACGACGAAGAATGGTGCCACCGCAACCTTGTGCTTCTGGGCTAATTGCAGCCCCGCGCTGTGTGGGTCGCGTTCATCGGCGATCACAACGGCGTCGATTTTCGGCCAGTAACCCGCGCGCCTTAAGCGCTCCTCGACTTCGCGACATTTTCGGCAGGCTTCGCCGTCCGCAAGTATTTTCTTTACAAAGGTAATGTGCACGGGTAACTCCGCACGGCTTGAATTTCAGTGGCCTAGCCTAACTAGCCGCGGGGACAGGGGTTAGAACGACTTCGCCTAGAAATAGCTGAACAGCGAATAACGGTGCTCGGACGTTTTAACTACGGTCGACCGAGGCTGTTGGCACGTAAGTCCCATGCGCCGACAAATCCGTGATTCGGACTTCTGCCGGGGTCGCGAATTCAATGAGACAGTGGATGCGCGAAACATCGCGATGCGCATTATCGATCATCAGCAGCATTTAGATGCTATTCCATTGTTATATATAATTAATGCCCTAATGAATCTGTTTTGATACCCGCTATTTCTTTTGGTACCCCGCGCCGATTGTCTGAAACCGCAAGCAACGAGCCCGCGATTGTTCACCATATCGGCCTTGGCATAAACCGTCGCACTTACGGCCGTCACACCCACTACCGCAACTGCGGTGACGGCGACCGGAGCTGCGGTGATTCGCCTTAACGGACAAATGAGGATGCACCCGTTCCAACTCGGATAAGGACGGATGCAGATGAACTACCAACTTCCCGAAACCGGCTTTCTTTGTTTGCCGCAAATCATTGGCGACCCCAAAGCGGAGCCGTCAATTCCTCCGCTAATCCCGGTAAAGAAAACCTGCTGGTGGGAGGGGGTCAGAACCGGGCTTTTCCCCAAGCCGGTGAAACTTGGGTCGCGTGTCACCGCGTGGCGAGTCGAGGATATTCGCGCCCTGATTGAATCGCTTGAATCGGCATAGGGGGCGACGATGACTACAAAAACAAAGGGCCGCAACGGTGTTGCCCTCACCGCCGCCGGAGAAAAGAAGCAGCGCCCGCATTTTGCCAAAAGCGTGTCGCCTACTGCCCAGTATTTCCTTGAGCGCGGCCAGCGCTTCTATCTCCGGGCTATATGGGGCATCACGGACTGCACGGTTTGCCGCGCCGTCGATGCCTTGCTAGTGCGCGGCTACGGAGCGTTCCACTGCAACCACTGCGGCATCAGTGGCGATGACCTGAGCGCCCTGAGCAGGCTCGAAGAGCAGGCCAAGCAGGTGACGCCATGAAGACCTTGGTTAAGGTGTTGGATGGCGGGTGGTCGGCGTGGCGTGCGGCGGGTCTGCCAGTGCGGCCGGGACGCGAACACCGCGCTCCGTCAAGCTTTCAGGGTGCCCCACGTGAACGCTGTCGCGTGCTTCTGTCCGACAATCCGCTTGCCTTGCCGTTATTGGATGCGCGTGACCCCGCGCGTTACCGTGGCGAGAACGAGCCAATCGACCCGCGTGCCGGACACATACCCGGTGCGCGTAACCATTATTGGCGCTTGAATCTCGAGGCCGATGGACGGTTTCTGTCTCCTACCGCCATAACAGAGGCATTCGTGACAAGTTTCGGTAAACTACCGGACGCGACCACCGTGCACTACTGCGGCTCTGGGGTTACTGCCTGCCATAATGCGCTGGCCCAGGTGCATGCCGGGTTGCCCGAGCCGAGGTTGTACTGCGGCTCGTGGAGCGAATGGTGTCGAGATCCGTTGCGTCCAGCGGCGGTGGGCGGGTACGCACAAGCGAGCACAGTCGAATGAAACGAGAACAAGCCATGAACACGCAGCGCAAACACGCTTTGATCACCCTCCTGCTGGGCGCGGTTTTCTGGTCCTCCTGGGCGCTCGCCATTCCGCAGGCCACCTCGCAAGATATCGTCCTCGTCCTCGATAACTCGGGGAGCATGCGCAAGTTCGACCCGAACCTGACCGCCAAAACCGCAGCCAACGACTTCCTACAAGGCCTTCCGGCGGAGATCAATATCGCGGTTGTGATCTTCGATCAAACTGTACGGCTGGTGTCGCCGTTCGCGTTGGCAACTGACTCGGCGAAGGTCAAGCTCAAGGCCAGCCTGGAGGGCTTGAATTATCGCGGGTTGTTTACCGATGGGCCGGGCGCAATTGAACGCGCGATTTATGAATTGAAAACCAATGGGCGCGCGGACGCGACGCGGACGATCATTTTCGTTAGCGATGGCATCGTGGATACCGGGGAGGCCGCCAAAGACGCGGAGCGTGCAAAATGGCTGCGCGAACAATTAGCCAAGGAAGCCGCTACGCACAAAATCCGGATTCTGCCGATTGCGTTCACCGAAAATGCGGACCTTTTGATGATTCAATCATTGGCGTCCAGTACCGGCGGCGATTATGTACGTGCGCCGGCGCCGGACGATCTCGCGACCGCCTATCGTGTGACCCAGGAGCGACTATTTGCACTCGCCGCGCCGACACCGGTCGTGGCACCGCCAGCACCCGCTGCTCCGGAAGTTCCGACACCCGAAGCGGTGGCGCTCCCCGAGTCTCCCGCAACGCCAGTGGCACCAGGCCCAGTGACCCCGGAACCGACCGAGGCGGTCACGCTGCCAAGTCCGGTCACGCCAGAGCCCATTCAAGCAGCCACCCCGCAGCCGGTTGAAAGCGCCGAACCTGGCGCCGGGAGTGGGGCTAGCGCGCTCAGCGCAGAAGAAATGGCCGCCCTTGAACAGCTCGCGAAAGATACCGGAGTGCCGGTTGAGCAACTGCTTTCGGAACTTGATAGTGCTCCGGATGGTCAAGCGGTGGTGGTTCGTCCGCCCGACGCGGCACCTGCAGGCAGTGGATTGCCGACGAGCGGAATGGCCCTAGTCCTGGCGGGGGGCGGACTAGCGGCCTTGGTAGGCTTAGTTGTGTGGTTTGTGATGCGCGGCAGAGGTGGTGCGCCGGCCACGTCTAGCGGAGTCCTCGCGCCGAAGGCGGCTACGGCCCAGCAAACTGCTTCAGAAGCCTTCCTGATCGATCTTCATGGCTTGACGGGCGATCCGGCGCGACGCATCACCGATAAACCCGTGATGGTAGGACGAACGGCCGGTACCGATCCTGAATACCTCGATTATTTTGTGGTGAACAAAGCGACCGTCGGGCGTCGCCACGCCATTATCAAGTTCAAGGACAACTCGTTTTGGGTGATCGATCAGGGCAGTGTCAACGGCACCTACGTCAATAACGAAAAGGTCATGGGCGAACGCCAGCTCCGACACGGCGATCGCATCAAGTTCCACAAGTTCGAGTTTGAGTTTTCGTTTCCCGATAGATCTGATCCCGGCAAGACCGTGATCGGAGTGATTGGGGATCAGACAATCGTCGCCTCGCACGACTCGACGATGTCGGCGACCAGCGCATCGCTGCGTGGCACCTCGACGTCCGTGATAGCTGCTGCCGCGGGTGGCGCGTCGCCAGTTGCTGACTCTGATACCGGCGCATGGTTGAACGAGAAGGCCCTCGACGATGTGCCTGGCCACGTTCCGGCGGCAGCGCCGTCCGATGTCACGCGAGAAGGGGATTTAGACTCGCTCGAAAGCGATCGCGAAGCGTTCTTCAGTAGCAGCGGTTCGCAATCCGCGTTTGTCGCTCCGAGCGATACCCCCTCTGGTGACGACACATTCGATGATGACGCCTTCGGGATGTTGCAGGCGGAGGCACCGAAGGACGCCTTCGACGAGGACGGAGATGAGGATCTCGGTGTTGAAATTAATCTGGATGCGATCGGTGAAGCGGATAACACGCGATTAATTCACAAAGACACCGCTGCGGCATCGAACAATGATTTTGATGCCGACGCCTCGGCGTTCTTCGACACCAATACGGTTGGTCCCGCCGCGGACTTGATGGAAGGTCCGAGTGCAGCGGATGATTCCGAAGCGGATTTTCTTGATATCACGAAAGTCCCCGGAATCGGGGATGACGATGCGACAGCGAATTACGTACCCCCCGACACCGTGCTCAGCGGGCGACGTCCCGGCGAAGCCACCGGCACGAAACCGCCGCTGGATACCGGAATCTTCGGCGAGTTGACCACTGTCACTCGGGATTCAGAAGCTCGCGCGGAAGAAATCAACGACGATTTTCTCGAAACTGGTTCGTTTACGGCACCCGCGAAACCGCCGCGCGAAGCCCCTAAACTCAAATCCAAAGATTCAATATCAGTTGAAGATTTTGTGAGCACCGGCCTCTTTGATGAAAGCCAGTTAACTAACGAGGACGCGACGATATTGCCGACGGCCGTGGCCGATGAAGTCTTCGACCGTTACCGGGACGCCCGATCCAATCCCGCATCAAGGCACCATCGTGTTGCCGAGTACACCCGCAAAATCTAAAAAGCCTTAACGATCTCGCAGTTTGCGTTTACGACAATGACGGGCGCCATACAAAGTTATTGGGCGAACGTGAACCGTGGCACAGCGTGATGGATAAAGCGTTTGAGATCCTCAAACTTCTGAACGACGGGCGCATGCACTCTGGCGCGGATATCGCCTCCAGTCTTGGGATTACACGCGGGGCGGTGTGGAATCGGATCCAACGATTGCAAGCCAGGGGTGTCAGCATTTTCGGCATCGCTGGTAAAGGTTATCGCCTGCCGCATCCCTTCGATTTTCTCGACGGCCTTGAAATTGAAGCGGCGCTCACGAGCGCGACGCGTCGCAGCCTGCAACCGCTCGATATCGCGCTGATCACTGATTCAACCAATCAGCAGTTACTGCAACGCGCGACGCATGACAACGTGCATGGAGTCGCGTTGTTCGCTGAGTACCAGACCGATGGTCGTGGCCGCCGCGGTGATCGGTGGACCGCGCCACCCGGCAGCGGTTTGTGCTTATCGTTGGGGTGGCGGTTCGATGCGCCGCCAAGCACCATGAGTGCGTTGAGCCTGGTCATTGGGATCGCGGTTGTCCGCACTGTGCAGTCGCTAGGCGTTGCGACCCTCGCGCTGAAGTGGCCTAACGATGTGATGTTCCAAGGGCGCAAGCTAGCCGGCATTCTGATCGAGATGCGCTCCGAGTACGGTGGCCCGAGCACCGTAGTGATAGGCGTCGGGTTGAACTGCCGTCTCGAACCGGACGTGCGCACGAACATCACGCAACCGGTGGCCGATCTGAGCGAAGCCGTTGGAACCTCACTCCGACGCAATGCAATCGCCGCATCGTTGCTTAACCACTTGGTCGACGTCCTGACGATTTTCGCGCGTGAAGGATTCGCCGGTTTTAGCGCCGAGTGGGCGCGCCACGACGGGCTCGCGGAGCGTCCAGTGCAACTGGTACTGCCCGATCGCACTATCGACGGGATTGCGCGTGGAGTTGATCCTAGCGGCATGTTGATGATCGAACACGACGGTCAACTTGAACGCTTTCTTGCAGGCCACGTGCGCTTACTGGACGCCGCATGATCTTGTTGATCGATATTGGCAACTCACGTCTCAAGGCCGGGATTGCAGCGTCGGAGCAAATAACAAGCGTCGCGCCGATCGCATGGCGTGAACGGGCGCCTGCCGTTTGGGATGAGCTTCTAGGGGTGATGCCGACACCCAGCCGCGTGCTGGTGTCCAACGTCGCGGGCGCTGTGATCGCGGCGAGTTTGACCGCACACAGCGTGCAACGCTGGCAGCTCACACCGCAGTTCGTGCAGGTGCAGACCGAGTTCGCCGGCATGCGCACGCGCTACGTGCAGCCGAGTCAACTAGGAATAGATCGCTGGCTCGCAGCCTTGGCTGGTTTCACGATGACAGGAGCCGCGGTCGGTGTCATAGACGCAGGCACCGCGCTGACGGTGGATGTCGTCACCACGGAGGGCGAACACCGTGGTGGCCTGATTGCGCCCGGCTTGGGCTTGATGGCGCGTAGCCTCACCGCAGGCACCGCACAGTTAAACATTGACTCGGTAAGCGCAGTCGAGCGATTCGCGACCAATACGCAAGCCGCAATTTCGCTCGGCTGCCGAGAAGCGTTTGCCGGACTACTTACGCGTGTTGGCGAACGCTGGAGAAACGAAATCGGCGACACCCCAACGTGGTTCGCGACCGGTGGTGAGAGCGGGTTAGTGTGTGAACTCAGCCCGTATCCAGTGCGCGAAGTGCCGGACCTCGTCTTGCGTGGATTGCGAATAGTCGCCGAGCACAGCCAGTGAAGTGGTTCGCGGTGCTGCTGGTATTAGCGAACGTTTTGTATTTCGGTTGGGGTTACGAAAAAACCTTGCGCGAAGCCGCGAAAGTGAAACCGGGCCCCGCGCCGCTATCCGCGACGACCCCGAGCCTGAGTTTGGTGTCCGAACTTGATCAACTTCCGCCGCCGCGCGAGCAAGCGGCAACTCCTCGCGTGCCTGAGGTAGTCGCCGAGATTGTGGCACCAGCAACTGCCACTATCCAAGCAGCAGAGGCCACGAGAACGAGTGATATCCCGCCGACAACTCCCGCGCCCACTGCCCCGGCAGCACCAAGTCCTCCATCCGCCACGCCGCTGACGAATCGCGAAGTGGCCAGCGTTGGCGCCCCCACGGACATCTGTGTTGAGGTCGGGCCGTTTTCGGCCGCTACCGAGGCGGACAACTTCGAAGCTTGGCTGAGTCCGCGCGCCGCTGCGCTACATCGCGTAAGCCAAACCGTCCGCAAAAAGAAATTTTTTTGGGTGTATTTAGAACCGCATAGCGTAAGTGAGGCACAAGCCAACGTCGCCGATCTACAACGCAAAGGCGTAAGCGACATCCTCTTGCTCCGACGCGACGGATTAAAGAGCGCGATCTCGCTAGGATTGTTCAGTTCACAGGATGCGGTAAATCGGCGTCTCGCCGAAATGAGTAAGCAGGGTTATAAACCAGTCGTCGTGCCAAAAATCACCCTCACCGAGCGCTTCTGGCTGCGCGCGAATCTCACCGTCGGCTATGAAGATCTCTCCAGCGTTCCAAGTGCCCAACTCGCCGGTGCCGCCGTCACTCCGATCGCCTGCGCAAAAATTGCCGATCCCCCACCGAGCCCCTAGAATATCCGCGCCGCCTTCAGCGGCATCCATCCCACACGCCGGATTAGCACAGTGGTAGTGCAGCGGTTTTGTAAACCGAAGGTCGGGAGTTCGAATCTCTCATCCGGCACCACTTCTTTATCACGATGCGTCCGCGCGGGCAGCATCTAAGTCCCGCAATCTCGTCGTCCAACAAGTTAGTTTACTTAGACAAACGATACGGACGAAAATCGCCGTATGAACAAAAAGGAACTCACCGAAGCCGATATCCGCACCAAGTTCATTACGCCGGCACTGGTCGGCCCGAACGGCGATAAATGGGGTGTAATGACCCAGGTTCGCGAAGAAGTTTATTTCACCAAAGGGCGAGTCATTGTCCGCGGCAAAGCAGTCAAGCGTGGGGAACCGAAGAAGGCAGACTACATCCTGTATTACAAGCCTGGTATGCCACTCGCAGTCATCGAAGCCAAAGACAACAACCACGCCGGTGCAGGGATGCAACAGGCGCTCGATTATGCAGAGATCTTGGATATCCCGTTTGCGTACAGTTCGAACGGCGACGGATTCCTGGAACACGACCGGACGGCGACCAGCGGTGCGGTCGAGCGAGAATTCGCACTAGACGCTTTTCCGTCCTCAGCTGACCTCTGGGCACGCTACTGCACCGCTAAAGGCTATACCGCCACGCAGACAGCGATCGCCACCCAGGATTATTACGACGACGGTTCGAACAAGGTTCCGCGCTACTACCAGCTCATCGCCATTAACCGCACGGTCGAAGCAATAGCGCGCGGCGAGAATCGTATTCTGTTGGTGATGGCGACCGGTACCGGCAAAACCTACACCGCGTTCCAAATAATCTGGCGATTGTGGAAGTCGGGTGCTAAGAAGCGAATTCTGTTCCTAGTCGATCGCAATATCTTGGCGGATCAAACCAAGATTAACGATTTCAAGCCGTTCGGCAAGGCGATGACCAAGATCACTAACCGCACGATCGACACGGCCTTCGAAATCTATCTCTGCCTTTATCAAGCGGTCACCGGCACAGAAGAAGAGCAGAACATCTATAAGCAGTTCTCGCCGGACTTCTTCGACCTCATCGTCGTTGACGAATGCCACCGTGGCAGTGCCGCCGATGATGCAGCCTGGCGCAAGGTGCTCGAGTATTTCTCATCCGCCACGCAGATCGGCCTCACTGCGACGCCGAAAGAAACTAAAGAGGTTTCCAACATCGAGTACTTCGGCGAACCCATCTACACCTACTCGCTGAAACGACGTCGAACTTGTTACCGTCGCGATCTCGCACGTGTTCGCTCAGCACGGCCTCGGCACGGAAGCCAAGATCCTCGAACAGCGCGATCGCAGCGGCCTGGTCGGCCGTCATGTAAGCGATCAGTTTTTCAACACCGAGTTCCAATGCAATGGAAAAACATTCCTGCATTAAAACCCGTCCGAGCCTCTTACCCCGCATCGACGCGGCGACCACGACAGCTCGTCACGGATAATTGCAATACACGCGCGCACCTGCCAGCCCTGTAATGCGAGCAGGGTTGTTATGCTGCCGTCCTTGAGACTCTGCAACCATCCGGCCATGGCCTTGGGCGCGGTAATGTCTCGGCGCATGAACAGCAAATCGTGCGTCGGCAGAGCAAGCGTAAAACGGGATAAGCACGCTTTTCATTCAGAACTTCGAGAAGATCGCGCTGCGTGACGAGAACTTCGAGTTCCCGGATTTGCTCAGCGCTGCCTATGAATACCTGATCAAGTACTTCGCGGACTCCGCGGGCAAGAAGGCCGGCGAGTTCTACACGCCGGCCGACGTGGTGCGCACGTTGGTCGAAGTGGTGGAGCCGAAATCCGGCATGAGCATTTACGATCCGGGGTGAGCCCCGGTGGTGTTGAGGTCCGCGAACTTGGGCACCGCTGGGCCGCGTGCTCGGCGGCGGGCGACCTCGCGTTTCACTGGAAATGCATGATGGCACCGCCGACAGTGCTCGACTACGTCGTCGTCCATGAACTCTGCCACTTTCACCAGTTCGACCATACCGATGCGTTTTGGAATGAGGTCGACAAGGTGGTGCCCGCGTATCGTGAGCACAAGGAATGGCTGCGGAGGCATGAGGCGGGGATGGACGTTTAACGACTTTTCTCCGCTCCCGCGTCGGTGCTTGGGGCAGCTCCGCTACAGGATCACGGTAGGTTCCCGTGTGCCGCCGTTCGCGTGTGTCCGAATTGCCTGAGTAAAAGCCTTACTTCGCGCGCCCTCCCACCGATGAACAGACCTCAGTCCTTCGCCTTCAATGTCCCCTCGTTCGCCTTGATAAACGCCCGGATGCTGTCGGACATATCGAGCAGTTTTAGCCATTGCTCCTTGTACAACGTGATCGGGAAACGTCCCATCCCGTAGACGGAGAGCCCACCCTTTTCGCTCACTTTCATCGAGACGCCGGTGGCCGCGCCTTTTTTCAGCGCGGCATTTTCGCTGCGCAGTCGCTCCAGCTCATTTTTCATTTCTTCTTCGGACATAATCACTCCGTGACTTTGGTAAGAGGTTGGCCGGGGGATCGCGTTGTGCCCGCTTTCTAGGGCTCCCCGCATTCTAATTCATGGCGGGTCGAATTAACCGATGTCCCGTGTACGAACTCACTTGCCGTTGTCACGATTCAACCACGCGGTCTTTCGATTTGCCATTTCAAATGCGTGCGCACCGTCGGCCACTCGCTGTTGAGAATGCTATAGACACAGGTATCGCGCAGGGTGCCGTCGCGGGCGCGTTGATGGTTGCGCAGGACACCGTCGAGTTTGGCACCCAGGCGCTCGATCCCACGTCGGCTTTGGGGATTAAAAAAATGCGTGCGGAATTCGACCGCGATGCAATCAACCGTATCGAACGCGTGGGTGAGCAGCAGCAATTTGCATTCGGTGTTGATCGGGGTGCGTTGTGCGCCGGCGCGGTACCACGTGGAGCCGATTTCAACACGTTGGTGGATTGCGTCGACATTCATATATGTCGTCATGCCGGCGGCTTTGCCGCTCGCGTTATCGATTACAGTAAAGGGGATCATCGCGCCCGCAGCTTGCAAACCTAGTCGACGTTCGATTTCCGCCGTCATCTCGGTGGGACTTGGAATATTGGTGTACCACAGGCGCCAAACTTCGCCGTCTTCGACAGCCTCGATTAAGGCGTCGCGGTGGGTGGATGAGAGCGGCACCAGGGTTGCCGCGGTGCCGGCCAGGGTCACGGGAGTTAGCCAAGTCATTGGCCGAATCCGTTCGCCACCGAGATATCCAGCAGGCTTGGGCCGCCGCTGGCGAGCGCGGTTTGTATGGCCGGCCCGATTTCGGCGGGATCGACGATGCGCTGCGCAGGCACGCCCAGCGAGCGCGCAAGCATCACGAAATCGATTTCAGGATCGACAAAATCCATGCCGATGAAATTCTCGCTGCCGCGCAAGATTTTCAATCGCTCCTTGATAATGCGATAGCCACGATTATTCGGTATGACGTAGGTAATCGGTAGTTTCAGATGCGCGGCGGTCCACAGGGCTTGAATGCTGTACATCGCGCTGCCGTCGCCGACGATCGCGACGATCGGCCGCTGGCGGAGCGCGAGGCTGATGCCGACAGCGCCGGCCATCGCGAAACCGATCCCACCGCTAGCCAAGCCATAGAATCCTTTCGGATCATGAAACGGGAGATGTCTGAGAAGCGTTACGGTGGCGGTGAGGCCTTCTTCAACGACGACGACATCGCGTGGAAGGACCTCGGTTAAGCGCATCATCAAGTAATGGGGATCAATCGGACGGGTCGCGGCACAGAGTTGCGCTTCCTGGCGTGCGCGTTCGCGCCGCACGGTCCAGTTATCCGTCGCCAGCACGGCGAGTTTAGCCGCACGCGCCTGCCGCTGGGTCGCGTCGAGTTTGGCGCTGATCACCGGCAGTAGCGCTTTCAGGGTCTCCTTGATATTCGCGTTAAGCGCGATCTCGGTCGGATAATTTTTCGCGAGTTCCCACGGACGTTCGCTGATCTGGATGATGCGCATCCCGGTGGGCAGTGGGTCGATCCGATTAAACACCCCCATGCGGAGTTGATCTGAACCCAGCAGCACCAACAGATCGTGCGGCGCGAGGGTGTCGTGAACCTGCGGCTGCAGGCGCGAAATGGGACCTTTGTACGCCGGATGCGCAGAGAGGAAATGGGCGGCGGAAGGGACTGTTTGTTGATACACCGGGATGGCGAGCATTGCGGCGAGCGCGGCGGCTTCGTCGAAGGCCTGATGGAGCGCCAGCTCGTGGCCGGCGATAATCACCGGGTTGCGCGCTTCGAGTAGCGCGTTGGCCAGCAGTTCCAACGCGCCATCGGCAGGGCGCGTCGCCGTATCCACGCGAGTCGGAAATCCCAAATCAAGTTCCGCCACGCCATCCAAAATATCGCCTGGCAAGCTGATGAACACGGGACCGGTTGGTGGCGTTAGCGCGACTTTCGCGGCCCGTCGAATAATGCGCGGGAGATCCTGCACGCGAGTGACTTCTATCGCCCATTTCACATAGGGCTGCGCCATGGGTACGAGCGGATCGTAGAGCATGGGCTCCATCAGCCCGAAGCCTTGTTCCTGTTGTCCGGCGGTAAGTAACACCGGCGAGCCGTAGAACTTTGCGTTGTACAGCGAGCCCAGGGCGTTGCCCAAGCCGGGCGCGACGTGGACGTTACAGGCGGCTAGGCGACCGGAGGCGCGCGCATACCCATCCGCCATACCGACGACGATTGATTCCTGCAAGCCCAACACGAATTCAATTTGCGATTGCCCGGAGAGGGCTTCCATGATCGCGAGTTCGGTGGTGCCGGGATTGCCGAACAACACGTCCACGCCTTCCGAGGCCAGCAGCGACAAGAACGCGGCGCGACCCGTGGTGGAGGCAGGGGCAATTGGGCTGTCGTTCATGGCTAGCTTCCGATAACTCTGCTCATGATACTTAACCCGGCGCATGATGCGGTATCCCTCAGCACCCTGAGGTCCTCAGTGCAGGGAAAGTCAAAGGGCGCTTCCGTCCGCGTAACTCGGCGGGTGCCGCAGAGTATTTCTCAGTCGATCCAAGCAATACAGGTAGAATTCGCCGATGTGAAGCGGAGATAGTCTGGTGGAAGCTGAAAACGTGCATAAATTTTTGTTTGACGGGTTACCGGTCTGCGGCGCGATCGTGCGTCTCACCGAGAGTTGGCGCGAAACCCTGAAACGGCGCGGGGTTGCGACGTTCGCTCGTCCCGTACGGGCGCTGATGGGCGAGATGACGGCGGCCGGGGTATTGATGCACTCCAGCATCAAGTTTGATGGCGCGTTGATCCTGCAGGTGCACGGCGATGGCCCCGTGAAACTTGCGGTGGCCGAGATCCAACAGAATTTGAATTTCCGGGCGATGGCGAAGGTGGTCGGTGCGGTGGGTGACACCGCACGCCTGCAAGATTTGGTCAATGTCCAAGGTTTAGGGCGGTGTGTGATTACGTTGGACCCTAAAAAAAGACCACCCGGGACCGAGCCTTATCAAGGCGTGGTGCCCCTCTACGGGGATCAACGCGAACCGTTGAGCGTGCTATCCGAAGTTATCGAGCATTACATGTTGCAATCGGAACAGCTTGATACGCGCTTAATGCTGGCGGCCAACGATGATGTTGCCGCGGGATTACTCCTACAACGCATGCCGCTGAGCGGCGCGGGGAATCTCGGCAACTCAGAGGATGAAGCGCAAATCGGCCGCAACGAAGATTTCAACCGCATCGCGTTGCTGGCGGCGACCTTGACCCGCGAAGAGCTGCTGAGTCTCGATAACGGAACGCTACTGCGCCGTTTGTTCTGGGAGGAAAGTCTGCGGCGTTTCCGGCCGCTCACCTCACGCTTTAACTGTTCTTGTGCCCGCGAGCGGGTGGGCAATATGTTGGTGGGACTAGGGCGCGTAGAAATGGAAAGCATTCTCTCCGAGCGCAACCTCGTTGAAGTCGGCTGTGATTTCTGCGGACAGCTCTACCACTTCGATGCGGTCGATGTCGGTGCGATGTTCACGCCGAAACTCGATCAACCACCACCGTCGCAGGTGATGCATTAGGGGTCTGGACGGATTTAGAATTCATTACCGCCCAGCCCAGGAATCGCTCATGAAAATGCCCTCACGGATCGTCGATATCACCCAACCACTGGACAACGATACGGTGGTCGATCCCCCGTTCATGCGGCCGTCGATTCGGTATGTCACCGGCAAAGAGAACGCGAAAATGATGGTCGAGCTTTTTCCTGGTTTGAAGGAGGAAGATCTGCCGGGCGGCGAAGGCTGGGCGATCGAGCACATCTCACTGACCACGCATAACGGCACGCATATGGATGCACCGTACCACGACAATTCACGCGACCGTCATGGTAATCCAATGCCGACCATCGACCAGATGCCGCTCGATTGGTATTTCCGTCCCGGTGTTAAGCTCGACCTTCGTCACCTCGACGACGGTTACGTCGCGACGGCTGCCGACATCCAAACCGAACTCCAACGCATTGACTATCAATTACAGCCAATGGACATCGTGCTCGTGAACACGCGTGCGGGGGAGATGTACGGAACCGATCAATACATCCATTCAGGCTGTGGCGTCGGCCGCGAGGCGACGCATTGGTTGACCAGCCAGGGGATTCGGGTGACCGGAATTGACGGCTGGAGTTGGGACGCGCCATTTTCCAAGACAGTTGAACGTTGGCTGAAAACCAGAGATCCAAAAATAATCTGGGAGGGACATTACGCCGGTATTGATACGCCGTACTGTCATATGGAGAAACTGCGGTATCTCGAACAACTCCCGCCCTTTGGCTTTCACGTCGCCTGTTTCCCGTGCAAAATCAAAGGCGCGTCGGGCGGTTGGACGAGGGCGGTCGCGTTGTTCGACTAAATGCCGCGCACTGGCCTGTATGATGATCACAGGGGCGGGTTACGCTTGCCGCCCGCCACTACTCCAGCGAGGGGAAATCCGATGTTAGTTAAGAAAAAGAAAGTTGCTAGTTGCATCTCCGCGCTAAGCGGGGTTTTGCTCTGCATTGGCGTGGTCGCGGACGCAATGGAGCTAAAAATAGATGATCCGGACATCAAGGCCTGCCTCGAACAGAGCCTTCCCGAAAAAGCAATGCCGCCAAAAGTGAGCCTGCAATTATTCAAGGGCTCGGAGTCGATCAACACCACCAGGGCTGAGCTGTTTTGGAAGCGTGGCGACGATGGCCTCTCCAAAGCTGTGATTCGAATTACCGCACCACGTGACCGCGCCGGTATCGCGGTACTCGCGCTCGAGCGCAGTGGCGGTGATCCCGATCTGTCGGTGTACTTGCCCGAAACCCGCAAAGCCCGACGCGTCGATGTTCGGCACCGATTTCAGCTATGAGGATTTCGCGCATTTTCAGGGCATGGCGACCGATAGCAACATGACACGGCTTCCGGATCAGGACATGCAAGGACATCCGAGCTTCGTGGTAGAAACCATTCCAGTCTCGGACGGATCGAAGTACAGCCGCATTCTTTCTTTGGCTCTTCCGGTTTGAGTGTGGGTAAAAAGAGGTTGTTGCTCAAGCAGCGAGGCCTATTTTCATAGGGTTTAATGCCTGTTTGAGGTGAGGATAAATCCGGCATGATTTGCCGATGGCTAAAATACCGAAGCACCGCCACTTGGCC
>SHZM01000062.1 GCA_009692265.1 Gammaproteobacteria bacterium
GGTTGAACAATAAAATCCGTGTGTTGCAGCGTCGCGCCTACGGACTGCGTGACGAAGAATACCTTCGATTGAAGACCCTCACCTGCATGTTGCCTAAGCTTTGACCGAAAAATGATCAAGTTTTACCCACACTAAGTCCGGAAGACCCTGTTTAATAAATACTCTTGCAGTAGCCGGGTGATTTCCGGCTTGGTCGCGCCAGGTACAACATTAAGATGCAGTTCGAAGGCGATAGACTGCAGGAGTTCATCCGGCGCTAAATTGGGATTCGCGAGATAAATCATCTCGCAGTGGCTCGGCAGTTCACGTTCAAGCATTCGACAAAGCATCGTTTTACCGCTACCCACTTCGCCGACGACCTTGACGATGCCTTCCCCTCGGCTCACGGCATAGACCAGCGCATCTAACACAGCACCGCGATTGCCGCCCGGAAAGAATAATTCGGGATCGGGAGTGATCTTGAACGGTGACTTGCTAAATCCGAAATGCTGACAGTACATATTCCTCACTCCTGTAAGCTTTGCTATGTTTTCCAAAGTCCTGCCCTGGACTACTTGCCGCCGACGTCACGCGCACTCGGCTTCGCCGCTACTTAGCTTTCGTCTGGCGGTGTAATCGCCAAGCGCGACAGTTTGCTGTAGAGCGTCGTGCGATTGACGCCGAGTAAGCGCGCCGCGCGGCTTAAATTGCCATGCGCCCGGCTCAACGCGGCCATGATTAGTCGGCGTTCGTATTCCGCGATTTCAACATCCAGCCTAAAGCCTGGCGCTGTTAGTTTGCCGAACACGTCATCGCTTTGACTAATAGTCTCGCGTGGCCGCAATTCCGGCTCGAGTTCTGGTTTGAGCTCGGCGACATCGACTACTTGGCCGCCATACTTTGTGCCTAACCGCACCACGATGTTGCGTAGCTCGCGAATGTTACCAGGGAACGCGTAGCTCGAAAGATGCGCGCGAGCCGTGGGCGTTAAGGTGAACGATTTGATCGTGTCGCGATAAAGCTGAAGAAAATGCTCCGATAACAACCACCAGTCCTCACCACGATTACGCAGCGGCGGCACACCCACCGTTAGGACACTCAGGCGGTGGAATAGATCGGCGCGGAATTCGCCGCAGCGGACCTGCTCGCGGAGATCACGGTTAGTCGCGGCGAGTACACGCGCCTCGGCATGGCGTGGTTGCGTTTCGCCTAATTGATAGTATTCGCCGTTTTCCAGCACGCGCAGTAGCTTCGCCTGGAGTGCAGGCGGCATCTCACCGACTTCATCCAAGAATAAGGTGCCGCTCCCCAAGCTTTCGAATAAACCCAAACGATGGCGGTCGGCACCGGTATAGGCACCTTTGGCCGCGCCAAAGAGTTGTGCTTCAAGTAAGTCAGGGCTAAAGGCCGAACAGTTCAGACTCAACAGTGGCTCGTTCGCGCGACGCGACTCGCAATGCAGGCACATCGCGACCAGTTCCTTGCCAGCGCCGGATTCGCCTTCGATGAGCACCGGAAACGGCGAATTCGCGAATTGGCCGATCAAGGATCACAACGTTTGCAGACCCACGCTGGTGCCGATCAATAAATCTTCGGTCGCGCGCAGCGGCGTCCGGCTAGCGGTTTCCGCCTCCAAAATCGTCAACTGATGTCGCAAACGCGCGCGGAGTAACTCGGCGTCGCAGGGTTTGGGTAGGAAATCCGCCGCGCCCAGACTCAACGCGTGTTGCACATTGAGTCGATCACTTTGACCCGATAACACCAGGATCTTCATCGCATGCCGATGCGCGAGCAGTTCCGAGATTAAGCCGAAACCTTCTTCGGGCGAATGCGGCGTCGGCGGCAAGCCGAGATCGATCAGGGCTAACGCAGGGGCTTGTCCATGCGATGGAGCAAGGTGCGGGCCTGGGCGCGCGAGGCCGCGGTCACCACATTGAACTCATCGGCAAGCGTGAATTTCAGAACTTCGATGATCAGCGGATCATCGTCCACCACGATAAGCGTAGCCAACGCCGCCTTAGGGCTTGGCGGCATGGCCGGTAAGACGGCTGTTCGCATGATCGAGTTTGAGATTTTGACAGATCGCTTCCGTGGCCTCGAACTGATTCATCGTATAGAAATGCAGGCCGGGGGCGCCACTGGACAGTAGACGCGCACAAAGTTCGGTGGTTACTTCGATACCGAATTTGCGGATGGCTAACCGATCGTCACCGAAATCGCGCAGACGTTTGACGATCCAGCGCGGGATCTCGGCGCCGCACATCTCGGAGAAACGTGATAACTGGGTGAAATTAATGATCGGCATGATGCCGGGCACAATCGGAATCACGATGCCCAACCGGTGACAACTGTCGACAAACCGAAAATAAGCGTCAGGATTATAGAAATACTGAGTGATCGCACTGTTGGCGCCGGACTCGACCTTGCGCTTGAAGTTTTGTAGATCGCGTTCGGCACTGACCGCTTGAGGATGGAACTCTGGGTACGCGGCAACTTCGATGTGGAACGCTTGGCCAGTCTCTGTCCGCACAAATTCGACGAGTTCGTTGGCGTAACGCAATTCACCAAAGCCGGTGGTTCCAGACGGTAGATCTCCGCGCAACACCACGATGCGTCGAATGCCTTCGGCGAGATAGCGCTGGATGACTTCGCGCAATTGAGTGAGCGGAGTACCGATACACGACAAATGCGGAACCGCTTCGATCCCGGTAGTCGCACGGATCTTAAGAACCGTCTCGAGCGTCATTTCGCGAGTGCTGCCGCCGGCACCGAAAGTCACCGAGAAGAAGGTTGGACCTAACGCGGCGAGGCGCTCACAGGCGGTTGCGAGTTTCCCGACAGCCTCCGGGCTGCGCGGCGGGAAAAACTCGCAACTGAAACTCCGGGTTGTATCCATAGGTTCACCAGTCGTTGGATGCGCCGTCTTAAGTGCAATACCTGCGCGGTGCCGCGAGCGCCCCGGGTCACTTTTACTTTTGCTGCAAAGTGACGTGTGCGAATAATTTTAGTCACGCGATATCACGCTGAATATATCGTTTTTTTAATGATCTGTAATTAACCTTTGATCTTAAAACTGAGTATTGCCGCGGCTCGATGTAGGCGACTTTAGGTGGCGAGTAGCGCGCGCCATCGACGCGTACGCTACTTGTTCGCGGTTTAGCGGTCTCAGGACCAACTCCTGGATCATTTCACGTCAAACACCCATTGACCCCAGCGTCGGACGGATCTCGATGTCTCGCAATGCGACTAAGCGGTTTATTCGACTAGCACTGGCAAACATGTTGTAGGTAGATGCAAAGCACGGTTGCTTGAATTGATGCTAAGGATCGCCTCTCGGAATCACCGCCGTGCTTTTGCGCCCAACCGCAAGTCGTTAGAATGCCGATGCGCGGCGCATGCACTGTGAGCCGCGCTTCAGGTTCACTTTGCCAACCCTATAAGCACACGAGTCCACTATGACTTCAGCACAACTGTCTCGCCGCGAACTTGCGAACGCGGTGCGGGCTCTAAGCATGGACGCGGTGCAAGCGGCCAACTCGGGGCATCCCGGCGCGCCGATGGGCATGGCCGATATCATGGAAGTGTTATGGCGCGACCATCTCCGCCATAACCCGAGCAATCCCCAGTGGCCAAATCGCGATCGGTTCGTGCTTTCGAACGGCCACGGTTCAATGTTGCTGTACTCGCTGTTGCACCTCGCGGGTTACGCGCTGCCGCTGGATGAACTCAAACGCTTCCGCCAACTTCATTCCAAAACCGCCGGGCATCCTGAATACGGACACACGCCGGGGGTCGAGACCACGACTGGGCCACTCGGCCAAGGGCTCGCGAATGCAGTCGGAATGGCAATCGCGGAACGCAGTTTGGCGGCGCAATTCAATCGCGAAGGATTCCCGATCGTCGACCACCACACCTACGTGGCCATCGGTGATGGTTGTTTAATGGAAGGGATTTCGCACGAGGCATGTTCGCTCGCCGGGACCCAGCGGCTGGGCAAGCTCATCGTGCTCTACGACGATAATCAGATTTCGATCGACGGCAGTGTCGCTGGCTGGTTTACCGATGACACCGCAGCACGGTTTCGCGCCTATAGCTGGCAGGTCATCGACGCGGTCGATGGACACGATGCAACCGCCATTGCGGCCGCCTTGACCGCAGCCCGCACTGAGACGACACGGCCGAGTTTGATTTGCGCTCGCACGATTATCGGCTTTGGTGCTCCGAATAAAGAAGGCAAGGCGAGCGCGCACGGTGCGCCGCTCGGAGCCGCCGAAGTCATCGCCGCCCGCGAACGCCTGGGCTGGCCCTATCCAGCCTTCGAGATCCCTACCGCTTACTATCAGGCCTGGGACGCGCGCGCGCGTGGCAGTGCGGCCGAAGCAGAATGGCAGGCGCTCTACCTGCGCTATGCGCAAGCGCACCCGGCGTTGGCCGCGGAATTCGAGCGTCGAACCCAGTCGCGTTTGCCAACCAACTGGGAGTCAACCACTCAGAGCTGCCTGGATGAGTTTCAAGCGGTCACCACGAGCAACGCGACCCGCAAATCCTCGCAGCTGGCGCTGGAAAAAATGGGACCCGTGTTACCGGAATTCTTTGGGGGATCGGCTGACTTGAGTGAATCCAATCTCACCCATTGGAAAGGCTGCACAACGGTGACGGCGGCGATCCCGGGCGGCAACTATCTGAATTACGGCGTGCGCGAATTCGCGATGACCGCGATCATGAATGGCTTGGCGGTGCATGGTGGCTTCATTCCTTACGGCGGCACCTTTTTGGTGTTTTCGGATTACGCGCGAAACGCCATCCGCATGGCGGCGCTGATGGGTATCCGTACCATCTATGTGCTAACCCACGACTCGATTGGGCTCGGCGAAGACGGTCCGACCCATCAACCGATTGAACATGCGGCAAGCCTGCGCGCGATCCCGAATTGCACAGTGTGGCGACCGGGCGATGCGGCCGAAACCGCCGCCGCGTGGATTGCGGCCGTCAGCCATGCGCGCGGACCGACCTGTCTCTTGCTAACGCGCCAGGGACTGCCACCGCAGCCGCGCACCGCCAGTCAACTTGCGGAAATTAAACGTGGTGGATATACCCTGATTGAAGCCAGCGGCAAGTTGCGGGCGATTGTGATCGCCACCGGCTCCGAACTCCAACTCGCAGTGGCCACCGCGACGGACTTGAATGCGCGAGGGATCGGGGTGCGGGTGGTGTCGATGCCCGCGCCGACGGTATTTCTACGACAGGATCCGGCCTATCAGGCGAGTGTTTTGCCGCTGGCCGTGCGCCAACGGATCGCAATCGAAGCCGGTACCACCGATTATTGGTATCGCTTCGTTGGTCTAGACGGATTGGTGATCGGTCTGGATAGTTTTGGGGCGTCCGCGCCGGCGGCTGATTTGAATCAACATTTCGGTTTCACGAAAGAACAGATAATCGCTCGGGTCACAACTTATCTCGGGCAATAACCGACACTCGCTATTTATCACCAAAGTTTTACGGAGATCTCGCGAATGACCATTCGGATTGGAATTAATGGCTATGGCCGTATTGGCCGTAACGTACTACGCGCGCTGTACGAATCCCACCGCACGCAAGATCTGCAAATTGTGGCGCTCAACGATCTCGGGGATGCGGCGACGAATGCGCACCTCACCCAATACGATTCGGCGCATGGTCCGTTTCCAGGGACGGTTACCGTCGACGGCGACGCGATGGTCGTCAACGGCAACCGCATCAAGGTTTTCGCGGAACGCGATCCGGCCAAGCTCCCGTGGGGTGAATTAAAAGTAGACGTCGTCATGGAATGTACGGGGTTATTCACGACGCGGGGAAAGGCTGCCTTGCACCTCAAAGGCGGCGCGAAGAAGGTTATTATTTCCGCGCCCGCCAGCGATGAAGTCGATGCGACCATCGTCTATGGTGTTAATCACCATACCTTGAAGGCGAGCCATGCGATCATCTCGAATGCCTCGTGCACGACTAATTGCCTGGCGCCGTTGGTGAAGCCCCTGCACGAAAAGATCGGGGTTGAATCCGGCTTAATGACGACGATTCACGCCTATACCAACGACCAAGTCCTAACCGATGTCTTCCACAAAGATCTGCGGCGCGCGCGATCAGCCACCCAATCGATGATCCCGACCAAGACCGGCGCGGCCGCGGCAGTCGGGCTGGTGCTGCCTGAACTCAACGGCAAACTCGACGGCCTCGCGATCCGCGTGCCGACGATTAATGTGTCGTTGGTCGATTTGACGTTCCAGGCCAAGCGCGCGACTGACAAAAAGGAAATCACCGCGATCATGAAGGACGCGGCTAACGGTGAGTTGAAAGGCATCCTTGCCTTTAATGAGTTGCCGCTGGTGTCGATCGATTTTAATCACAACCCCCATTCGTCAATCTTCGAGGCCAGCGAGACGAAAGTGATCAACGGCACCTTGGTGAAGGTGATGGCTTGGTACGACAATGAATGGGGTTTCTCGAACCGGATGCTCGATACCGCGCTTGCCTTAAGTAGCGCGCGCTGACCAAATGTTGAGCATGACTGATCTTGTGCTGGCCGATAAGCGCGTGTTGATCCGCGAAGATTTCAACGTGCCGCTCAAACACGGTGAAATTACGGACGACACCCGCTTACGCGCCGGCCTGCCAACTCTCCGGCAAGCGCTCGCCGCCGGTGCTCGCGTCATCGTCATGTCGCACCTGGGCCGACCGCATGAGGGCGTGTTCGAGGTAGCATTCTCAATGGCACCGGTCGCAGCAGCGTTAACCACCTTGCTGGGGAAACCCGTGCGCCTGGTGCGCGAGTGGATCGATGGTGTTGAGTGCGCGAGCGGGGAGTGCGTGTTGGTTGAAAACGTGCGCTTTCTCGTCGGTGAGGAAAAGGACGATGAGGGACTCGCACGAAAGCTGGCGGCGCTCTGCGATGTCTACGTCAACGACGCGTTTGCGACCGCACATCGCGCTCAGGCCTCCACCCATGGCGTTGCCAAGTTTGCACCGATCGCCTGCGCGGGCCCGCTCATGAAGGCGGAGCTTGATGCGCTCAAACAAGCGCTCGCGGCACCCAGGCGACCGTTGGTCGCAGTCGTGGGCGGATCCAAGATCTCGACTAAACTCGAAGTACTCGAAGCACTCGTGACAAAAGTCGACCAGTTAATTGTTGGCGGTGGGATTGCGAATACGTTTATACGGGCAGCCGGCCTGCCGATTGGCAAATCGCTGTGCGAAAACGACATGGTCGACACGGCTAAACGCATCATGGCCGCGGCGGTGGCGCGCGGGGCGGCGGTGCCGCTGCCGAGCGACGTGGTCTGTGGCAAGGAATTCAAGGAGACCACGCCCGCAGTAATCAAAGCCGCGAGCGCAGTCGCCGACGACGACCTGATCATGGATGTCGGTCCGGCAAGCGCACAACATTTCGCGCGACTCCTGAAAGCCGCCGGCACGATCGTGTGGAACGGACCTTTGGGCGTCTTTGAATTTGACCAGTTCGCACACGGAACCGAGGTATTGGCCCGAGCCATCGCGGCTTCCAGTGCATTCTCGATCGCCGGCGGCGGCGATACGCTCGCCGCAATCACCAAGTTCGGGATCGCGGATGACGTGTCGTACATTTCCACCGCGGGCGGCGCATTCCTCGAATATTTAGAAGGCAAGATCTTGCCCGCCGTAGCGATTCTCGAAGCACGGGCGAACGGATAGCGTACGTCGTCGCTTGAGCGTCTTGGTAAATTCGCGCCTCGCGGGCACTTTGAGCGGGCTTCCAGGCACACCTCCGAGGTCATTATGTTGAGCGATCACATCGAACCGCAGTGGATAGACGCCTTTCAACGTGTATTTGAGCTTTGCAAACTCGCGCCGACCGACACTGTCACCTTGCTGGCCGAGACCCAATCGCGCGCGCTTAATCTTGAAATTGCGCGCTTGGCGCTCGCGCGACTCGCGCTCTCGGCGGCGCAGGTAGTCGTCCCCACCCCGCGCCAAACTGCGCCGGTGCCAGTCCGCTCCACCGGCGCGAGCCAGGCATTGCTCCACCAACCCGCGGCACTCGCGGCGCTCAAAGCGTCGCAGGTAGTCATCGATCTCACACTTGAAGGATTACTGCATGCGCCACAACTGCCGGAAATCCTCGGCAGCGGCGCGCGGGTGCTGATGATTTCCAATGAACATCCCGACGCGTTGGAACGCCTAGTGCCGGAAGCGGCCGACGAGTCCACGGTAAAAACCGCGATCAAGGCCTGCAAGGCTGCCAGCGTCATGCGAGTCACTTCGGCGGCGGGGACGGAGTTATCAATCGACTTAACCGAGGCGCGCGTCGGCGGGGTCTGGGGGTGGTGCGACAAGCCCGGCATGATCGCGCACTGGCCGGGCGGCATTGTCGTGAATTTTCCGCGTCCGAACTCGGTGAACGGTCGCCTGGTACTTGATGCTGGCGATATTAATCTCACCTTCAAGCGCTACCTTACCGCCCCCGTAAGCTTCACGATCGAGCAGGACTACGTGGTGGCGATCGAAGGCCATGGTACCGACGCGGAATTGATTCGCCGCTACTTTGCCGCGTGGGGCGATCGCGAAGCGTATGGCGTGAGCCATGTGGGTTGGGGACTCAATCCCCGCGCACGTTACGAAGCATTGGCGATGTACGACCAACGCGATAGTAACGGCACCGAGCTGCGCGCGTTCGCCGGCAATTTTCTGTATTCGACCGGGGCCAACGAATTCGCAAAACGTTACACCCAGGGTCATTTCGATCTGCCGCTGCGCGGCTGCACCGTTGCGCTCGACGAGCGGATCGTGGTCGATGGCGGCAAACTCGTATGAGTGGCGATCTCCCGATCTTCGATCCCGGATCGTTCGCCTTAACCACCCAGGAAATTGCACTCACCACGCGCACTCGCGAACTCGCGGCTGGTAGCTTTGCAGCACGCGCGGCGACCATTGATCGCGACGCGCGCTTCCCCACTGAGAACTACCAGGATCTACGCGCAGCGGGGCTGCTCGGGATCTGCGTGCCACTTGAGTACGGTGGTCTAGGTGCAACCTATCGCGCGTACTGTCTCGCGGCGGCCGAGATCGGGCGCTACTGCGGTGCCACCGCACTGACGTTCAATATGCACGTGTGCTCGTGTTTATGGTCAGGGGTATTGGCTGATGGTTTGGACATGCCCGAGGCCGTGCGCGCCGGCCACGAAAGCCGTCGCCGCAAGCATTACGCGCGGATCGTCAACGACGGAAAGATCTATTCGCAACCATTTTCCGAAGGCGGCGCGATCACGGCGGCGGCGGGCACGGTGCCCTTCGCCACGACCGCACGGCGAGTCGACGGCGGCTGGCGAGTCACTGGCAAAAAAATCTTTGCGTCGCTGTCAGGGCACGCGGATTACTACGGCATTCTGTGTACAGAGATCGAGGAAGGCGAGAGCTTAAGTCGGCGTCGCTCGCTCTATCTGGCGGTGCCGGCTGCCGCCGAGGGAGTCAAAGTCGTTGGCGACTGGGATCCGCTAGGCATGCGCGGGACGATTTCGCGCACGGCGATCTTTGACGATGTGTTCGTCGCCGACGACGAGGCCATCATGCCGCCCGGCATCTATCATCAAGCCGCAGCGCGCTGGCCACACATGTTTTTGACCCTAACTCCCACCTATATGGGACTCGCGCAAGCAGCATACGACTTCACGGTTAAGTATCTGCGCGGTGAGTGGCCAGGCGTCACCGATAAACGACGTGGCATGGCCGTCAAACAACACAACGTTGCGCATATGCATCTGTTGCTTGAACAAACCAAGGCGCTGTGGTTTCAAGTGATCAGCGAAGCGAGAATTGATCCCAGCCGCGAACAATTGTTGCGCTTGTACGGCGCACAGTACACGGTGATGGAAAACGCCAACGGACTCGCGCAGCGCGCGATCCGCACCTGCGGGGGGCAATCGATGCTGAAGAGTCTGCCGCTTGAGCGACTGTATCGTGATAGTCGCTGCGGTGCGTTGATGCTGCCGTGGACCGCGGATATCTGTATCGAGCGGATCGGTCACCTTGCCTTGTACCGCGCCGGAGAAGCGGACGAGTGAGTGATTCCGCACTCGACCCCAGTGCTTGGATCCAACACCACGCGACCAAAACACCGACCCGCATCGCGCTTCACTACGAGGGCGAGCAGATCACCTATCGGGATCTCGCTTACAGCGTGGCGACGTTCGCGCGATTCTTCGCGCAAGATCTCAAGCTGCCGGCTGGCACCCGCATCGCGTATCTCGGGGCCAATACACCCGAGGAACTAGCCCTGCTTTTCGCCTGCGCGTGCAACGCGCAGGTTTTCGTGCCGTTGAATTGGCGCTTAGAGGCACCGGAACTCGACGCAATCCTCCACGACTGCAACCCTTCGGTGTTGATCGTCGAAGCCTCGTGTCTGGGGTTGGCACAGACGCTGCGGGTTGATTTGCCCCATCGTTTGACAGTAGGTGCGAGTAATACGGGGTGGCCGGCCTTGCCCCTGCCGCTAGCGAACATGACCGAGGAGCACGCGGGTGATCTCGATCGCCCGCTGCTGCTCGCCTATACCTCCGGCACTACCGGCAGCCCCAAAGGCGCGGTGCTGAGCGCGGGCGCGTTGATGAGTAATGCGCGAAACTCAATTCATATGCATGGCCTGGTGGCGAGCGATCGGGTACTGACCGCGTTGCCGTTATTTCACGTCGGCGGCCTGAATATCCAGACCTCACCGGCTTTGTACGTTGGTGCCGAAGTCATTTTATTGCCGCGCTTTGAACCTAGCCGCGCCCTAGCGACTATCGCGGAGCTGCACCCCAGCCTCGCGGTACTCGTGCCGGCAACCTTGCAAGCAATGCTGGATCATCCCAGCTGGAAACACACTGATCTGTCGTCGCTGCGCACCATGACGACTGGATCGACCGACGTACCGCCCGCTTTAATTCACGCGTGGCATGCACGAGGGGTCCCAATTATCCAGGTCTATGGTGCGACCGAAACCGCGCCAATTGCGATTTATCAGCGCCTGGACGAGGCATTTAGTACCCTCGGTGCGATCGGACGCGCTGGTCAAGAAACCGAGGTCCGGTTGGTCAATGCAGAAGGCCGAGACTGTGCGGTGGACGAACCCGGCGAGATTTGGGTGCGCGGCGCGCATGTGGCGGGTGGCTACTGGAATCAACTACAGGCCGTGTCGTTTACGCAGGGGTGGTTTCGCAGCGGTGATGTCGCGCTATGCGATGCGCAGGGCGTGTTCTGGTTTAAGGATCGCATTAAGAATGTGGTCATCTCGGGAGGGGAGAATATCTACCCAGCCGAACTTGAGCGGATTCTGCTCGAACACCCGGCGATAAAAGAAGCAGCGATCGTCGGGCGGCCGCATCCACACTGGGGCGCGGTACCAGTCGCGTTCGTAGTACGGCAGGCTCCCATTGATCGGGATGACATAGTCGGTTTGTTCGCGGGCCGCGTTGCGCGCTACAAAATCCCGCAAGAAATAATCGCCCTGGACGCACTGCCGCGCACCACGTTCGGCAAAATAGATCACGCAAGCTTACGGCACCAGATAGCGGTACTGCCGGGAGCATCGACCAGATGAACTTATCAAGGAGTGCAGCATGCGGCGTACTAAAATCGTTGCAACCTTAGGGCCAGCGACTGACCCGCCGGGGGTGCTTGGTCGCTTGATCGACCTAGGGCTCGACGCGGCGCGGTTGAATTACTCGCACGGCACCCATGCGGAACACGCCGCGCGCTTTCACGCCGTGCGCAAGCTGAGTCTCGCGCGCCAACGCGAAGTCGCCATCATCGCTGATCTGCAAGGGCCGAAAATTCGGATCGAGCGCTTTCGCGCAGGCGCGATTAGCTTGAGCGCGGGGCACAATTTCATTCTGGATACCAAGCTCAGAGCCGATGCCGGCGATGAGAAGCGGGTAGGCGTTACCTATAAAGCATTGAACCAAGACGTGCGAGCGAGCGATACCCTGCTGCTCGACGATGGTCGAATAGTGTTAAAGGTCCGCAAGATTGTGGGCACCGCGATTCATACTAGCGTGGTGACCGGCGGGCGGTTGTCGGATCACAAGGGGTTGAATCGCGAAGGCGGCGGCTTGTCGGCAACCGCATTGACGGCCAAGGACCGCAAGGATTTGGCGCACGCGCTAAGCCTTGGAGCCGATTACATCGCGGTATCGTTCCCGCGGGACGCCAACGATATTCTCACGGCACGACGCCTGATCAAAAAAGCCGGCGGCAGCGCTGGAATCATCGCCAAGATCGAACGCGCCGAAGCGTTGCAAAACATCGATGAAATTATCGAAGCCGCCGACGGCATCATGGTCGCACGGGGCGATCTCGGAGTTGAAATTGGCGATTCGCGCCTCCCGCCGGTGCAAAAGCAGCTGATCAAGCAAGCGCGACGGCACCACCGTTTTGTCATCACCGCCACTCAGATGATGGACTCGATGATCGACAGTCCATTGCCGACCCGCGCCGAAGTTTTCGACGTTGCCAACGCGGTGCTCGACGGCACCGATGCTGTCATGCTGTCCGCCGAAACCAGTGTTGGTCGCCATCCCGACGGTGCGGTCGCGGCAATGGCGCGGATTTGTATAGAAGCCGAAAAACAGTGGACCGAGTACGAGCCTGATTCGATGCTCGACCGCGAGTTCGATCGGGTCGACCAGGCGATCGCGATGTCGGCGATCTACTGTGCTAACCGAATCGGAGTTGCCGCGATCGCGGCGCTGACCGAGACCGGCGCGGTCACGCGCTGGATGTCGCGCATCGACACCGACATCCCGATTTTTGCACTCTCCGGTCATCTCAACACCCTCCGCCGAGTGACTTTATACCGTGGCGTCTACCCCATTTTTATCGATATTGACAAAGTCCCCTACACCGAAGTCACGCGCGAGGTGCTCGCACGCCTCCAGGTCCGCGGCGGCCTGAACCGTGGCGACCGGGTGATCCTGACCAAGGGTGATAGCCAAGGTCGCTCCGGCGGTACCAATAGCATGAAGATTGTGACCGTCGGGGATTTTATCGAGCACGTCGGCTAAAATTCGGCGCAGCGAACGTTTCAAACTTTTGAGGAATCAATAGTCATGTCAGCACAGGAACTTGCGGCCACTGCCGCCGCCATGGTCGCGAAAGGGAAAGGGATACTCGCCATCGACGAGAGCGGCGCGACAATCAAGAAGCGATTTGATTCGATCGCGCTGGAGTGCACCGAGGAAAGTCGCCGCGCTTACCGCGATCTGCTGATCACCAATCCCGGTGATCGGGATTTCATCAGCGGCATGATTCTGTTTGATGAAACCATCAAACAAGCGACCAGCGCTGGCATCGCTTTTCCTCAAGCGCTGATCGCAAAAGGCATCATGCCAGGGATCAAGGTGGATGCCGGCGCCAAAGAACTCGCCCGACACCCCGGCGAGCTGGTCACCGAGGGGCTTGATGGTCTGCGCGAGCGCTTGGCGAAGTACAAAGCGTTGGGCGCCAAGTTTGCTAAATGGCGAGCCGTGATCACCATCGGTCCCGGAATTCCAAGCCGCGGTTGCGTCGAGGCGAATGCGCATGCCCTGGCGCGATATGCCGGGCTCTGCCAGGAGGCAGGGATTGTGCCGATGGTCGAACCGGAAGTTTTAATGGATGCCGAGAATACGATCGATCGTTGTTATGAAGTGACTGAAATGACGTTACGCACGCTGTTTAACGAACTCGTAGCCCAACGCGTCTCCCTTGAGCACACAATTCTCAAAACCAACATGGTCGTCTCCGGAAAGCTCTGCAAAACGCAGGCTGGCATGGCCGAAATCGCGGAAAAAACCGTGGGCTGTTTGAAACGCGCGGTGCCCGCCCCAATCCCCGGCATCGTGTTCTTGTCCGGCGGCCAGAGCGGCTTGGAAGCCACGCGAAATCTGAATGCGATGAACGCAGGCTGCGATTTACCCTGGCCCCTGTCATTCTCCTATGGCCGCGCGCTTCAAGCCGACGCCCTGAAGGCCTGGGGCGGCAAGGCTGAAAACCTGGCGCAGGCGCGCAAAGTATTATTGCACCGAGAGCGCTGTAATGGCTTGGCTGCGATGGGCAAGTATAGTCAGACGATCGAGGACGAACTTGCGACTTAAAGACACCTCTAAAAGTCGCTACTTTCCGAACAATCCCCTAAAGGCACCTTTGAGCGCCCGGCCGACACTGTCAACGGCGCCCTTGGTCGTGTCCGCGGCTGTGCCAAGCACTGTCTTCTCGACAGGCGCTGCTCGCGTCTGCTGAGCCGCGAGTTCGTCGCCAGCCGCTATCGCGCAAACATCGTCATCCGAGGTTGCGCGATCGAACAGACCTTCGGCGAGCAGCGACAAGCCGCCGGTAGCCAGCGCCGCGCCTACTTTGATCCCCGCGGTCGCGGCGCCCGCCGTATCGGTCACCGGTGTTGGCGCGGATAAGGTGCCGCCAAGCCGGACGAAATCGCCAAGTGCCGCGAGATTCACGCCAATGCCTTCGCGCGGCTTTGGTTTGGCGCCGAGGTCGATCCGCTCGGTTTTCAGATCAATGTTGCCCCCGCCAAGCACATTCAATTTATCGGTGCGTAGCGCCAGACCATGCTCGCTCGAAGCTAAGCCGTTGTGGATGTCGAAATTCAGCACTGCGCACTCAAGCTTCGTGCTCTTATCTTTCGATGCCAGGGGATTCAGGCCGTTCAAAGTCCCGAGCAGTAGACCGGTACCCGCGGTGTTAGCCGCATTTGGTAACAGAGCGGATCCAACCTTCATCAGCAAGCGACCATTGCCATTCCCCATCAATTCCGCAATCGAGTCTCCGGTACCCGCCAAGGTGAACTGGAAATCCGTCAGGCCGCGTTCGATCACCCCTTTGCCGGCGAATTGCGGAAGCTTGGCGGGAACAATGTCCAGTCCCCGCAGATCGATTTCTACCCGAGGGGTACGACCAGTGATCAAATCCAGCGCAAGATCGAGCTTGCCACCGGCAAAATTCGCGCTCATCGGCGCGAGCTTGAAGGTACCTGCCGTTAAGTCGGCTCGCGCATCGATCTGTTCAAGCGCGAGGCCATGAGTTTTGAAGGCAGCGACTTTGACGCTCCCCGCAAGATCAAATTTCGTTAACGCAGAGAGCGCTAGTGGCGTACGCGAGAATAGGCGCGAGCCGCGCGGCGCAGGCGCTGGGGCCGGGATGAATTCAGTTAAGTCGAGTCGCTCCGCGCGGAACGTCGCGTGGATTCGCGGACGCGGGGCACCGAGTCTCAGACTACCCTCGCCCGCGAGATCCGAGCGTCCGATTTTTATCATCAAACCGCTGAACTCCAGGCCTGCGTCGGTTAGTGCCAGTTCCGCCGTGGCGAAAGCAGGACTTAGCGGGGCAATTCCATGCCGAACATGTTACCGACTATCGCCAAGGTTTCCGCCTCTAGTGCCAAGGTGGAAGTCAGGGCGCCGAGCTTGGCGCGCGGGTCGACTTCACCCGTGGTCTGCACCTTTACCCCGCCAACATTGCCGTGAATAGCAAAGGGTGTTCGAGCGCGGTCCAACAGCTGCGCCCACGTCCCGAGTACACCGCGCAGGTTCATTGGGATGGTGTCGTAGCGGCCGACCAGCTTCACCTGCACCGGCGTCGTTGTCTCGTCACTCGTCAGACCTAATGAGTGCAGCGCCAGCGTGACACTGCGGGTTCCCGACTGATAGGCGATCGCAGCCTCCTTTGCCGTGATCTCGGTAAGCGCGGTAACGCCCTCGTCTGTAGCGCTACGCGCTTCCAGGGATTTCACGGTTACATCGATCGCGCGTTTGGTCGCGCTGTAATGGACCATCAGATCGTTGATCTTGACTTCGTCTACGGCAAATGTCGCAAGCGCGAACGATGACGGTAGTCCCGAGTCGATCCTCCAATTGTGTTCGCCTTGCGCATTCGTCGCGAGCGCAGCTGCGATCCCGCTGATCACCAAGCGTTTAACTTCTATGCGGCGACTGAGCAATGGGCGCAACGCGATCCGTGCGTCGATGCGGTTGATTTTGAGCATGTCGCTGGTCGCCCACGCGGGGTTCCCAAGCCTGAGTCTTTCTACCGCGATGGTTGGTACCAGGGCGGGCACAAAGTGAATATCGCCGTCGATCGCAAAGCGGCGACCGCTCCGTGCCTCGATAAGCTGAACGATCTCACCTTTGTATTGATCGACATCAATCCTCAGAACAAAGGCGGTCGCGAGGATTACGAGCAACGCCAGTACGCTGAGGACAGCTAAGGATGGTTTCAACACGGCAGGTTATTCACCAAACCTGCAGGCCCCCTCAAGGTCGGCTAAATGCGCTTCAATCCGCGCTACGCGGTTGACGGGACTGGGATGGGAACTTGCGAACTCGGGTTGTCGCGCACCGCCCGAGGCTTCGGCCAGAATTTTCATGACATCGATCAAAGCCGAGGGCGCATAGCCCGCCTGCGCCATTAGACACACCCCTAACCGATCTGATTCAAGCTCATCTTCGCGGCCGTATTTCATGTTAATCAGGCCACCAACCATCTGTGCGACTCGACCCATTTCGTAGGAACCGGCGCCCATGACCACCGCGCCGGTAATGCCGGCGGTCAATTCCTGCTTGGCCATGTGCTCGGCGCTGTGGCGCGCCAGAACGTGACCGACTTCGTGGCCGAGCACCCCAGCGAGTTGATCGTCTGACCTCAAGCGCGACAACAACGCCACGGTGATAAAAATCTGCCCGCCCGGCAGCGCAAACGCGTTAACAGTTTTATCGTCAGCCAGCACATGAAAAACGAAAGGATAGCCGCTGCTCGCGGCGACGCTCTGCGCCACTATTTTTTGCCCAACCCCCTTGACCAAACGCTGGATCCGCTCGTCGCGCACGACTCCGCCGAATTGTGCCGCCATCTCGGGCGCGGAGTGTAGGCCCATTGCGACTTCCTGCTCCTGGCTCAAGGACACGTGTTGGGTCTCGCCGGTAATCGGGTTAACGGAGCGCTTTCCAAGATAGGAGAAGAACGAGAATCCGGCGACCGCCAACATGATGAGCAATCGAAACTTGAGCGTGCTGTTTCCCACAGGCTTATCCTTGTCGCTTAGCGGTGATCGCGTTCTAGCGCTTCATAGCAACCGCCAGCGCACGCGCCAAACACCACATGACTGCTCGCCATTAGCCAGCCACGCAGGGCCGCGAAGCCTGGAACGAAATCAGCCACGAAATAATAGTTGATCGAATACAGCGCGAGTCCGAACAAGCCCCCACCAATGATCCCGGTCCAGATCCCCCAGCGGTGCAGGCAAAACGCGATTAAACAGGTGAAAGCAACCGCCAAGCTGAAATGAGCGCCAAGTCCAACAAGTAAAACATGGTTGCTGAGCGCGGTTGGTGGTAGTACAGAGGGTCCCAGCACTAACGAGCCGGCAAGCTGGAACGGGAGTTTGGGATTCGCGAGCAAGGAACTCGCGAGAGCCATGTTGATCAGCAGAAACGCCAGGCCTGCGATGAAGCCCGCAATAATGGCGGCGCGCCAATCCGCCATCCGCGGGGCTGCGGGTTGATTCATCGACACTCTCCTTAAGAATCAAACCGACCGCAGCATACAACAGGACAACCCTTACCCTGACTACTGTCGCGAATTCAGACAGCGCAAATTTGTTCTCGGCAGGTTCCCCCTTTGCAAAAGTGGGTCGACGCGCAGCGGCGGCGGACTTTGCTTTCACCCACGCTCAATCATCGGCAGCAATAGATGCGACGGATGCGCGACATCGTGCAAAACGCTATTGCTGGCCGTGATGAAATCCGCGGCGACTGCCTCGGCCTGCACACCGCCGTGATTAGCATTACGATCGAAGCGCGGGAAATTGCTGCTGGAGACTTCTAACCGTAGACGGTTGCCCGCCTTAAACACATTCGCGGTCGCGACGAGATCAAGCGTTAGCTTGTAGGTCTCGCCAGGGATCAGCAGCGCGGGCGCGGACAAGGAATCGCGATAGCGTGCACGCAGAATACCGTCGGTGAGAATGAGTGCGCGACCGTCGGGATAGACTTCCACCAGCTTACCGGTGAAATCCGTATCCACCGCCGAGGAGTTCACATAGATCACGAGTGAAATCGGTCCGGTCACCTCGGTATCGCGCGCGAGTGGCTCGCTGGTATAGCACAGCACATCAGCGCGCGCTTCGACTATGGTTTGATCACGCGGACCGGCATTAGCTGCGATAAACAGGCCCGGCAGGAAGCTCGCGCCGCCGACGGTTGGTACCGGGTCATGCGGGTCATAGCGATAGTGATCGACGGGCTCGTGGCCCGGCGCGGTGGTCGATAATCGTCCATCCCCCACAGCCGTATTCGCGTGTCCGTTGCTGTGCAGATACCAGGGCTCGAATCGCGTATCCGGCAGCGGCCAATCGGCTTCGTCACGCCACTGGTCCACGCCCATGACAAACAGCTTCACCGGTTTGTCTGCCGGCACGCCATTATCGATCCCCTTCAGCCAATGATCGAACCAACGGATCTGCATGCCGGTGACATCGGCCACGCCATCGTGGGCGAGCATGCCGAAATTACGTTCTGGATAGACGCCACCGTTATAGCCATGCACCCAGGGTCCGATCACCAGGCGCTGATGTTGGCGCGCGGCTGCGCTGCCTCCGTTGGCCTTCATTCCGGTGTAATTCGCCAGCGTCCCGCCCAAGAAAAGATCGTACCAGCCGCCGAAGTTCAACGCGGGCGCGGTGATCTGGGCATAACGTTCGCGGGGTGCGGCTGCTTGCCAATAGGCATCGTAGTCGGGATGCGCGAGCCAATCTTGGTAGTAAGGTGTGAGTGCAAGCAGTTCGCGATGATCCGTCAGCGGCAGATGCGAGTAGCGGGCCGAAACCTGATCGGCTGCGGCGAGCGCATCGCCCAACGAGGCCCCACTCGCGGTGCCTCGACCCAGCCGGCGGACCACTTCGCCCACGCCGAACGTCGCAGTTGCCCACTGCAACATAAATCCCAGTTGGAACGCGCCGCCTTGATAAGTCCATTTCTCGTAGTACTGATCGGTGGTGATGAACGGCGCGATTGCACGTAATGCTGGTGGCGTCTCACCAGCCGCCAACCATTGGGTCGCGCCGTAATACGAAGCACCCATCATGCCTACCACCCCGCTACACCAGGGCTGCGCGGCAGCCCACGCCACGGTATCCGCGCCGTCCGCGGCTTCTTGAAAATACGGACTGAACTCGCCTTCGGATTGGAAAGTGCCGCGACAGTCCTGCACCACCACGGCGTACCCGGCCTGGGCGATCCGCAGAATATCGCCGCTTAAAAACAACAGTACCGGCTGCTCTTTGTTATACGGCAACCGCATCACTATCGCCGGTACGGGATTACCGTCCGCTGGCCGGTAAACGTCCGTCATGAGGGTTACACCGTCGCGCATGCCCGCGCTGAGATTTTTGTCGACAGACAAGCTCATACAGAACCCTCCAGCATCAAGACGAAGCGTGTGTCGGAATGACGAGTCAAGGTCGCATTCGAATTTAATCCAGTTGCGCGATCACCTTGATTTCCACGATCCCACCCGGAAACGCGAGTTCGGAAATGCCAATCGCGGTCCACGCTGGAAAAGGCTTTTGCATGTAGCGATCTTTGATTTTCATAAACGTCGCGAGATGTTGCTGCAGGCCGACATGAAACGTTGTCATCTCGATCACGTGCGCAAAACCGACCCCCGCCGCAGCGAGGACTGCTTGTACGGTATCGAAGGCGCACGTGAACTGCGCTTCAGGATCGGCCGCTGGTTTACCGTCCGCGCCGACGCCGATCACGCCAGAACAATACAAACGATTGCCGTCCTTTATGGCGGGTGCGAAATGGTAGGTTTCGTAGTAACTTTCCTGGCCCTTGGGAATAACGACTTCTTTCTTAACCATAAGATCCTCCGCTGACAGACATGGATTTTTTTAGCGCGCGTTACGCGGGCGAATTACGAGTGTAGCAGTGAATTCACCCAACCCTCACGCGGGCCTTCGATCCGCTCTTTCCACCCGGGTCGCGGAGTACATTCCAATCGAGGTATGAGTCTGAAGGGTTGAAGTTGAGTCTGGGCTTAGGCGGCTGCTTTCGGTCGATTAGGAATAGATTTAAAAAGAATTTCCCGGGCCTTGTTAAGGTGCTCGGCAGCCGCATTGTCACTCATTGCA
>SHZM01000063.1 GCA_009692265.1 Gammaproteobacteria bacterium
GGCATTACGCCAGCGCGGATTGAGCGCCACTGCAGCCTTTGCGGCGCTCGGTCGCAAGCTCGCTCGGGTGTGTTTCGCGCTATTGAAGAATGAAACTGAATTTAATCCAGAACTACGTTTGCGGGCTTGCGCTTCGACATAGAATCTATTCGCGGTGAGGCCGGATTCGATTGTAGAACTCAAACCACGCGGCAATACCGCTCTTGGCCTCGGCGATCGAGCCGTAGGCATGCAGATAGACCTCTTCGTACTTCAGGCTCCGCCACAGCCGCTCAACGAACACGTTATCTACCCAGCGCCCCTTGCCGTCCATGCTGATGCGGATGCTCTTGGCTTGCAGCACCACGCTGAAATCCTGGTCAGTGAACTGCGCGCCCTGATCGGTGTTGAAGATCTCGGGGCTGCCGTACTTAGCCAGCGCCTCGTTCAAAGCTTCGACGCAGAAGTCCGTCGTCAGCGTGTTCGAGAGGCACCAGGCGAGCACCTTGCGGCTCGCCCAATCCATAATCGCCACGAGATAGACAAAGCCGGTCGCGATCGGGATGTAGGTGATATCGGTTGCCCAGACCTGGTTCGGGCGCTCGATCGTCAGGCTCCTGAGCAGGTATGGATAGATCCGGTGTGCCGCACCGGTTTCCGGCGCGCAGGTCTTGGGTTTTCTGTAAATCGTCGCAATGCCCATCCTGCGCATTAACGTCGCGACGCGCTTGCGCCCAACCGGAAAGCCGTCTTTCTGTAACAGAGAGCTGGCCCCGTTTGATTGGACAGAAATCCGAGCCTGATAAGTGATGAACTGCGGTTTGGGAGTTTTCCAGGGCGGCGGGGGGGGCGCAAGCCACGCACCCGAGTGCGCGACGCGGTGGGAAACTCGACTCTCATGGGCGTGATGCGCGAGGGCTTTGGCAGACGCAAGCCGGCGATGGGCCAGATCGCAAAAAAGCGGCACGAGGCGCTCCGGCGTCCGTTTCGGGGAAAATCGGCTCACCAGGATGCGCCCAAAAAATTACTTCATTCAGTCATCGTCGATGACGAAGCCGATCTTGCGGCGCTTCGTCGGCGGTGCAGTCAGTTGCCGATCGCGTTCTCATGGATCGATCATGTGACCAGTCACCATCTCTGAGGCTTGGCGCGCATTGATTATCTGAAGGTCCTGGTAGACGCCGATGTCGAGTAAGTCGCGATCACCGGAGACGATAATGTTGGCGTTCGCGGCGAGCCAATGGGTTATGACGATATCTCCACGATAGTAGGTCGGAACAACCAGTCCGGCCGAAGTAATGACCTCCTCATTTGTCTAATCTGGAAAGAGTCTAGCTTTGATCCGCTTGCACGAAGCGAACCAGATGCTAGAGGTTTGATGGCCCGTGGTTTAACGCAGATGAGGCGAGGCGCTTCACACGATATACGAAGGAATTACCGCGATCTCTTACGATACCGAACGAAACGTAAACGCCGGTTCAACATATTTGGGGCGGCGGATCGGTTGGACAAACGGCGATATCGGTTCTGGGTTAGACGGATATGGCCGTGAACTGAGTCGCTGCGAGGATTTTCAGACTATTTCCCTCGCGGCATCCAGAGATGCACTGTCGAGAAGCGCGCATCAGCCGAGCTTGGCTGGCCCCCAGCAGCTGGTGCCGCCGATCAATGACCCGCTAGACTGTCGGCTTGTAGGGTATCGCAAGGACGCGATGCATGGCGCCGCCAATGGTTGGCAAGGACGCTGGGACTGCGCGTGCGGGCGAGTATGCCCAACACCAGCCCGAGCAGACGCTCCTGTATCAACTGGTTGAAGCCCATTACCCGATGTTCGTGGCACGCCTGGCGGCGCGTGACCTGACATTGCCCGCCCATGTGCAGCGCGAGTTCGAAGACTATCTCAAGTGCGGTCGCCTGGAGCACGGCTTCTTGCGATTTTGCTGCGCGGACTGTCACGCGGAGCGACTCGTAGCCTTCAGCTGTAAGAGGCGAGGCTTTTGCCCTAGCTGCGGTGCGCGCCGGATGGCGGAGGGGGCTGCGTCCTACCATGGGGTGTTCGCGCCGAATCACCACCTGCGGGAGCAGGTGACGCCTGCCAACGAGCCAGCGCCCGCGCGCCACGTCGCGATGACGTGGGCAACGTTTGAAGCGGGTGTTCAAGTTAGACCTCTTGACCTGCGAACACTGTGGTGGCGCGGTGAAGGTGATCGCGAGCATCGAAGATCCAGCGGTGATCAAACAGATCCTTGCGCATCTCGAGCGGCGAGCAGAGCCCGCGACACCCGCCTCCAGACCCTTCGCCCGCGCGCCGCCGCAAACGGAATTACCGGGCGTGAGGGAATTAGGCTGACGGTACTTTGCGCTGACTTACGCACGGACGCGAGGCTGGTCTAACACCCGGCACGGTGTCCCTCGCGGCGGCTCGACCTAGTCACAACAATTTCAGATCAGACAAAGCTTTCAGCGCGACGATGGCGCCACGGTCCCGTGAAATTCCAGGGTCATCAGCCCCCATTCATGGCGAGCACGCCGACTGACGCCGTTCGAATTCAACCACGAACGAGCTTCGATACCCTCGATTTCGTCGAACAGCGCGGTTATCGTTCCTTGTATGTCAGCATCGAAAAATGCTCCAGTATCGATGCCCCCATCTACCGACCCTCCCGCGTTGACATTTAAGCCCAACTCGGCTGATCCTAACTACTCAGATAAGTTCAAATTACTGAATCTCTTCAAGTAAAGTTGGGGCTGGTGAGGTAGAGTCAACCTTTAACAATGAAAACACTAGAGGCTTTATGAGCAACTATTACAGCGACACACATCGTGCGCTTCAAGATGAATTCGATGCCCGCCGTCTCGCGGACATGATGGAAGGCGGCTTCATCGCTGCGGAATTTAGCGATGCGGACAAGGCATTCATCCAATCGCTGGATATGTTTTTCTTATCGACGGTCGATCCGCATGGTCGGCCCAGTGTGTCGTACAAAGGCGGCGACCCAGGGTTCGTGCGCGTAGTCGACAAAAACACGCTGGCGTTTCCATTCTACGACGGCAACGGCATGTTCTATTCGTGGGGAAATCTCGCCGACAATGCCAATGTTGGGCTGCTCTTCATGAGCTTCGTAAAGCCGCAGCGGTTACGGGTGCAAGGCACCGCCAACGTCGATCGCAATGATCCACTATTAAAGCAATACGTTGAGGCACAGGGTATTGTGCGCGTGAAAGTGGAAGGCATGTGGCCGAACTGTCCGCGCTATGTGCATCGTTACGAAAAAGTTAAAAACTCCAAGTACATTCCAAAGGCGAACTGCGAAACGCCACTCGCCGGCTGGAAACGGATCGATGCGATCCAAGATAGGCTGGCCGCACCCGATCAAGGGAAGGCCGAGAAAGCCGGCGGCCTTATTACGGTAGATCAGTGGTTCGCCAATATCGCTGAGGGCAGTGAAGACGCATAACGCAGGATTCAAGAAAAATTTCTCTTAATGGAGATCGAGGGACCGATGGATGCCTCATCGTCGTACAAATTCCAATGGCTGCAGGAATACGTTGCCTCCTGAAGAATGCAGCGGAATCTAATCGCGCGCTGCAGTTCACAGTTTTTAGTTTTCAGAGATACTCAACGCGCTATTAGTGCCGCAATCGGAAAATTCAACGGGAGGGCGCGACTATGAAGTTCGGCATCATGTTTGACACTCACATCGACAAGTGGGAATTGATCCGTTACGCGGAGGAACTCGGTTACGACATGGCCTGGGTTCCGGATTCGCAAATGATCTGGTCGGATTGCTACGCGACCATGGCACTCGCGGCAGTCAACACCAAGCGAATTCATATCGGAACGGGGGTGGCAATCGCCGGAACGCGCATCGCGCCAGTGACGGCGCACTCCATTGCGTCCATCAACCAGCTCGCGCCGGGACGTATTTTCCTTGGTATCGGCACTGGACACACCGCGATGCGAGTCATGGGGCAGGACCCGATGCCGCTGAAAGAATTCCGAGAATATCTCCGCGTAACGCGGGCATTGCTTGCAGGCGATGAAGTGGACTATACCTATCGCGGTCATACTCGGAAGATCAAATTTCTACATCGCGATCGCCATTTCATCAATCTCGACAATTCCATCCCGATTTACATTGCGGCCAATGGGCCGCTCGCCATGAAGACGATTGGCGTTTATGGCGACGGTTGGATGTCAATCACTACCGACCCGCAAGCAGTGAAATCGGGTATGGAACTTATTAATCAGGGTGCAGCCAAGGTTGGGCGCAAATTGCCATCAACCTTTCATAATGCTGTTGTCACGTCAGCGTGCGTGTTGCGACCCGGCGAGAAACTAACGGATGCCCGAATAATCGACGAAACGGGATCGATGGTCACGTGTGTGCTGCATTTTGCGTGGGAAGTCTGGAAGCAACATGACGAGAAGGACGAGTTAATCCCGCCGTTTTTTGCAAACGTGTGGGAACGCTATTGTGAACGTGTGGCAAATTACAACCTACCGGAAGACGCGCGGTTCCGGCAGATCCATGATGGCCATTGCACTTTTCTGCAACCCGAAGAGCGCCCGTTTGTCACGCCAGATGCAATCCGGAATTGCTGCATTGTCGGCACGCCTGAAGAGATATGCGAACGTATCAGAGCGCTCGGCGACGCCGGCATTCATGAGGTGAGCTTCCTGCCACCGGCCGATTATCAGCGTAAGGTTTATCGTGACCTCGCAGAGATGGTCTTTCCGGCGTTCCGCTGACCAGAAGAAATTGGCGGTTACACCTACGTCGGGATGAAGCCAGGTGGGGCGAGTCGGGCTGCGGAGAGCGGCTTCCGAGAATTTGCCGCGCCTCTCCAATCCCGTATTTGCAGCAGTGCAGCGGGTGGCTGTGTCCGGCCAACTGCAGCCGGTGGAGATCGCGATTTCGCCGCATTAAAGCGGGCGCTAAGTTCGTGCAGAAAGAGGTTGGCTTTTGAGACACAGAGACGTAGATGTGCTCACAGTAGTGTCGGAAAATTTTATACAGAGAAATCTAGGATAACCGACCCGACCCGCGTCACGGTTCTCTTTTCAAGTTTCGGCAGGACAACCGCCCTTCAATCTCATTCGAATGATCCGCCGTCTGGCGCTGACCGAGCACCAGTCGATTCCTTGTCGCCCACGCACTGACCAAATGTAACGCACTCTTGCGTGGCCGTCGGTCATGCGAGCGACGCGAGGTCTTGCCATCAATCGCAATCACCTCGCCTTCACTCACCTGGGCGCAGGCGCTCACCCAACTCGCAAAACATTGCTCGAAGCCCCGCGCCGAGATCCGTGATAACAACCGCGCCAAGGTGTCATGCACCGGAATGCCATTGACCGGCGGCACATACCGCCTTGACCACGCCAATCTGGTCTGACCGAATAATTCAATAGCCTCCCAGCCCTCCGCACCACTCACCACCGCGCAGATAGCCAACACCACAATATCCAACAGCTGATGTTCTTTGCCACACTCTATGCGTGGATCTTCCAGCGTCGAAAAATGCATCCAGTATCGATGCCCCCATCTACCGACCCTCCCGCGTTGACATTTAAGCCCAACTCGGTTGATCGTAACTACTCAGATAAGTTCAATTTATGGTGACCTTGACCTACACGGTTTGTTTGCCTCTTAATTAAAGAGGCTGCCGACCGTGTCGTTGATGGAGTGCCCTCTGCCTCCCTGGTGCGGGTAAAATAAATCCGTCCCCAATTTACTCGGACACAGGAGCCCACCCATGAAAATCGGCGTCGTCATGTTCCCCACCGACAAGGCAATCCAGCCAATCGAACTCGCAAAGGAAGTCGAAGCCCGTGGCTTTGAGTCACTCTGGTTTCCGGAGCACAGCCACATTCCGACAAGCCGCGAAACCCCGTGGGGCGGTCGCAAAAATGCCCCGCCGCTGCCGGACATTTACTGGCGGTCGCATGATCAGTTCATCGCGCTCACGGCGGCCGCAGCGGTGACGCGCAAACTTCGTCTGGGCACCGGCATCACGCTGGTGGCACAGCGCGATCCCATTTGGCTCGCCAAGGAGATTGCGAGCCTGGACATGATTTCAGGCGGCCGCTTTGATTTCGGTATCGGCTACGGCTGGTGTGTCGAGGAGATGCGTAACCATGGACTGGATTACGCGAAACGCCGGAAAATCCTCCGCGAAAAAATTCTGCTTATGAAAGCGCTATGGACCCAGGACGAAGCCAGTTTTGAGGGCAAGTATCTGCGACTGGAGAAAAGCTGGGCATGGCCGAAGCCGGTGCAGAAACCGCATCCGCGGATCATCCTGGGCGGCGGTATTGGCCCGAGTACGGCATCGCATATCGCTGAATTCTGCGACGGTTGGATGCCGATCAGCAGTCGCTACAGTATCGATGAGGGACTCAAAATGATCGCGACCGCCTGCCGTGAACGCGGCCGTGATCCGGCGACCGTGAAACTGGAGATGTTCTACCTCGGCAGCGCGTCACGCGACGAATTGAAAGCAGCGGCGGATTTAGGCGCGGTGCGAGCCGTGCTGTCACTGCCGTCGAAAGGCGCCGACAAGGTGCTGCCAGTTCTCGATGAGTACGCCAAACTCCTGACCTGAGGCCCGTGGAAATTGACGGACAATTTATCTAGCAGGCGGATGCGCACTAGGGCGCTGTCCCGCCGCCTAAGGGCGATCCGCTGGCAGTACACGCTCCATTCTCACCGGCTCGGTATACACATTGCAGAACCAGACCGCTAGCATCTTCGAGCGGCAGCTAAAATTTCCTTGAAAGCGGGATGTCGGCGGGAATTCGGGGAGAGTGCTGAGTGCGCTCAGCACTCACGTACGCCGGTGTCGAGAGTGAAGTTAGGGTGCGAGCTTGTAAGGAGCAAAATAATGGGCGATATGACACCTGAACAGATCGAACTAAAAATTGCCTTTCTTGAGCACGCTCATCAGCAGCTCAGCGATGTTGTTTATCGTCAGCAGCGCGAACTCGAAAACTTACGCACGCAGATGACCGCCTATCAGCGCCAAATCGACACCTGGAAATCGGAACAGATGCCCGTTGCGCCGGTAGATGAACGTCCCCCGCATTATTGAGCTGTAGAAAGGTTAGTTCGTTGTCGAGCGGCGTACCCGTCTGAACCCTGCCACGTAGCGCGCGCACTTCGTGATGGATTAACCCAGAAACGGCAGTTGACCGCTGTCGAGCATGAGTAAGTCCGTGAAAAAGACTAATTTTACCGTTCAAATGGGTGTCACCTTTTGGGTGAGTTCGCTACGACGCGCCTGAATGACACCCAGAGCTGCATAACCTGAGTACCGGATGCACGACAAATCGTGTTCGTGAACTCAGCGTACCGTGAAAAGGTTGTCGCGTACGGTGACGACGCGCCCCACCCATTCGGCAGCTTCGAGTTGTGCGATGACGGCCGCCTCCGGTGATGTCACAAGCGCCCGCGCGCCACCCGGCGCATCGAACATCGCCAACGCGTACGGTGCCTGACGGCGAGCGTATAGCACGGTGTAACCGGTCATCGTCGCTGGACCGGAATAACGGTCGAGCACCTCGATCGTGCGCTGTGCGTGCGCAACTTCTTTAGTGAGATCCTGCCAGACGAAGCCGCGCGGCGGCGGATCTCGCGACCACAGGCCAAAGCCCTGCTTCGTCAGCATGCCGGACACACTGCTCAGCAATGCGTTGCGGCCCTGCCCACTGCGCAGTAGCAGTGCCGCACGGCACGTCGCTTGATACACATAGTTGTTCCACGGTCCGCCGGCAAAGGACATCCCGCCCGTGATAGTGAGGTCACGCGCAAGTGGAATTCCGAGTTCGTCGGCGTAAACCTCCACTGCAACCGGAAAACAGTTGTAGAGATCGAGAAGGTCGATCTGATCAATCGTGAGATCCCCGGCGGCGAGTGCTGCACATCCCGCGATCGCCGCGCCCGGACAGGTGGTGAGATCGGCGCGCGCGGACACCGGCACCATGTGATTGGACTCAGTGCTCGCGAGCGGGAAGATCCACTGCTCGCGTGGGATGCCGAGTTCAGTGGCGCGCGCGGCCGAACAGAACAGCAGTGCAGCGGCTTGATCGACGTTGAAGGTTGAGCACAGCGAACGCGTGTACGGAAAAGCCTGCATTGGATTCTTTGCCGAGCCGTCGCGAATCGCCGCGGGCGCGAGTCGCTCGCGCTTCCAGGCGTGTGGATTTTCGGCCGCGACGTTGCTGAAGCGTGCATACATCGCCGCCAGCCGGTCGCGGTGATCATCGATGGTCCAGCCATGGCGCGCGCGATAGGCTGTCTCGATGATCGCGTACAAGCCAATCGGCAAAACCAATCCGAGCGCACGCTCGACCCGATGAAACAATTCCTCCTTCGGCTCGAGCCGTACATCCGGTTCGTCGTCGAGTAAGCGATTGGTCGGCGTCTGGCCCGCGATCCGCGCGCGCGATCGCACCGCCCGGATTGCGGTAATCCCAGCGGCCATGCGGCACGGCGATGTATTGCGACCCTGGCAAGGTGGCGGCACTCCCCGAGTCTGCGCCGGCCGCTTTCACCGCTTCAAGCATCAGGTCGATCGGTTCCAGCGCACAGGTGAAGTCCTCTTCCTGGCGCGTTACGACACCGATGCCAACGAGCACCGGTGTGTGATCAGGAATATTCGTGAGCATAAATCCGACCTGGAATCATCACTAACTGCGCATCCTCGACAACGCGGCAAATACTCAACGGTACTTTTGGCGCGCGCAGTCGCGGCTCCTCTTTGCCGAGCGGCAGTAAGGTTTCGACAATCATTGTTGCAGGCCTCGCACGATGGTACGCAGAAGCTCCGCATCCGCGTCATGTCGAACCGGAATACTGAACTCCAGCACACTCGCGAGGCCGGCATAACGCGCGCGCAGGCGCTCGACAATGCAATCATAGGTACCAACGACCGCGTATTGGTGCACTACCTCATCCGAGATAAGGTTGGCCATCTCGCTCCAACGTTGCGCGCGCGAATATTGATTCAAGGTGCGCGCGAGATCGCCCAGGCCGTGGAACTCAAAGGTCGCGGCATACGCGGGGGTCGAACCATAGAACGCAATTCGTCCGCGGATTTCTTCCGTTTTTTTGGCGAGCTTGGTCTCATCGGCGGCGGTCGCGACCAGTGGCTTGACCGCGATTTCAAAGCCGCGCAGATCCCGCTCGCGGCGCGCGGCACCTTTGCGTACCGCCGGCATCATCACGTCTTGAAGATACTGCGGGCTGCAGATCGGATGCACCCGTAGTCCGTCGGTCAGTTCGCCCGCCACTTGGCACATGTAGGGATTCACGGCGGCGAGATGAATCTTGATCGGCTCTCCGGTGAGTGGTGCAGGAGTGAACACCGGCACGTTTAAATTGATCGCGTAATGCGCGCTGTGATGGGCAACCGGCGTGCCCGTCTGCCACGCCTGCCAAAGATCTTGGATTGCTTGAAGGTAGTCGCGCATCCAGGGTCCGGGCGCCGACCATTTGAAACCAAAACGACGTTCGATATGACCTTTGACCTGACTTCCCAGGCCCAACACGAAGCGCCCACCAGACAACCTTGCGAGGCTCCACGCCGTCATAGCGGTCACCGCCGGGCTACGTGGGAAGGCGATCGCAACCGAAGTCGTGACTCGCAAGCGGGTGGTCGCTTGCAGTGCCAAGGTCGAGATCACATATGGATCGTCTTTGTTCTCCTGCACCGCGAGTCCATCGAAACCCAGCGCCTCCACCCGCAAGGCGTCGCTGGTCGTCGCGCAGATATCCATGGTGCCGTCTGTTACTTTCAACCCGGAATCGGTCCTGCCCAGGGGCAGCATGGTTTCTACAAACATGAAAGATTCATGAGGTCAGAGTCATTGAACGCAAGTAAACATATCACGGATGCAATTGGTGCGTTCAATGACTCTGACCCCATGAAAACCCCGTCGATAACGGCCGTCCCCATCGAACCGAACCAGGCACCCCAGGCGTCCATAACGCTCTTGCCTTCCGCCGAGCTCGAAGGTGGTTTTCCACCGTGGTAGACAAACAGATACTTGGCCATCGCGATTCTCCTTTAGGTAAGTGATTCGGTACCCTTCGGTACCTGAAATAGAGGCTATCGCCACTAAGGCCCGCCCACAACGGCGAAATCACTGATAATTCGAGCCTTGGATTGTAGGAACTTCACAATGAAGATCAATTCGTTCGACCAGGGTGCAGCCCTCGCTCAGTCGCTCGCGAAGCTCCAGAACTTCGCGTTGTCCCACGTGTCACGGTGTTGCTCGAAAAACAGATAGGCGAAGTCGAACGTCGACTGCACGAGACCATCGTCGCCGAGATCGCTGCCTTCAAGGCCTCCGGCAACCCCGAGGTGTTGCCGGATCTCGCTCGCCACGCGGGCGAGCACATCGCAGAGCTGCGAAGACTGCTCGGGGGCGGAGAACTTCGCGACTTCGATTTCGTCCGGACGCATGCCCATCGTCGGACCGCTCAACGGTTTCCACTCGAGGCGACGCTGCACGCCTATCGATGTGGTCACAAAGTATTGTCGAACTGGATCCACGACGCGGCGATCGCGGCAAACCCCCGCAGCCGCGAGAAAATCGCCTCCGCCGTCGCGGAGTTCTCGATCCAATACGCGAACACGGTCAGCATCGTATCGGCAGCCGAATACGTTGCGCATACCCGCGTCCTCGCCGAGGCCGAAGGCGACCATCGTACTGAGTTGCTGAGCATTCTCGTAAGCGGTTACGACGAATCCGACGGACGCGTCGCCCGTCTGCTGAAGCGCGCCGGTTACCTCGAACAACGAAAGAGCTTCTGCGTCGCGCTTGCGCAGTCGACCGACCCGCTCGAAATGGAGAGCCCGGCGCGAGCGCAACGCATCGTTGAGGCGATGACCCAGGCGGTGGCGTCGATCCCGGTTCGTGCGCTGGTCGGCATTCGCAGCAATGTCGTCACGGCCGTATTCTCTGACGTGCGGCGAGTTTCGGGCTGGACCGCGCCGCAGGCGAACCTCGCCGATCGGATCCGGCCGCGTCTGCTCGTCCTCGGTCCGTCAGTGCTAATTGGCATGAGCAGCGATCAGCCGTCAACCTCTTTTATTCCGAGAGGACTGCACGAAGCGACGGTGGCGCTGGATTTCGCGGACGTGACGCAGCGTGTCGTGCAGTTCTCGGAGCTACCGATTCGACGGTTGTTGATTCACCGAGGAGCTGACTATGTCCAGTCCGCGATGCCAGTCTGGTTTCCCAGCTTCCGCGACGCGGACGCGAAATCGCAGGGCGCTCTGGTCAAGACATTGCGCGCGCTCGCCGACGCTGACATGAACGTGCAACGGGCGGCGCGAGAGCTTCATGTGCATCCGAACACGATCTACGCTCGGATCGATCGGATCAGCGCTCTGACCGGGCTCGAGGCCCAGCGCTACCATCATCTCACCGATCTGCTGCTTGCAGCCGATTGCGGTCGCGCTTGATCGCAGGTAGAAATCAACGCACTGTCAGCGACGCTTGGAACTACTTGTTTCCAAGCGGCGCCGCCTTAGTCTTTGATCGTCGCCACCGCCGTGGCGCGGGCGAAAATGTGACGGATTCATTTTTCGTGTAAGTCCGTCCCCCCCCCCAGCAGGTGCGGTACCCCGATGATGACGGAAAAATCGGAAAATTAATTCTGTCCCTGCTGCCAGTCTGCGGCGTTCAACCGCAGCTGCTCAGGAGAGCCTGATTTAAAACCCCAAACCTACAAGGGCACTCGCCACCCGAGTCTTCACTGGCGCTAACTTCATCGGAAATGCCCGAAAAAAATCATACTGCGTAAGCGCGGGGTTGCGCGCTCGAACATTCGCGGCCCACGACACTGCACAAGCGCGATTACTCACTATGGCGTGGGCGACGGCCGCGATCATCGCGACCTGCGACGCATCCACCGCGGCTTGGCCAGCACACGGAAGAAGTTTTGAGTGGTTGGCTGGAAATGAAGTCGGAGGAGATAACGTTACTTCGGTCGCAGCATGTTATTTAGTGGCGCGAACTCAGCGCATCCTTCGCGAGTGTCCTGGCCGCGATTCGATCGGAAAGAGGATGTCGGAAGTGGTCAGAATGCTGTACTGCAGCGGTATGCCTGGTCACAACCCACTTCTGACGCCTACCGGGGCAGCTATCTGAAAGTTCAATTCGAGGTGCTTGACAGAGTGTTTCGGTTTGCCAGTCACGTTTCTCGTGACTGGCTTTGACCAGAATAGTCTTCGCGAAGGTGCGTCACGCTCGTTAGCGATACTTGATGATGTCATTGCCCGAGGTGGGCACGCGCGACTCGGCCAAGGCAAACCGTGTCTATGTGCGTCTCGTCGATCCTTTTTGGAATACTCATGCTAGGGAGCTTCTACCCCGGTACATTGAATTTCTTTCGAGAAAGTATTCATCTCCACTCCAGATAGTTGCGATACTGTCGCGCGCAGGTCCTTAACTGGAGAACGGTAACCATGCTGTTTGGCAATTGTCTGTGTGGCTCCGTGCGCTGGCGTTACCTTGGCGCGTTCGATCTGATGACGCACTGCCATTGCGGGATGTGTCGCAAGGCGCACGGCACTGCCTTTGCCACTTATGTAATGGGCGTGCGTGACGGGTTCGCCTATACAGCTGGCGAAGATTCGATCACGTGTTACGAATCCTCGCCGGGATTTATTCGATCGTTCTGCCACCATTGCGGTTCGGTGCTTCCCAATACTCATCTAGGCGAACGATTCGCCGCACCCGCCGGTGGCTTCGACGGTGATCTCGGCATTTCGTGCGCCGGCCACATTTTTGCGAAATGGAAAGCACCTTGGCATCCCATTACCGACCGCTTGCCGCAGCACGACAATTACCCCGGAGCTGCTGCGCCTGCGGTTGTTCGTGCGCCACCCGCCCCGGCGACGGCGGGTGTGCTAGGTGGTAGTTGTTTGTGCGGTAGTGTCGCGTATGAAGTGACGGGCGGATTCAAGATCGTCCACAACTGTCATTGCTTGCGATGTCGCAAGGCACGTGCTGCCGCGCATTGCACGAATGGGTTAACCGCCATTGAGAATCTTCGCTTAATTCGCGGCGAGGCGCAGCTCGTGAATTATCGACTGCCCGGTGCTCGATACTTCGCGCAGATCTTTTGCGCGCGTTGCGGATCGCCCATGCCGCGTGTAGACCGCGAACGCAATTTTGTGATCGTCCCTTTCGGATCGCTGGACGACGCGCCCGTGAACGGCGCGCACGATCACATTTTCGTCGGTTCCAAATCCAGCTGGTATCCGATTACAGATTCATTGCCGCAGTTCGAGGGCCCGTCGCGGTAACTGGCAGCGCTACCTTGAATTGGATTCTTCAGATTACATGCAGGAATCTAAACGTAGACACACGAAGACCGGACGCCCCATCGGTGATTCGCAATTTATCAAGCAGATTGCAGCGTTGACGGGACGGTGCGCGCCGCTACAAAAAACCAGGCGCAAGAAGCGAATCGAGTAAACTGTCCGCGAATTTGCGAGTAGAGTTTACCAAACAGTCTTAGGTAGGGTATCGTATTGCCATAAGTCCCAAGCGTCCGCGGAGAAAAAATACAATGCCCGTGGTGTATTCACAAGAAGGCCGTTGCTGGAGCGAAGCGCAGTACCTCGCGCCATTACTGTCGGAGATCGCGGCACAGGCCGCGACGGCGGATCGCACGCGCTCGATTGACCCCGCACTCATCGCGCGTATCAAGCAGAACGACATCATGCGTCTAGCCGGCAGTCCGGAACTGTGCGGTCTCAACGAGCGGGTGGTCGTGATCGGCAACGAATTGCGGGCAGCCGCGGCGCGGTGCACGTCTACCGCCTGGTGCTTATGGAATCATCTGTGCACCTTCCATCATTTTGCTGGCGTGCTGGGCCCAGACCACCGTAATCTTCTGCGCGATATCGTCAGCCAGCATGCGTGGGTGTGTTTTCCCGCCGGGGCTTCTACCAATGTGAAAGCGGCAGTACGACGTGACGATACACTACTGTCTGGGGTCGCCGCGTTTGGCTCCGGCGCGCGCTATGCCGAATGGGCCGGTGTCGTTTTCAACGAAGACGATCCGACTGCGCCGCGCTTTTCGCTGGTTGATTTGCGCGACCCCTGTGTGCGCATCGATCCGACTTGGGAAGCCATGAGCCTGCGGGCGTCGGCGACCGATCATATTCACTATCACGGCGTCGCGGTGCCGACCGCGCGCGTCGTGCCGTGGACACCGATGTACCGCGCGATTTTCCGCGCGCCCGAGTACCCGGTGATCCACCCGCGCTATCGTGAGGACTGGGTTGCACTCTCAGTGCTATGGCTCGGCGCAATGGCGACCGGCGTCGCCGAGATTTCGTTTGAAGAAACCGCCGGCGGCATTCGTGAGCGCATCGCGATCTTCGGCACCAAGATGCTTGAGCGACCCACGATCCACGTCAACCTCGGTCGCGCGCGGGCCTTGATCAATGCCGCCACCGATACCGTGTACGCGGCGATGGCCGAGACCGACGCACGCATTGAGGCACGGGTAGCACCCACGGAAGGCGACTATTTCCGCCAGACTGGCGCCGGGATGCAGGCGGTGCTGTTGTGCGAAGAAGCAATGGGTCTAATCCAGCGCGTACTTGGTGGCAACAGTCTGCGCGAAGGTACCGATTTCGAACGGCGCTTTCGTGATTTCTGCGCGATGCCGCTGCATATCAACGGCCACGTTGATCGCATCACAGAGCAGTGGGGGCGAATCAGCTTAGGCCTGGACGCGCAAAATCCGATTTGAACAGCACGACCCGCACACCGTTTCGAGAGATGCGCTTCTAGCGCATCCGCCGCTAACGCAACGCCTCCCTAACCGCCGCAGCTACGATCCATTTCTGCACGGTTTCCAGTGAATGGCGGATCGTGATCTCGCCGTCCTGCAAATGCAGCTGCGCTTTGGCGCCGGACGCCATGCCGTGCTGTGTGCTCTCAATGTTCGAAAGACCTTCGAGCATGCCATCGGCCATCTGCGCGGTGAACCATTCCAGTTGAATGCGTTCGCGCCGTGCGTGGTGCGGGTTGGTAGAAGCGACCTTCCCATACAGTGGTGTTGACTGACGTTGGCCAGAACTCATGCGACCAAAAGCGGTTGGCCGAAATCTGGATATGCCAATTGGGAAAGATCCAATTGACATCGCTCGCCCACGCGTCGCTCTTCGAGGGATTGATCGCGGGGTGTGCCGTCAGTGGCGTTTTCTGTCCTTCTTGATTCGTGCCAGTGATGGTCGCGACAGCCGGATACACCCATCGTTCAACCTTGGAATTCGGCCCTGGTTGATACTCGCGATTGAGCCACGTGGCGATCATGCGATGCGCGCCATAAACTACCGCGCCCACTAGCCTGCTGTAAGGATTTTCTTTGCCGGCATAGATCGGCGCAACCGTGCGTGGATGGATCGAGGAGAGGTGATAGGCCTCGCTGAACGCGTCCGCGCCTGCTTTCCAATTGGCGTTAAATTCCCCCCGCATTACGATCGCGTTTTCGGGATACGGATAGACCACGCCACTGAATGCCTCGCCAAAAGGTCCGAGGAACTCGCGCAAGCTTACTTCTGGGTTGGGCTGCAGGTTGATAAATACCCAGCCTTCCCAGACCTCCATAGCGACCGGCGTTAACCCGCATTTCTTCTTATCGAGATTGAAGAACATCGCCTCATCTGGCGCGCCAAGTGGATGTCCTGCGCATCGATCGCGTCACGGCTTCCGTCAGTGGCGTCAATCTGGCCGAGAAATTCAACCGACTTCATTGCGAGCGACGATCCGTCGCAATGGTTCGTTAGTGCGTAGATCGACAAAGGTGAGAGGGCCGCTCAGATAGTAACGCTGCATCGTCGAGCGTCTTGGTGATTCTAGTGGAACCGGTGCCTGTGGCTTTTCCTTCGGTCTCCGGGACTAGACAGTTTGGAAAAAGCTGCGGGGACAGCTACGGTTTTTGCCCAAGGTAGGCCGATGAATCGATGGCTGTGCCGAATTCATCTCTTTATTTTGTGAAGTGCGCCGAGGGGCAGCGCCCCAAAGAAAGACGAACGGATCTACGGTTACTCCGATGAACAGCAGGATTCCAGCGCCAGAGGTATCCAGTCCAGAGCCCTCTCGATCGCGATCCGATACGGTGTGCGGATTCGAGGTGGAGCACATCGAACATACTTTTCCGCATCGTCGCGCTGTTGGCCATTCAGCGTTTGCAGGTAGGCAACAACCTCCTGTTCAGTCGGCATTCGGCCATTCTCCTTATCAAACTTCGGGGGCAAAGCGGTCCAGACAACGGCCTCGATCTCCGGCTTCTGCGCAGCCCACATTTCTATCGTTCCCGTCTCGCTACGGCGCGACGAGCCGTCGTTGCGCGACCAGTGAGCAACATTCTGTTCTGCGCTACTGGCTTGAATCTTCTCGCGCACCCGGAGGACCTCACGCGCGTCATTAAGATTAGCAACATCGAGCGCGGCCCAAAACACGCGAGACGCCGGCAATCCATCCTTGATAACGAGCGTTATCTGCCCTCCCTGAGACTGACGCGCAAACTCGACGGGGAGCTTCGGTCCATCGTCATGCCAGGGCTCGATTACGGGTAACTTCTCCTGACGCCAGATTAGAGATCCCCATCCCAGACAAACGATCGTCATTCGATCCTCAGCTTCTGGAAGAAAATCTGGTTACCCATTTTAGCGTTATTCAGGACCTTGCCCGAACTGACAATCTCGACATAGAGATTGGCAGCATTCGCATGATTGGCAATCTGATCTGTAAACGACAACTTCAGTTCGAGTTCGATCATGTCTGTGTCACCTCAGGTCTCATCATCGCTGACCGAAAGACGCGAACGCGGCGATCTCCTATATCGGAAGCGCTTCATTCATTCGGCGAATACGCCGAACCCTAATTTCCTTCTCACGCTTGCGGGTCTGCGCGATGTCGTACGACGATTGCATCCGCATGAGCGTGTCCATTTTCACACCAAACGCTTTTTCGATGCGTAACGCCATATCGCCGGACAAACCGGCCTTGCTGTTCAGCAAACTGGACAGGGTAGGGCGGGACACTTGAAGGGCGGCAGCAGCGGCCGTCACCGATAGGCCAGCCGGTTCGATAATTTCCGTGCGGATAAATTCGCCAGGGTGGGGCGGGTTCTTCATAGGCATGACCGATTCCTCATTTGCTTAGTGGTGGTCTTCTAAATTCACGTCGTTGATTTCGCGCTCAAAGGTGTCGATTCGGAACGTCAGGCGGCGATTACGGGTAACGCTCAGACTCGGAATGCCATCACGATCGCTGGTTAGAGTATGCGCCTTCCACGTGGTGAGCGCCGTGTCGGCTTGAAGCCGATCCAGACTGATCGGGTCCATGTTGGCACTGGAAAAATTGGGAGGCTCAGATTGAGGTTTTACGGTGAAGGTATGTTCGATAAGGGTTACTGACTTATTCAACGTTATCGGTTGAAACCCGCTTTCGCGGCAAGCGTCACTAGGGGCACCGCGCCCTCGACCTGAAGTGCCCCAATGGCACGGGTCGGCTTTGCCCTGTTGGGTTGATTTCAACCTTTATAACCACTGTTTTATCTCGCTTTACCTCCATTTGCTGCCGTGCATACGGCGTTATAGTTTCCGTTAAGGGTGTTTATTGCGGGTTACCGCAATTCACTCCGAGTGTGTTTCGGTCGACAACTTACGTTGTCACAGACTTTTAGACCGATGCCTGTTGCTTTGCCACGATACCTTCGTGGCCACGGATAAAACTGCCGTTTGATGCGGCGATAAGGACGCGTCACTTGGCCGACACTTCCTAAATCGGATGAGATTCGTTGTGCGGCCTACGTTTCCGTCCCTCGTCACTACCAATGTAATGAAATCCGACTCACAACTAGCCTGTTCTTCACCTACACTGGACGCACAGACCGCGATTCCGCGGACATCGCGAGGACAGCCCATGAGCACGCAACTAGAGACGATTTCGGCAGACGCGGACGACACCATTCCGGCATTGGATGTAGGCGCCTACCTCCGGAACGAACCCGGTGCATTGGCTTCGTTGGCTCGCGAGCTGCGTCATGCGCTCGAAGAAATCGGGTTTTTCTTCGCGGTGAACCACTCGGTACCGCAGGGTCTGATCGATCGAGCCTTCGCCGAAACGGCACGCTTCCATGCGCTGCCGATGGAGGCGAAGATGGCGCTCGCGATCAGCGACGCGCACGTCGGCTACATGGACAACGAGGGCGAGTTGCCGCGAACATCGCCATACTACACCGGTACCTTGAAACCCGACGTGGGCGAGGCGTTCTTCATCAAGCGCGAAATCGCGCCGTTTCCGCTGCAGGTACGCAACCAGTGGCCGCCCGACCTGGCTGGGTTCCGCACCACGCTCACTGAATACTTCGAAGCGACCGAGGCATTCTTTCGACGGATGCTCCCGGTATTCGCGACCGCGCTGGAATTGCCCGCGAATTATTTCGATGTAGCTTTCGGGCGTTATAAAGCTTTATCGGTGCTGCGCGTTGCACATTTTCCGGCTGACCCTCTAGAGCCCGATCAGTTCAACGTGGGGCCGCACACGGACAGCTCGTTTGTCACCCTACTGGCAACCACCAGCGTGCCGGGTCTGCAGTTGCTCGGACGAAACGGCCAATGGTTTCCGGCACCGCCGATCCCGGGGTCGATCCTGTTCAACTCCGGAGACATGCTGACGCGCTGGACCAACGGGCGCTTTCTCTCTACTCCGCATCGCGTGCTGAACCGATCAGGGCGCGATCGCTATTCCATTCCATTGTTCGTCCACCCTAATCCCGACTTCGAAATTCGCTGCCTGCCGACGTGCAGTGGCCCAGACAATCCGCCCAAGCATCACCCGATAACCTCGCAGGCCTACCTCGAATGGTTCATGCGCGAGAACTTCAAGCATGCGGCAAAGCCTCGCCTCGCAACCTGATGCAACACCCTGCTGACCCGGCGTCTTGAGACGACAGGCGGGCATCGCCGCCGCGCCCCGATTTAAGGAAACTCAGAATAAGTCCATCCTGGACTTTTCAGAGTTTGACCGGCAAGAAGCGTGGTTCTTGCCGGTCAAACGCGAACCATGGCTTACGCCATCGTTCGCGGCGGCACGTCTCTGTGCCACAGGAACCTCTGAACAAGTTCAGAGGTTCCTTAATATCGAGATCGGTTCGAGTCCATGTTCTTTACGGTTTTTGAACACTGCCGATCGCATTCCACTCGACGTGCTCGGAAGTTCGGTTGCGCGGTCCGCAATTTCAATTTTCCTGAAAAGGTGTTCATCCGCGGCGTCGGAATGTGATCGTGATGTCCGCGAAGCGAATGCCGAACTTGCGGATTTCGAAACGATTCATCAGCGTGTCGTCGTCGATGAGATGCATCCAGTCGTCGAGATCCACCTGGTGCCCACCCTGCTCGGGAGGTAGCTGCTTCCACTGCCGCGCGTTGCCGGCCGCCTGTCCGGCCGCCTGTCCGACGACGTCGGCGGCAACCCCGGTGTAGCTCCGGTGCCCGTACGGTTGATGGTCCATACGCGCCGCTCCTGCTTGCTATGAATCGCGCGGCAATACTGTACCAGTAAGGCGCGCTTAATTTTCGCGAAGATTGCGGAATAAAAGTGTACCAGTCTTGAGCCTTTACGCTGTCGCATTAAACGGCGAACGGAAGGCGGAAAAGAATGTACACAGTGGAACTGTATG
>SHZM01000064.1 GCA_009692265.1 Gammaproteobacteria bacterium
TAATCGAAGACCTCACAGTAGCCTTGATCGAAAGACACCGGATCAGGTCTACTTTGCATCACTGCCAGTGGCCACGGCAGCTTAAACATCCGCGGAGAATCCACTTATAGATTCCGGCCCACTGTGCAGACGATTGGGGCCAGCTCTCTCGGTTATTCACGCTTCCATCTTTGACCATGCAGCGAGACGAGCGGACTTCGTAGTGCCCGATAAGTGACTCAATTACCAACTGCGGCGATTTAGCTTCGGCTGCTGCTGCATGTGAGTGTCTGCCTAACAGGCACCCAACCAGCCCATAAGCACGGCCAATCGAAGCGACTTTCTCAGTTGCGCGGTGTTTTGATAATTCAACTCGGCGAGCCAGGCGTAATAAGGGAATTTTCCCGCGATGGGCATTTAGTTAGTGAGGAGATCCATCGTGGAGTACAGGCTTCCTTAGAACTTACACAATAGGCGAATTCGAGAAACACATAATTGGCACCGATTCCACCGTGGTCGCGCGAAGTTTCTTCGTTGCGACGTTCAAAATCAAATTATCCTACGCGCCGATGCGACTTTCTGGGCAAAGTTGCCCGATAACATATCGAAAACGCAACGTTAAAGTGACTGCCGCGACACACAGGGCGAGCGCCAGCCCACACCAAATTCCCCGTGCACCAAAACCGAACGTGATGCCAAGCAGGTAGGCCGCAACAAAACCGACACCCCAATAAATCAGGCCGTTCAGCAGCATTGGGACACGGGTATCCTTGAGTCCCCGCAAAGCCCCCGCCGCCGCACTTTGGGTGCCATCTCCCATTTGGAGGACCGCTGACACTGCGAGCAGCGAAGTCGCTATCGCTATGACCAGTAGGTCTTGCGTGTACCATCGCGCAATGGTGTGCGCGTTGCAAAACGTGAGTACGGCGATACCCGAGGCAATCACAAGACACGTACTGATCCCGACAAACCCCACGCGTCGAGCGACGGTCGGTTCACCTCGTCCAAGCGCCTGTCCCACGAGCACTGCGGTCGCAAACGCAAGGCCTAACGGCAGCATGAACACTAGCCCTGCGTAATTAAGCGCAATTTGGTGACCAGCTGCATAGTTACTTCCTAACATCCCCATTAACAACGCGAGCGCCGTAAATAGGCCGGCTTGCATTAGTAGAGAAAGGCCAATGGGTCCACCTAACCCGAGCAAGCGACGTAGGGCCACGAGATCAGGTGCCGCCGATTTTCTCTGGAACCCGAATCGTGCATAAAACGGATGGAATCCAACATAACCTGCGATCATCACAAACATACACCAGAACCCTAAGCTACTGCCTACCGCACTCCCAACCACCCCCAAACGGGGTGCACTTAGTGCGCCAAAGACAAAGCAGAAACTAAACAACACGTTTAAAACCAGCGCGACACCGGTAACCACCATGATCGGCACAGTTCGACCGATACCTTCATTCATTTGTCGCAACACATGATAAAAATAGAGGCCCGGGACCCCGAACGAAAGTACGTGAAGATACTGCACCGCGAGCGCACTTACTTCACGATCGATGCCGAGCCACCTGAGCAAGGGACTCGCGCAATGTAGGACTCCAATCACAATCAGTGCAATCACCATCGCTAACCATGCCGCTTGTTGGGTGTCATACCCTATTTGCCGCAGGCGATTCGCGCCGTAGTGATGAGAGACCGTCGGCCCGAGCGCCATGAGGATCCCTAGCCCTGCGAGAAAAACGCTAATCCAGATGCTGGATCCGATCGACAAAGCCGCAAGTTGCGTTGCCCCTAATCGCCCAACCATCAAGGTATCGGCAACGTTAACGCCAATACTGAAAACATTGTTTAAAATTAGCGGCCAACCGACCCGAAATAGTTGTAGCAAGTCAGTTCTAAGGTTCTCCGTGAGTCCGCTTACCATTAGCAATACTGGTGGGCTGTAACGGACAAAGCTTGTTTCATGGCAGCCGCGGTACTGCCGCGAGTAACTGCTGCGTGTACTCGTGGCGTGGGTTTCTCAATACTTCGGACACCAACCCACTTTCCACCAATCGACCGCGGTGCATGATTGCTACCCGATGCGCAATCTGGGCGACCACCGCTAAATTATGCGTGATGAATAAATAGGCGTAGCCATGCTGCACTTGCAAGTCACTCAATAGCGCCAGGATTTGCGCCTGCACCGAGACATCGAGCGCGCTGGTAGGTTCATCGCAAACCAGTAGCTTCGGCTTAACTGCCAGTGCGCGCGCGATGCAAACCCTTTGGCGCTGCCCGCCCGATAGTTCGTGGGGATAACGCTCGCGATAGTGTGAATCGAGACCTACCTGCTCCAGCAGCTGGACGACTCGTTGCGTTAGATCACTCGGCTCGCGGCAAAGCTTTTGGCTAATAATGCCTTCTGCGACAATCTCGTTCACGGTCATGCGCGGATTCATCGAAGCGTAGGGATCTTGGAAGACGATCTGGAAATCGCGACGCCGACGCCTGAGGGTTTCCCCATCTAAGGTAGCCAAGTCCACGCCTTGCAGTCGTATGACACCACGCATGCCATCGGTCAGCTGCACGATCGCGCGCCCCATGGTGGTTTTCCCGGAGCCAGATTCGCCCACAATCGCCAGAGTTTCTCCCTCGGCGACGGTCAGGCTCACGTCATCAACTGCGTAGAAGCGTCGAACCACGCGTCTAAATAGTCCCCCTCGGATCGGAAACTCGACCGTCAAGTGCTGTACCGTCAGTAATGGCTCGAATGCACTCGACGCAGGCTGCGATGAGTGCGCGGGGTTATCAAGGCGAGGGGATGCGGCGAGAAGACTTTGCGTATAGCGATGTTGTGGGTTTGAAAATACCGATCGGCTCGCGCCGAATTCAACAATTTCTCCTTCCTTCATCACCGCGAGGTGATCGGCCACTTGATAGGCAACGGCGAGATCGTGGGTAATAAATAACACCGCCATTCCACGCCGTACTTGCTCAGCTTTGATCAGCGTCAGAATTTGCGCCTGCAGAGTAACGTCTAAAGCCGTGGTCGGTTCATCAGCAATTAAAAGATCCGGCTCACCTGCTAACGCGATCGCCAACATCGCACGCTGCTTCATGCCGCCGGAATACTGATGGGGAAACTCTCGACAGCGCCTAGCCGGTTCAGCGATTCCAACTTCCCCCAACAATTCGGCCACACGTTCGACGCGCTGGCGGCCGCGCAAGCCCTGATGCCGCGTCAATACTTCGCCGATCTGATCGCCAATACTCATCACCGGATTCAATGCGGACTGTGGTTCCTGAAACACATAGCCGATTCGTGCTCCACGAATTTCCGACATCTGGCCAAGCGGTAGCCGCAATAAGTCGTGCCCTTCAAATTGGATTTGACCACTCACAATCCGCGCCGCATCCGGCAGGAGCCGTACCAAACTCAACGCGGTAATCGATTTACCGCTGCCCGATTCACCAACCAAGACCATGGCCTGCGCACGTTCGATCGCGAACGAGACACGATTAACGGCACGTAAGACGTCATCGCCAAACTTGAATTCAACCGTAAGATCCTTGACTTCTAGCAGTGCCATCGTTAATAACGTCGCCGATATAAATTGGACTGCATTTCAGCGAGAACGCCGCAGGTGCGGGTCGAACGCATCGCGGACGGCGTCGGCGAGCACATTCGCGGCTAACACTAAAGTAAACATGAATATAAACGCCGCACCGAGCGACCACCACACGATTGGATCGCGCGCCAATTCCATGCGCGAACTGTTAATCATGTTTCCCCAGCTCTCCATGCTCGGGTCCACACCAATATCGATATAGGTCAGTACCGCTTCCGCCAATACTAGCCCGCTTAAATCGATGACCGAGGTGATAATCACGATGTGCAGGGTGTTCGGCACTAGATGCCTCCAAACAATGCCGGCGGTGCCAACTCCTAAGCTACGCGCAGCGAGCACAAACTCGAGAGCCCGCAATTTCAATACTTCAGCTCGCAATAGCCGACACAGACTGGTCCACCCGGTCACACCCAATATTATGCAGATCCCGAATAACCTTAGATCCGCGCGCTCGGCAACTCCGACGTGATCACCAAGGTGTTGGTTTAGGTAAAGATCAAGGGTTAATGCCGCCGCTGCGATCAACAGAACACCCGGTACCGAAGCGAGGGTGGTATATAAATACTGTACGAGATCATCCACCCAACCGCGGCAATAGCCAGCGAGCAAGCCTAATACCACTGCCAACGGCAGCGAGATCAAGGTCGTTAATGTCCCTAGGACTAATCCGGTCCTAATGCTCTTGAGGCCTTGGTAAAGCACATCCACGCCGACTTTGTCCGTGCCAAACATATGGTACGAGGGGGCAACGCTGATGACAAAGCCAAGTGCGACGCAAAGGCTACCGCTGGCGATCATCGGCCCCCGTCCATACCGTGTGCGAAACAGGCGCGCCAGCGCGTAGATCAATACACTCCACGCCATCGCACCGCCGATAATTCCAAAGCCAGCTCGCCAGAGAATATCCGATAGGCGCAAATCAGGATTGCTTAGGTGCCGCCCTCCGTGCTCCAGGCGCGGGTATTCTCGTGCGATTTTTCCATGCATCGTGGTGCGTGATTCCTTCACGAAGCCGTGACTCGCGAAGGGCGCGGAGTAAGTCCGCTCGACCTGAAGTCGCAGCGGCGCAAGGATCACATCGAGCACGGTCACGCGCGCCCCGTGCTGCTCGATACGAATAGAATCAGTAATCGCGATACAGAGATAAAATGCGATAACAACAGCGGCGGCGCCGGCCGATGGTGTTGCGAACACCCTTCGCCAACGGCCGCACAGGTCGGGTTTCCGCGCGACATTCACGGCGTAGACAATCGCCATAACTAGAACGGTGAAGAAGCCCCAGTCGGTCGGGTATAGATGCAAAATTATTCACTCACGCTTTGCCAAGCCTGATTCTGGGATCGGCCCACGCGTAGGAGATATCAGTCAGAATTAGACCGACTATGTAGAGTAGAGAACCCAAAAATACCATCGCTCTGACGGCTGCGAAATCTTGATTTTGAATGGCCTCTATCGTGTAGCTCCCTAAGCCTGGGATTGCGAAAAAGGATTCGGTGATAAGACTTCCCAAAAAAAGACCCGGCAAGATAACGACAATATTCGTCAACAGCGGGAGGAGCGCATTGCGCAGCACATGGCGAAGCATCACGGTTGCGTCGGATAAACCCTTTGCGCGTGCGGTACGCACGTAATCCTTCGCATTCTCTTCAAGAAAAACGGTGCGGTACCACCGCACGTTAGCTCCAAGTGACGCTAAAACCTGGACGATCACCGGTAATAACACGAACTTCGCCATCGCCCAACCGTCCGCATACCCCGAGATCGGAACGAGACGAAGCAGTTTTGCCATCACATACTGCCCGGCCATGATGAAGAACAAGCTCGACACTGACATTAGCCCAACACACACGGTCGTGGTCCACCGATCTAACCTAGATCCACGTAACACCGAAACGAACAACGCAAGTGTTGTCGCCAACAGGATTTGAATAATGAGAGCCGGAATTGCAATCGCGAGGCTAGGCCCCATTCGTTCGCGGATATCGTAGCCAATATCGCGACCACTGTCCGACTGCCCAAAATTGAACGAGAACAGGCGCGCGGAGGTAGCATAAAACACGGTATCTCGGACACGGCCCGTACCCGTACTCGTCGAATTCCAAAGCAGCGGGACGTTATAACCACGTTCCGTCTTCCACTTTTCAACGGCGTCCATGGTGACTCGATGCTCTCCGAGCTGCTTACGGGCCATTTGATCGGGAGAGTTCACCAAAAAAAATAGCGCGAAGGTAATGATATTCACTCCAAACAAAATCGGCACCGAATAAACCAGTCTTCGTATGAGATACGTGATCACTGTAAAATAGCGAGGCGTTTACGACGTTGCTTGAGCACCACGAGGAGTGGACACAGAAAAAGCGCTATCGCAAGTAGCGGCGGGACGAGTCGCGGCCGGTTCCATTCCAGTTGTTTAGCCGCACGCAGCGCCGGGTCCAAGGTACGATACTTCAGTGTGTTGCGCGCCATCATATTCGGCTTGGTATTGCCGACCCACTGATGATTCAAGGTATAGGCTTGGGGGTGAAACCCCCAAATCCATGGGGCGTCGTGGCGCGCGATCGCCAGCAACTCGTTTATTAGCTGCTGGCGCGCAGGGCTGTTGGGCAGACTACGCATGCGTTCGAACAGGGCGTCGAATCGGGGATTCTCATAGTTCGCCGCGTTCTCTCCTTGATACTTAGCCTTGCCATTCCGGCTATACAGCAGAAACAAAAAATTCTCTGGATCGGTATAGTCCGCGTTCCAGCCCCAGTTGAAAATTTGAGCGTCGCCTTTACGCATTTTGTCCTGGAAGCGGTTGTAATCGGTACTGCGGACGACCAGCTCGATTCCGAGTTTCTGGAATTGTTTCCGATACCAATTAAACAGCGATTTCATGTCAGGGCCGGTGGTCGTTGCATCGAGATACAAGGTAAGGGGGTCGCCAGTCTGCGGGTTGACTCCGCTCGGATAGCCGGCCTTACTTAGAAGGCGTTGCGCGACCGCGAGGGGTTTTCGTTGCGGTCGCCCATCGCGCCATTCATGCGTAACGGGATTCATGCCTTCACGCCCTTCTCGATAGCCGAAAATTCCTGGTGGTAGAGGGCTGTGGGCAGTGACGCCTCGGCCGTTATTGAAAATTGAGATCATTTCTTCGATATCAATCGCGACCGCGAGCGCTTGCCGCAGGCACCTAGCCTGCGCTGATGCTCCTCCGACAACTGGGTCTAGCATGTTAAACCCGATGTAGCTCACTGACGGTTGGGTCGCAACGGCAAGATGAATACCTTGTTGCTGCATAACCGGACTAACTTCCGGCGCGCCTTCTGGCGTAAATCGGATAGCTTGATCGAATCCGTCGGAGGCAATCGGCGAACTGTCGTAGTAACCTTGAAGGAATTTGTTCCATTCCGGAATATTTTCCTTTTCAAGCATGAAATGTATTTCGTCAATGAATGGCATCTGCGTACCTGCGGATCTCAGCCACCCCTGCGCGACATCTTCGAACTCGCCTTCCCGTGGATATGGTTCCCCTCGATAATTTGGGTTACGCACTAAGACCATGCGTCGATTCGGGTTATTTTCACGCAGCATGTAGGGCCCAGTCCCGAGTGGATGCCAATCAAGATTAATGTTCCGCGCCGCCATGCCAGGCAGCGCATAGAACGCTTCCACTTCCCACGGGACCGGTGCGAAAAACGGCATCGCCAACCAATAAACAAATTGGGGGTATTTCACCTGCAAGACGATTTCAAACGTGTAGCGATTCACCACGCGTGCACCGGGCAACTCATAGCGACGTAAGTCGAGAAAACCCTGGGTGTCGCCATGCTCCGAAAGTAGGGTTTCACTGAGCTCGTTGAGCCCGAGAATGTAAGTGCTGAGAAATCCAGCGACCGGCGAATGCAGGTGCGGATGGGCCAGCCGCTTTATCTGATGGACATAGTCCGCCGCGACGAGTTCGCGGGTCCCAACGCGAGAGAAATCGTCGAGCGAATCAAAGCGTGGCAACGAACGTCCAGGTTCCAGGTAGTAGGGATTGCCTTTCGCTCCTTCTGCGAACGCCGGATGCGGTGCGTACATAATTCCAGGCTGGATCGTAATGCGATAGACAACTCGGGCTACCGTTGAGTCAGGCGCGTTGGACGTCAGTAACTGACCGTCGGCGGCATAGTTTTGTGGTTGCGGAATGTCCGTCGCGGTTAGAGGAATTAATTGATAAGGTCTTTTAAGAAAGTGATATTGCAGCGGCGGCTCATAAATCTGCGCGGTAAATTGCGCTTCGTTTTCGCTGTAAGACGACACCGGATCCAAATGTTTAGGCCGCTCCTGGAACACGGTGTAGAGCGCTACGGTCGACGCTTCGAGTGCCTGATAGGGGCTATTCCAGGGGTGTTCCATTGCTCGCGCGCCGTACGCATTCGATGCAGCCATCAGCCCCACGAGCACAATACCTAGACCGACCGGTCGGCACATCATGGTAGAGATGGATAGTCCTATCATCTTCCTGCAATTTCGCACTGGAAATGAAGTTACGCAACTAGTCGGCTACTGGCGAGACCAAATGCTAACGCCAATTTTCTGTTGCGTTAACAGCACGAATGAGGACAGCTCACCGATGAACGCTGTACACTTTGCCGATACCTAATTGGAGCCCGACATAATGGGAATCTTGGACGGGAAAAAGGCGCTAATTGTCGGCGTTGCGAGCAACAAATCGATCGCTTGGGGGATCGCGCAGGCGATGCGCCGCGAAGGTGCGGAGTTGGCGTTTACCTATCAAAACGAACGCTTGAAGTCTCGAGTCGAGGATTTTGCCGCCGAATGCGGCTCTGAAATCGCACTGCCATGCGAAGTCCAAAACGACGATGAAATCCAGAACGTATTTAATCTACTGGATGACTACTGGGACCACCTGGATATCCTGGTTCACTCAATCGCGTTCGCGCCGCGCGAGGAGCTGCAGGGCGAGTATTTGGAATCAGTGACTCGCGAAGGATTTCGCGTTGCACACGAGATCAGTTCGTATAGTTTTGCCGCGCTAGGCAATGCGGCGCGCCGCCTCATGCAAGGGCGGAAGGGCGCAATGCTAACTATGAGTTACCTCGGCGCGGTGCGTACGATGCCCAGCTACAACGTGATGGGCCTGGCCAAGGCGAGCTTGGAGGCAAATGTCCGTTACATGGCGGAGAGTCTTGGACCGGACGGCATTCGCGTGAACGCAATTTCAGCCGGACCGATCCGCACCCTCGCAGCTTCAGGGATCAAGGATATGCGAAAATTCCTGGAATACGTCGAGAAGTCTGCGCCTCTGCGCCGTAATGTCACGATAGAAGAAGTCGGCAATGTCGCGGCATTTTTGTGTTCGGACCTCGCGTCCGCAGTCACTGGCGAAATTACTTACGCTGATTGTGGGTACAACATCATGGGCATGACTGGCCTTTAGTGATTAAAAGACGTAAAACATCCGCCGACGATGCGATTTCTAGGTTACAGCCCAGCCTCAAAGTGCTCATTTACGACCTGTGAGCGGCGCTTTCTCCCACTCTAGCGGCCTGCCACCCTCGTTCTGATCGAATTATTAGACGCCCTCTAAAGATTTTCGGGGTGAGTTTCGACTTCTACGTTTGCGCGTAATGCCGCGACAAAGTCTAACCAATCACCAGCCGCCCGTAGCCGCTCGTTACCGCGGCGCAGCTCCTTCGTCGCTACCGCGTCAAGGGTTGCCAATTCCGTGTCTCGAGGGTCCGAAACCCCCATAACAGCGAAACCACCTGTGCCTAATTCGATTCCTAGGTAAACCGGGGCATCGTTTTTCTTTACAGGAACTTTAAATCCGGCGCGTGATACAGCGCGATTTACCGCTGAATCTTCACGATCTATCTGTAGGTGCTCCTCCCATTCGAGCTTCTCGGCACTGAGTACGGTCGCTCGGTCCTCGCCCTTGCGCAAACGCTCAATGATTCCATCGCCACGCGCTTTCGCCGCCGCGCGGACACGTTGCGTCTGAATCTCCGCTGTCAGCGCGTCCTTAATCTGATCAAGAGCAGGTACTTTTGAGGCTTCATGCTGAGTGACACGAATCGCAACGATTCGATCCGAGCCGATTTCTAGTGGCGCACTTGCCAAACCTTCGAGCAGTACTTCAGGCTCCCATGCGGCATCGGCCACTGCTTCGCTAAATTGAGCCGCGATTTCCTGGCGTGACTGCGCAATCGCAGTTTGTATCGTTAGACCTAGTGTGTCGGCACCTTCGACCAAGGAATCCGGATGTTCGTATACAGCGTCACTAAATCGTTCGGCTGCGTCGAAATAGAGATTCTCTGCCTGCTCGGCACGAAATTTCGACTCGATCTCGCTTTTTACCTCGGAATACGATTTAGTCCCACTCGGCGCGATTGCCTTGAGTTTAATGATATGAAAGCCAAAGGCGGTCTTAATCGGCTCGCTAACTTCATCGACCTTTAACTTAAATGCGGCTTGCTCGAATTCGGGTGCCATGACGCCACGGCCGAATAACCCAGTTTCACCACCTTCACTACGCGATCCGATATCGTCTGAATTTTCCTTCGCAAGAGTTTCGAAATCTGCGCCCGCAATAACTTGTTCGCGGAGTTTGAGTGCCTTCTGCTTAGCCTTCTCGGCGTCGGTTGGCGTCGCGTCCGGTTTGACCTTGATTAGGATGTGGTTAGCGTTCCGCTGCTCTTCAACGGTGAAATCAGCCTTATGCGAATCGTAATAGGCGTTCAAAGCATCCTCGTTCACCGTTACATCCGACTTCAGGTCATCGAGCTTTAGCTCGAGAAATTCGAGCGCAACTTTCTCTTCTACGCGATATTCTTCTTTATGTTTCTCGTAGTAATCAGCGATGTCCGTAGCACTGACGCTCTCTGTTGACGGCTCATTAGGCGCAATTACTGTATAACCTATCGTTCGTTTTTGCTCCCTCAATTGCAGCGCCCGCTGTGCTTCCCCTACTGTCACGAACGTCGAAGCCGCCACCCCTGCTCGCAATTGTTGTAGCGCAAGGTCGTTACGGGTCTGACTTTCGAATGTCTGCTCACTAAAGCCGAGCATACTTGTTACTTGCGCATACCGTTCGCCGGAAAATTTTCCTTCAACTTGGAAATTTGGCGACGCCCTTAGGTACTCGCTCACCTGTGCATCGCTAATCCGCATTCGCGCGCGATTTATGCTTTGGGTCAATAAGCGTTCGTCCACGAGGAAATCAAGCGCTTTTAGTTTGATGCTATCTTCTGCCCACATACGCGGATCAAACGCGTCCCCTAACTCGGCTTGCGCACGTTGGCGCATGCGCTGATAGGATTCCTGATAGGCCGCGAGTTCGATCTCTTCGCCGTCGACCGTTGCAACCACGACACGACGCGCTTCATTCAGATAGGATTCGATTCCCCAAACGGCGAAAGTCAAAATCAACAGTGTCACTATGACTGCGGCGACCAGTCCTTGGGCACGCTCGCGAATAGTTTGCAGCATGTAGTGATTTCTCTAGGCTGGCTTAAGGTAGGTAAATTAGAGCAGCACGTGGGTGACGTACGTTCCGCGTGCTTACGAAACGTACGGTCACATCAATTATGGCGGAGTGGACGGGGCTCGAACCCGCGACCCCCGGCGTGACAGGCCGGTATTCTAACCAACTGAACTACCACTCCAATGTTTCAAACGTGGTGGGTGCTGAGGGGTTCGAACCCACGACCTTCGCCTTGTAAGGGCGACGCTCTCCCGACTGAGCTAAGCACCCGAGAGGCGCGCTAGTTTATGGCATCCTTCAACGCTTTTCCAGGTTTGAAACCCATCGAGCTCGAAGCTTTGATCGCAATCGATTCACCAGTGCGCGGATTGCGGCCTACGCGTGCCGCGCGCTCTTTGACGGTAAACGTTCCAAATCCTGCCAGGGTTACCGCTTCCTTCTTTTTCAACGACGCCGCGATGGCAGACGTCAACGAATCGATAGCGCGAGCAGCAGACGACTTTGATAAGTCGGCGGCTTTTGCGACGGCGTCAATGAGATCAGTTTTGTTCATGGGCAGTCCCCTAATTCGTTCTGTGTTTTAGTGAGTATAAAAGGTGCTGGGCGTGGTGCTGAATCCGTCGCCCAATGTTAACCGCGTCGCATGACGAGGTTCAATTCATCTATCCTTAATGCCGTCTGACTGTTTCCGAGTCAGGTTCCGCATCGCGAGTCTCCACGACGGCAGCGGGGTCAATTAGTTCTTCGGGTAACGGTTCCGGCATCCGCTGCAATGCCAACGCCAATACCTCGTCAATCCAGCGAACTGGCTTAATCGTTAATTCCTGCTTGATATTTGGCGGAATTTCTTTGAGGTCACGCTCGTTCTCGACTGGAATCAACACAGTTCGGATACCGCCACGCAATGCTGCTAGCAATTTTTCCTTTAGACCACCTATAGGCAGAACTTCGCCCCTGAGTGTGATCTCGCCCGTCATCGCGACATCAGCCCGCACGGCGATCCCGGTCAAGGCCGAAACAAGCGCCGTACACATCCCGACTCCTGCGCTCGGACCATCCTTCGGAGTTGCGCCTTCCGGCACGTGGAAATGGACATCAATACTACGATAGAAATCCGGCTTGATTCCCAGTGAACTCGCGCGACTTCTGACAACTGTCATTGCGGCCTTAATTGATTCCTGCATGACATCACCGAGGCGGCCAGTGTAGGTTTCCTTACCCTTCCCCGGAACAATAGCCGCTTCAATCGTCAATAAGTCGCCGCCAACTTCTGTCCAGGCCAATCCAGTGACCTGGCCAATTCGATCTTCTCCTTCGGCGAGACCAAAACGAAATCGCTTCACGCCAAGATATTTCTCCAATACTTTCGCACTAACGATGACGGCTTTCTCAGTCGGCTTTTTTAAGACTTGCTTGACGACTTTTCGACAGAGGTTCGCGATTTCCCGTTCGAGATTACGAACCCCCGCTTCGCGCGTGTAATAGCGAACAATGTCTCTCAGCGCAGATTCGGCGATTTGAATTTCGTCAACACGTAAACCGTTCGCCTTCACCTGTTTCGGAATGAGATATTTCTGTGCAATATTCAATTTTTCGTCTTCGGTATATCCGGCTAGCCGTATAACTTCCATGCGGTCCAGAAGCGGTGCCGGAATATTCATGCTATTAGCCGTGGTGACGAACATTACCTCGGAAAGATCGTAATCAACTTCCAGGTAGTGATCGCTGAACGTACTGTTTTGTTCCGGATCGAGCACTTCCAACAACGCTGATGCCGGATCGCCACGAAAATCCATCGCCATCTTGTCTATTTCATCAAGAAGGAACAGTGGATTTCGCGTCCCGACTTTCGCCATGTTTTGAAGGATTTTACCTGGCAGTGACCCGACGTACGTGCGGCGATGGCCGCGAATTTCCGCTTCATCTCTCACACCACCGAGGGACATCCTGACGAATTTGCGATTAGTAGCGCGTGCAATCGAGCGCCCCAACGAGGTCTTGCCGACACCCGGCGGGCCCACCAAGCAAAGGATTGGACCCTTCATCTTTTTTACGCGTTGTTGAACTGCCAAATATTCCACAATTCGTTCTTTAACTTTCTCAAGGCCATAATGGTCTTCATCGAGAATTTTTTCGGCTTTATCGATGTCAGAACTGATCTTCGAACGCGCCTTCCATGGTACGTTCATAATCCAATCGATGTAGTTGCGGACCACCGTCGCCTCGGCGGACATGGGCGACATCATGCGCAGCTTCTTGAGTTCCGCGTCGGCACGAGTCCGTGCCTCTTTGTGCATGCCTAATTTCGCGATTCGTGCTGCCAACTCGTCGAATTCGCTGATTCCGTGTTCGTTTTCGCCGAGCTCGTTTTGAATGGCTTTCATTTGCTCATTCAAGTAGTACTCGCGCTGGCTTTTCTCCATCTGTTTCTTGACTCGTCCGCGCAGGCGTTTTTCGACCTGCAGTAAGTCAATTTCAGTTTCCATCAAACCAATCAGATGCTCAAGGCGCGCGCGCACGTCGATTATTTCTAGTATTTTTTGCTTTTCCTGCAGCTTGATCGATAAATGAGCGGCGATCGTATCGGCAAGACGTGATGCGTCATCAATGCTCGTCAGCGACGAGACAATCTCAGGAGGAACTTTTCTGTTTAGTTTCACGTACTGATCGAACTGGCTCATCAACGAACGCGTGAGTACTTCGGCCTCGCGTTCGGACAATGCTTCTTGAAGCAAATCTTCTACTGTCGCCGCATGATAATTGCCGAGATCAACGAATTCGACGATTCGAGCCCGCCTAACCCCCTCGACCAGTACCTTTATTGTTCCGTCCGGTAAACGCAGCAACTGCAGGATGTTAGAAACAGTCCCAACAGGATGAATCTCTGTGGCTTTGGGGTTGTCGTCTCCAGCACTTTTTTGCGCAACAAGCAGAATCTGCTTGGTCTCTTCCATGGCCTTTTCGAGCGCTTTGACAGACTTGTCGCGTCCAACGAACAGCGGGATTACCATATGGGGATAAACCACTACATCGCGAAGCGGCAATAATGGCAGCAGGTTTTTTGAATCTTGCATAGTTACCACCGCCTGTTAGATCCGTAACTTTTTGATGTTGCCGCGGTCGGGCGGAACGAGGCGGAGTTGCCACGAGTGGCGATTCGCGCCTCGTTGAATTCAACCGTCGAGCCGGCACCGAAGACAAGGTCCGAAATTCTGTTAATCGGCAGCGGCCTTGGGAATGTCTGTGCCTTGATAAATCGTAAGCGGTTTCGACTCGCCGTTTATCGCTGACTCATCAACCACGACTTTCGAAACGTTCTTCAGCGAGGGGAGGTCATACATCGTATCGAGCAGGTTCTGCTCCAGGATGGAACGTAGGCCCCGTGCGCCCGTTTTGCGCTCGACGGCCTTCCGAGCAACTGCCCGCAACGCATCTTCTCTGAATTCTAAGGCGCAGTTTTCCATTTCAAATAGCTTGGCGTACTGCTTGGTCAGCGCGTTGCGAGGTTCGGTCAGAATTTGCACGAGTTGGTCTTCATGCAATTCGTCTAGCACCGCCACGACCGGCAACCTCCCGACGAACTCAGGAATTAACCCGTACCGGATCAGATCTTCCGGCTCAACTTGGTGCAGCATCTCACTCGTGGTTTTGCGATCGTCTTTGCTTTTGACTTCAGCAGAAAAGCCGATACCGCCTTTCTCGGAGCGATCGCGAATAATCTTGTCTAGCCCTGCGAACGCGCCACCGCACACGAACAGAATATTGGAAGTATCTACCTGAAGAAATTCCTGTTGCGGATGCTTACGCCCTCCTTGCGGGGGCACCGAGGCAATAGTGCCCTCTATCAGCTTCAAAAGCGCTTGCTGCACGCCCTCGCCGGAAACATCCCTGGTAATCGAAGGATTGTCCGACTTACGAGAAATCTTGTCGATTTCATCAATATAAACAATACCGGTTTGCGCCTTCTCAACGTCGTAATCACACTTTTGGAGCAATTTTTGAATAATATTCTCGACGTCTTCACCGACATAGCCCGCTTCGGTCAGGGTAGTCGCGTCGGCGATGGTAAACGGGACATTGAGTAGGCGCGCGAGAGTTTCCGCTAGCAAGGTTTTGCCGCTGCCGGTCGGCCCAATTAATAGCACGTTACTCTTTGCTAATTCGACATCGCTTTGTTTCACTCGCGACTCGAGGCGCTTGTAGTGGTTATAAACCGCTACAGCAAGAATTTTTTTCGCGTGGCTTTGCCCAATGACATACTCATCGAGGATGTGCCGAATTTCGTGCGGAATCGGTAATTTATTGCTCCCGCTTGCCCCAGACTTATCTTGAATTTCTTCGCGAATGATGTCGTTGCATAGCTCTACGCATTCGTCGCAAATAAATACCGATGGTCCGGCAATGAGCTTGCGAACTTCGTGTTGGCTCTTGCCGCAAAATGAACAGTAGAGAAGGCGGTCACCGTCGCTGCCTTTTGAGTTCTTACTGTCACTCATTCACGTGTCCTCAGTCTGCCCGCGATACCGGCGGATAAAGAATCTAGCCCGCGCCATCGGCTTGCTTCGGCGTTACGCGTTTATCGAGCACCTCATCGATAATCCCATAAGCTTTCGCGTCTTCGGCGCTCATGAAATTATCGCGATCAGTATCTGCCGCGATTTTTTCGACTGTTTGCCCGGAATGTTTGGCGAGTATCGCGTTCAAGCGATCGCGGGCATTCAGAATTTCACGCGCGTGGATATCGATATCGGTAGCTTGGCCTTGAAAGCCACCGAGCGGCTGATGGATCATGATTCTAGAGTGCGGCAAACAGTATCGCTTACCTTCAGCCCCGGCACTTAGGAGTAACGCCCCCATGCTTGCTGCCTGGCCAATGCAAAGTGTGCTCACGGCCGGTTTAACGAATTGCATGGTGTCGTAAATCGCCATACCCGCAGAGACAGAGCCACCCGGAGAATTAATGTAGAGATGGACATCTTTATCTGGATTCTCTGATTCCAGAAACAAGAGTTGGGCCACTATAAGGTTGGCGACATGGTCGTCGACCGGGCCAACCAGGAAAATAACTCGCTCTTTGAGCAGGCGGCTATAAATATCGTACGCCCGCTCGCCACGTGCTGATTGCTCGACCACCATCGGCACGAGGTTTAGCGATCTAATTTCTTGGTTTTTCAATTCCTTGATCATCCTCTAAGCCGCACTGTTGGTGGCTGGTTGAGAGGCAGTCTGCCCTGGATTCATAAGGGCGTCAAACGAGACGGGCGCGTCTGTGACTTGCGTTCGATCCGCTATCCATTTCACCGCTTCGTCCTCTAAACAGAGCCCTTCAATTTCGTGCAAACGTTGCGGGTCTTCGTAATACCACTTCACTAGCGCGTCCGGATGCTCATAGGAAGCAGCCATTGCTTCGACGCGGGCTCGGACTTTCGCTGGTTGCGCCACGATTCCAGCAGTTTTGATAATTTCGGCCATCAAGAGCCCAAGCTTTACCCGCTTGTTGGCTTGTGACTCGAAAAGCGCTGGATCTGGCAACCCCATTTGGGCTGTGTCAACGCCCCGCATTGCAAAATTTCGGCGCATTTCCTGTTGTAATCGCGCGACTTCAGTCTGCACCATCGCCCGCGGTAGATGGAAATCACTAGCTTCTCGCACACGCTCCAAGATCAGCTCACTAAAGCGGCGTTCGACCGCGCGATCACGCTCACGCTCCATGCTGCCATGGACTTCTCGGCGGAAGGCTTCGAGGCCACCGTCGTGGACGCCGAATTTCTCAAAAAAACTCTCGTCCAAGGCTGGGAGCATTGGCTCGGCGACCTGCTTGACAGCTACTTTGAAGCTAACTGGCTTTCCGGCGAGTTCCGCTTTGTGATAATCCGCAGGAAAAGCTAGCGCTAAGATCCGTTCGTCGCCAGCTTTGGAGCCGAGCAAGCCTTCTTCAAAACCGTTAATCATTCGGTTCGAACCTAGCACAAGCGTGAAATTTTCCGCTTTGCCGCCGGCGAAGCTTTCGCCATCCAACGTACCGTCAAAATCAAGTGTCGTTTGGTCATCGCGCTGGGCGGGTCGTTCTACAGCGATCCAGGTCTTGTTCTGCTCGCGGAGAACTCCAATCATTTTGTCCAAATCGCTGGCGTTAATTTCGCACAGCGGACGCGCGACCGTCAGGGTTTCGAATTTCGGCAATACAATCTCGGGAAACACTTCGAAGGTTGCGGTGTAAGAAAGGCCGGCACCCGCAGTCGCATCGAAGGGATCGATCACGGGCTCGGCAACGGGCCGCAGTCGTTCCGCCTCTAGCGCTTCGGTAAACGAGGTTCGAAGAACCTCACTGACAACTTCATTTCGGATCCGCGCGCCGAACTGTCGTTCGATGACTTTAGTCGGCGCCTTGCCCGGCCGAAACCCATCAATTCGTGCCGTTCGCGCCACGTCAACTAAACGTTTCTGGATTTGGGTCGCGAGCCGTTGCTCGGGAACTTCAACACGCAATCGACGTTCGAGGCCATCGGCCTGTTCAAGAGATACCTGCATATTTCCTCAGCTGCTTATCAAGATATTTCGTAGTTTTCAAAACCGCCGACGAAGACCCTGCCGCAATGTTCTGCAAAGTATCGACGAGCGATGGTGCGAAAGGAGAGACTCGAACTCTCACGGGTTGCCCCACTGGTACCTAAAACCAGCGCGTCTACCAATTCCGCCACTTTCGCACGAGGGTCTGATCGACGAACCGCATCCAAACGCAGCTCCGAATTCGCAGGATAGCCGTTGTATCGAGGGGAAACACACCGCCACCTAGCGTGGCCGCCCAGGGTTCCTTCGCATTTCGGCGGCGAAGTATATGCCGCAGATCAAATATTTGACACCCCGAATGGCACCGAGTCCTCCGCGCTCTGGGTGCTATACTTTCTCCCAAAATCGAGCGACGAATCGCCCCTGTTAGTACCTGTTAGAAAGTGAGTGCCGATTGATGATTAAGCAGCTTCTGGTATCTGGGATCTTGATTTGTACAGGATTTATCGCGGTACCGTCAGTCGCGGTGACAGTGGTCGAATGCAAAGACGCGGAGGGTAACGTGTCTTTTCGAGACTCGTGCCCGCCAAGTATGGCGAAAACCGGTGAGAAGCGGGTTGCAACCGGGCTGAATAAAAAGGGATCCTCTCTGGCCACCGCGGTAGCCACCAACCCTATCATCCTGTACTCACTCCCTGACTGCGACGCCTGCGACTTAGTACGCAAGCGCCTTGAACTTCTAGACGCGCCGTTTACCGAGAAAAGCGTTGGCGATGCCGCCGATATTCAACAGGAATTATTGGCAAAAGCGGGCAACATCGCGGTACCGACCGTCGCAGTAGGGACAACCAATGTTGCCGGCTATAACCGCGCGGCGTTGGAAGCTGCGCTGAAGGATGCAGGGTACCCTCTACCCAAAGCGGCGACTCAGTCGGCATCTCCAGCCGGACCTTAGCCGACCGACAAGTCCACGTGTCTGCGCCGAACTCCGCTCTCGCCGCCGAACAGGCGTTTTATGCGGCCTTCGAACGCGGCGAACTCGACGACATGCTTGCCGTATGGGCAACCGGCCCAGATATCACGTGCATACATCCGATGGGACCGGTTCTGACAGGCCACGCCGCTATCCGCGCCAGTTGGGCGGAAATATTGTCGGTTCATGTCCCGCGCAAAATTGAAATTGAGCGAATTCGTGTGATTACAACGCCTACGTTGGTGCTGCACGTGGTGTACGAGTCGCTGAGTCTACCGTTACACCGTCAGCGCTTTGCACCCATGGCCGCGATCAACGGCTACCGTCCCTTTGAGGATGGTTGGCGCATGGTGCTACACCACGCGAGCCCGGTGGGGGGAATCGAACAGGAGACCGTTGGACAGGCGGACCTCAATACGACCCGGCATTAATCAGTGAGGCCGCTGCTGCAGGTTGTAGACAGTAATCGGGTGTTTAAGCCCTCGAATTGGAACCTGACAGGGCGCTGTAAAAATGAACCCTTCGGCGCCAATTGCCGCATCGCGTACCACTTCAGAAACCACGATGGACATCGGCTCTGCGTATCCGCACAGCCGTGCAGCTAAATTCACGGTTTCTCCGATAACCGAGTAATCCAAGTGTTGCTCGGACCCAATATTGCCAATCAATGCCGCACCGGCGTGAATCCCAATGCCAAGCTGTAGGACATGAGTCTTATCGATGTTGTCAATCGCGTCTTAAATTTGTACCGAATAGCGGGTTAAAAGTGTCCCAGTCGGATGATTAAAAAGAGGCATCCGCCTCGTCGTTATCTGACTCCGAATAGCTAGGTCATAGAGACTCCATTCGATGAGGTTTGATCGGTTAGATTGGCTCTTTGCTGTCGTTTCTTGCTAGTCGCAAGCCGATACGGATCGCCATTCATTTCC
>SHZM01000065.1 GCA_009692265.1 Gammaproteobacteria bacterium
TCGGCCAAGTGGCGGTGCTTCGGTATTTTAGCCATCGGCAAATCATGCCGGATTTATCCTCACCTCAAACAGGCATTAAACCCTATGAAAATAGGCCTCGCTGCTTGAGCAACAACCTCTTTTTACCCACACTCAAACCGGAAGAGCCACAATTGTTTATCGATTTTCGGAACAATAAGCCGGATCCCGGAAGCGCCGCCGCGCCTCACCCGAACAAAACTTCTACGGCTCCTACAATTGCGGCATGAAAGGGTGCTGGCCCACAGACGATTCCCCGGTTCCGGCTTAACGTTGCGCCGCACGAGAAATCGAGTGGGTTTCCTTTAATGTCCGTCACGGTCGCACCCGCCTCTACCGCCACGAGCATCCCGGCCGCGTGATCCCATATTTTTTCGACATAATCGGCCTGGGTCGGTAGCCGGATGTAGGCGTCGGCTTGACCACGAGCGACGACCGCGTATTTGCATTGGCTATCCAGGCGTGCGGGTTCGCCCCGGGTTTTGAGATATTCAACAATGCGCTGAGTTTCGTCTTGCCGAGAGTGCGCGGCCTCGACTGATTCGCATACCCGCATGTCGCGCAGAGGTCGGTTGCGCGCCACCTGCACGGGGCTCGCTGCAGCGTTCGAGCCGGCCGCGCGCGAAAAAGCGCCGCGGCCACGTTCGGCAAAGAACACCGTGCCGATCGGATCCGGATTCGTAAACGCACGAGTGAAATCCGCCCCAAGGTTGGGGCATCCGAGGACACCTAAGACGACTTCTCCGTCCACGAGGTAGGCCAACGAAATCGCGTATTGCCCGCCGCGCAAAAAACCCTTGGTGCCGTCGATGGGATCTAAGGTCCAATACGCGGTCCCGGTGGCATCATGATTACCGAGATCAACCGCAGAAAAGATGTCTGCGCGATTTAAGCCGGGTCGTACTTTTTGGACAGCCGTAACCAAGGCTGACGCAAGTATCTCGCCTTGCGTGCCGACAAGATCAGCCGCCGATTCTTCGCCGGTTAAACGAAGTTCGCCTAGCGATTCTTGCAGGCGTAACGCAATCAAGGCTTGCGCTGCAAAGTCGGCAACCGTGACGGGACTGTAGTCTTCCTTAGTCAGTTTCTTGATAGTGCCAAGCGCCTGTTGCACTTCGCGCGCAACCGCGCACGCTTCGCTGACCGCGTGTAACGCCGTCTCCATGAAAAAAGGGTCGAGCATGGGAATCTGATCTCAAACTTCGAGGCGGGGAGTGCCACACCTTAGTGCGTGCATAAAGCTGATGCAAATAGCTTGGTTTAGTCGCCGAAGCATATGGCGGAATCCTAGCCGAGTTTGCATAATCCTACGCTGGCGCTGCCGGCTTTAGGATTATTGAACCCGCGATCGTTTGGAGCACGTTTTGATGACCGAAGAGAAAATTTATCCAGTCCCAGAGGAAGTGGCAGCGCGGGCGCACCTGACGGATACGCAGTATCGCGCGTGGTATGCCGAATCATTAAACGATCCGGACACTTTTTGGGCGGAGCGGGCCCGCGAGTTCGTGACCTGGACCAAGCCCTGGGATCGCGTATCGAATTGGGACTTCAACAAGGTCGATATTCGATGGTTTGAAGGTGCGCGGTTGAATGTTTGTTTTAACTGCGTAGATCGACACCTTGAAGCCCGCGGCGATCAGATCGCAATTCTATGGGAAGGTGATGACCCGCAAGTGTCGCGGAGTCTGACTTACCGTGAATTGCACGCTGAGATTTGCCGTTTCGCGAATTCGCTGCTCGCGAAGGGGGTGAATAAAGGTGATCGGGTTTCGATCTATATGCCGATGATCCCCGAGGCTGCGATCGCGATGTTGGCGTGCGCTCGGATCGGCGCGGTGCATTCGGTGGTATTCGGTGGTTTTTCGCCTGAGGCGCTAAAGGATCGTATCCTCGACTCGGATTGCAAAGTGTTGATCACTGCGGATGAAGGGCTCCGTGGCGGCCGGACCGTCCCCCTTAAATCGAATGCAGACCAAGCGTTGCGGCAGTGCCCGGAAGTTCACACCGTCTTTGTGGTCAAACGCACTGGCGGCTTAGTCGAATGGCGGGCGGGACGCGACGTTTGGTATCACGAGGCGGTGATGGCGGCCGCGCCCGATTCGCCCCCGGCGGAGATGGAGGCAGAAGATCCTCTGTTCATTCTGTATACCTCTGGATCAACCGGCAAGCCGAAGGGCGTGTTGCATACGAGCGGTGGGTATTTGATGTACACCGCCATGACCCATAAGTATGTGTTCGACTACCATCCCGGCGATGTCTATTGGTGCACAGCGGATGTTGGTTGGGTGACCGGACACTCCTACATTCTCTACGGCCCACTTGCCAACGGTGCGACGACCTTGATGTTCGAGGGGGTTCCGACCTATCCGGATGCAGGACGTTTTTGGCAGGTCATCGATAAACACCAAGTCAATATTTTTTATACCGCACCGACGGCGCTTCGCGCGCTTATGGGACAAGGCAACGCCTTGGTCCAGCGCAGTTCGCGCAAGTCACTGCGCTTATTGGGCTCGGTGGGTGAGCCGATTAATCCAGAAGCTTGGGAGTGGTATTACCACGTCGTTGGAGACTCACGCTGCCCGGTCGTTGATACCTGGTGGCAGACCGAAACCGGAGGTATCTTGATCTCACCGCTGCCTGGTGCGCGCGGATTGAAGCCAGGTTCAGCGACACTGCCTTTGTTTGGGATCGAACCGGCCTTGGTGGACGAGAAAGGTAATGAATTAACGGGCGCGACTTCTGGCGCCTTAATCATCAAGCGTTCGTGGCCGGGGCAAATGCGCACGGTATACGGCGATCACGAGCGATTTAAAGACACCTACTTCAAGATGTTTCCCGGCAGCTATTTCACGGGCGACGGTGCGCGCCGCGATGCCGATGGTTACTACTGGATAACCGGTCGGATCGACGATGTGATCAATGTCTCTGGACACCGTATCGGCACCGCCGAGGTTGAAAGTGCGCTAGTGCTCCATGCAAGTGTGTCAGAGGCTGCGGTGGTAGGTTATCCGCACGACCTAAAGGGTCAGGGGATTTACGCTTACGTGACGTTGATGCACGGCATGGAACCAACCGAGGCTTTGCGTAAAGATCTCCGTGATCATGTTCGCAAAGAAATTGGTGCGATTGCGACCCCAGATGTAATCCAATGGGCTCCAGGTCTACCGAAGACGCGCTCGGGTAAAATCATGCGCCGTATTCTGCGCAAGATTGCCGCCAATGAAGTCGATAGTCTTGGCGATACGAGCACTTTGGCTGATCCGGCCGTCGTGGACGAACTCCTTGCACATCGTGCGGGTCGTTGACGCGCGGGAGTCGAATGCGCCTGCACTGCGGACTCGGTAATCGGCGGGTGAGAAGCGGCGCGTAAAAAGCCCCCTTAGGCTTGATGGAAGCCACCAGGCCTAAGGGAGGAGGGGAGGTCAATCAGTCAAAAACTAGGCCGCCTTCGAGGTCTGCGGTACTACGGAGGCGACTGCGGCACGGGCCTGTTCCGCAAACGTTTTAAAGCCTTGCTCGAACCACGTGCGGTATTCGGTCTGGGAAGCCGTCGCGATTTCCGTCGCTTCACGGGCGGTTTCGAACACTTTACTGCTGAAAGCGCTGGCGAGCTTCGTTTGCTCGGCAAGGATTTCTGGCAGCGCTTTTCCTTCACCCAACAAAGCAACAACGCGATTGCCAGCGTCGACTGCATGGGTGACAAGATTCAGCTGCTTTTGCAGCAACTGCTCGGCCAGTTCTAAGTTCAAAGCTTCGAGCTGTTTGTCGTTAGAGACCGCGGACTTGGTGAAATTTTCCCATTGGGCATATACATTGGATTGCATCGAACTTTCCTTTCTACTCTGATGAACTGGGTGGTCAGTGACTTTATCTCGACTACTGGGCTCGGCTACTAAATCCGGTTCGCCAGCACCAGATACTGCGCCGCAGCATATTCACGATGCTGCATTGCGTCAATAGTAAATTGACAATAATTTTCGGGGCTGAGGTCCCAGGCCCAACCTAGTGCTCTCACAATGCGGAGTCGCCTAGTCGAGAGCCGAAACAAATGAATCCGTGTTCCTTCAAAAGACCGCGGCGGTTAGATAGCATGGCGCCCTTTCGCTCGACCGAGGCGGCGTCCGGCGGAACTAAACAGAATTCGTACAAGCGCGCGGACGAACACAGGAGATGGGCTTAATGACGAAGAATGCGCAATTAGCGGCGTGGGTCGAGCAGTCGGCGGCGCTAATGAAACCGGAGCGGATCCATTGGGTCGATGGATCCGAGGCCGAGAACTCGCAATTAGTTGAAGAAATGGTGCGGGCGGGCACGTTGATTCAGCTCAATCAAACCACTCATCCGAATTGTTACTTGCATCGTTCGGCACCGAACGATGTCGCGCGGGTCGAACATCTGACCTTCGTATGCACTCGAGACCAGGACGCCGCCGGTTCGAACAATCACTGGATGGCACCGGCGGACGCGCATGAAAAGATTGACGCGCTCTACGCGGGTTGCATGCGTGGCCGCACGATGTATGTCATCCCCTACCTCATGGGGCCTTACGATTCTCTTTATTCCCGCGCGGGTGTCGAGATCACCGACAGCCCATATGTTGTCGCCAATATGCGGATCATGGCGCGCGTGGGCACGCGTGCTCTAACGCACATAGAAGCCGGGAATTCCTTTGTTCGCGGTCTGCATTCTGTCGGGGATCTCGACCCCGATCGTCGCTTCATCATGCATTTTCCTGAAGAGTTATTGATTAAAAGCGTCGGCTCCGGTTACGGCGGGAATGCCCTATTGGGTAAAAAGTGTCATGCACTGCGCATTGCGAGTTGGCAAGCGCGAACTGAAGGCTGGCTTGCCGAGCACATGCTGATCCTGGGCTTGGAAGATCCTACGGGCAAAACTACGTATGTTGCCGCGGCATTTCCATCAGCTTGTGGCAAGACAAACTTGGCGATGTTAGTACCGCCGGCCGTGTTTAACGGGTGGAAAGTTTGGACCATCGGCGACGATATCGCGTGGTTACATCCAGGCCCTGATGGACGCCTGTGGGCGATTAACCCCGAAGCTGGTTTTTTCGGTGTTGCGCCGGGCACAAGTTCAAAAACGAACCCCAATTGTATGGGCACCGTCGGGCGTAACACCATTTACACGAATGTTGCGGTAACCGCAGATGGTCAGCCATGGTGGGAGGGGATCGATCAGCCGCAGCCGGAGAATTTAACGGATTGGCAAGGTCGCCCGTACGATCCTGCCAATGGCCCAGCGGCGCACCCCAATGCACGCTTTACTGTCGCCGCAGCGCAATGTCCCAGCTATTCGGACCAAGCTAACGCGCCCCAAGGCGTGCCGTTATCAGCGATTATTTTTGGTGGTAGACGTTCCACGGTCGCACCCCTCGTGTACGAGGCGTTGAATTGGGAGCACGGCGTGTTTACGGGTGCTTCCGTCGCTTCGGAAACGACCGCGGCGGCTACTGGTAAAGTTGGTCTGGTGCGCCGCGATCCGATGGCAATGAAACCATTCTGTGGCTACAACTTTGCGGATTACTGGGCACATTGGGCGAGCTTTGGCGAGCGGTCGACTAATTTGCCAAAGATTTTTCACGTAAATTGGTTCCGCAAAGACGGCGCAGGGCGCTTCATGTGGCCTGGTTATGGCGACAACATGCGGGTGTTGAAATGGATCGTGGAACGTTGCGAAGGACGTGCCGACGCGCTCAAAACGCCGATTGGGAGCGTCCCTCACTTCGACTCGTTGGATATGGGCGGGCTCGATCTCACTCGCGCCACGATAGATGCGCTACTCGCGATTGATCCAGAAATCTGGACTCAGGAAGTTGACGAGATCGCGAAATATCTCGACAGTTTTGGCGAACGAGTGCCAGCGGCGCTTATGCGTCAAGTCGCCCGGATCAAGTCTGAACTCGCGAATCAACGCGCAGCCTAGGCTATTCGCTGCGCTCCTTACCTGGATCGAGTAGGCCGCCGGACTTAAAAAAACTATCTTGCATGCGCTGCCAAAGGTCTAAGTTGCGTTTGGCGACTTCGGTAAAAGCATTCGGCAGCGGTGCGAGATCTAGCGCACTCGAGACCTGCGCTTTCAGCCGCTTTTGTTGCTGATAGAACAAGTTCACGCTATTGCGTAGAAAGTCGCCGGCCAATTTATTAGACGACCCGCCGTAGAATCCGATCATCTGTTGCAGTACTTCGGTGGAGAAGATCGGTTCGCTGGTGTCTTCCTGCTCAACGATTATTTGCAGCAAGATGCTACGCGTGATGTCGTCACCGGATTTTTTATCGATGACGCAAAAAGGTACGTCTCCGAGCACGAGCTTGCGTACGTCGCTTAAAGTGACGTATTTGCTTTCAATGGTGTCGTATAGACGGCGATTGGGGTATTTCTTGATTACGCGTTTCGCGGCATTGTCGCTCATGCATGGAACTTCGTTGTGGGCGGTCCAGGTAATCTAGCGCTGCGCCGCACAAAATTGCAAGCTGACCTACCCACGAGAGCCTTCTATAAATGGATCATCCGGCCTGTGGTGCCCAATGCCGCCTCGCGGAACACTTCCGAAAGGGTCGGATGAGCGTGGATCGTTCGTGCGATGTCTTCGGCACTGGCGCCAAACTCCATGCCTAACACTGCTTCAGCGATAAGTTCCGACGCGTTCGGACCCACACAATGAACCCCCAGTAAGGCATCAGTTTTGGCATCGCTGAGGACCTTGATGAAACCGTCGGTCTCACCCATGGCGCGCGCGACCGCTGGCCAGAAAAGGAAACTTGCCGACTCTGTATTCACGTTGCTCGGATTTAAGTGTTTGCTTCGTGGCACCCGCCTGCGCGATCTCCGGCCAGGTGTAGATAACCCATGGAATATGGGTGTGATCGATCCTAGGCCGCTGGCCGGCGATGAATTCGGCAACCGCGATCCCTTCTTCCGAGGCTTTGTGGGCCAGCATTGGGGCTTTCACTACATCGCCAATGGCGTAGATCTCTGGCAAGTTTGTGCGACAGTGCTCGTCAACATCGATAAAGCCGCGGCTGTCCAATGTTAGGCCGACTTTTTCGGCCCCCAGGCCCCGCATATTAGCGGCACGACCAACTGCCACGATCAGTCGTTCGACCTGCACTTGATCGGGTTTGCCGTCGAACTCGACTGCAACCTCGACTTTTTCGCCGACTATTTTCGTCGCGCCCACCGTGGCGCCCAAACGAATTTCCAAACCTTGTTTTGTCAGGAGCTTGAGGGCTTCTTTGGCAATATCACGATCCGCGCTCGGCAGGAACTCGGGCAAAGCTTCCAAGACGATGACTCTCGCGCCGAGGCGTCGCCAAACGCTGCCTAATTCGAGTCCAATCACGCCGGCACCGATTACACCTAAGGTGGCCGGCACGGTCTCGAAGGCTAACGCGCCGGTAGAATCGACGATGAAATGCTGATCAACCGGAGCGAGTGGAATGCGGGCCGGCACTGAACCTGTCGCTATCAGGATGTGTCGAGCGCCGACCCGCGAAAGTTCAATACTTTTTTGATCAAGGATCGCGACTTGTTGGTTCGGCAGCAGTGAGCCACGACCTTTGAGCTACGTGACGTTGTTTTTCTTGAACAGGCTCGCGATCCCGTGGGTTAGGGTCGTCACGATTTTGCTTTTCCGCCGTTGCATTACGGCAACATCGATTTCGAGATTACTGGCGGTGCTGCCGTGGTCTTTGGCGTGTTTACAGAGGTGTTCGAAATGATGCGAGGAATCGAGCAGTGCCTTCGATGGAATACAACCCACGTTCAAACAGGTTCCGCCGAGTGAGGGCTCGCCTTGCGGTGATATCCAAGATTCCACACAGGCAGTTTTAAATCCCAGTTGAGCGCAGCGGATCGCAGCGACGTAGCCACCAGGACCCGCGCCAATCACGACAACGTCATATGATTCGGCAATTGATTACAACGCAAAAAAATATTTCCGGAGCTGCCGCTCAGACTTGCAACAGCATTCGACTTGGGTCTTCCAAGCTTTGTCGCATTGAATCCAGACACTGTACCGCTTCTCGACCGTCGATGATTCGGTGGTCATAGGACAGCGCTAAATACATCATTGGCCGAATCACAACCTGACCTCGCTCGGCGATCGGCCGGTCTTGAATTTTATGCATGCCAAGAATCGCGCTTTGCGGGGGGTTGATGATCGGTGTTGAGACCAAAGAGCCGAAAATTCCGCCGTTACTAATCGTGAAAGTCCCCCCAGTGAGCTCCTCGATCGTGAGCTTACTGCTGCGCGCGCGTTCACCAAAATCACGGATCTGGAATTCGATTGCTGCGAACGAAAGCTCCTCGGCATTGCGCAGAATGGGCACGACCAAGCCGCGCTCGGATCCCACTGCGACGCCAATGTCGAAAAAAGGATGATAAATAATGTCATCGCCATCCACTGCGGCATTGACGACGGGAAACTTTCGCAACGCTTCCACGGCGGCCTTTACGAAGAACGACATGAAGCCGAGTTTTACACCATGGCGTTTTTCGAAATCGTCTTTGTGGCGGCTACGTAAGTCGATTAGCGCCTGCATGTTGACTTCGTTAAATGTCGTCAACAACGCGGCCTGTTGCTGGGCTTGCAGTAGACGCTCGGCAGTTCGCTTGCGCACCCGAGTCATTGGTACGCGTTCGGCAGCGCGTGCGCCTGCTGCGGCCGGGGCCGTCTTCGGTGTGATCGCGGCGGGCGCAGGCGCGGCTACGGCCAAGGCTGGGGTTTTATCAAGGTAGGCCAGAACGTCCCCTTTGGTTACTCGGCCATCTTTACCCGATGCTGGAATTTTGCTGGTATCAAGCGCGTGTTCGTCCACTAGCTTACGAACAGCAGGTCCGAGTTTGATGCTCGTTTCAGTCACGGTGGGTTCCACCACGGCGTCGCTGAGAGTCGCCGTGGTATCGATGATCGCCAGTACATTCTCGCTTAAGGCCGTCTCGCCGGTTTGCATCTTGATTTCGACGAGTACGCCTGATTCGGGCGCGGTGATTTCGAGCGTGACCTTATCGGTCTCCAGATCGATGAGATTTTCGCCGCGTTCGACCCTTTGGCCGGTGTGCTTACGCCAGGCGAGCAGGGTTGCATCTGGAACGGACTCGGCAAGCACTGGAACTTTGACTTCGATTAGCACTGGGGATCCTTATTCTTGGGTCAGCTTGCGCCGTACCCTTAGGCGGATTTTTTATGTTGTTCTGGGCGCGCAGCGGCTTTCAACCGCAGCGCTTCATCGACTACGTCTTGTTGCTGCTTCAGGTGTACGGCGTGATAGCCTACCGCTGGCGACGCGGAATACGGGCGTGCCACGCACGTGAGTGGAATGTTCGCGGGGAAACACCCACCGAGATGGCGCTTGGATAGCAACACCGACCAAGCGCCCTGGTTGCGAGGCTCTTCTTGTACCCACACGAATTCTTTGATTTTCGGAAAAGTTTCGGCAACCCTGATAATTTCGTCGCGTGGAAACGGATACAGTTGTTCGAGGCGAATAATCGCGATGTGATTCGCTTCGTGCTTGCGTCTGGCTTCGAGCAGGTCGAAGTAGACTTTGCCGCTGCACACCAACAATCGTTCGACTTGTTTGCGATTCAAGTGGTCGATTTCGTCGATCACAGGTTGGAAGCCCCCGTGTTCAATTTCAGCTAAGCATGACACTGATAATTTATGCCGCAGCAAAGCCTTCGGACTCATCACAATCAATGGTTTGCGATAGGCCCGCATGATCTGGCGGCGGATCAAGTGAAACATTTGTGCCGGGGTCGTCGGATAAACGACTTGCATGTTGTCTTCCGCGCACAATTGAAGATACCGCTCAAGTCGGGCTGAGGAATGTTCTGGACCCTGTCCATCATAGCCGTGCGGCAAGAGCATCGTTAAACCGCAGAAACGACCCCATTTTTCCTCGCAGCTCGCGATAAATTGATCGATAACCACCTGGGCACCGTTCGCGAAATCACCGAATTGCGCTTCCCAGATCACTAGCGCTCGCGGTTCGGCGCTCGCATAGCCGTATTCGAAGCCGAGGACCGCTTCTTCCGACAAGGTCGAGTTCACGACTAGAAAGCTCGCTTGATCGGGTGCCAAATTTTGTAACGGCAAAAATGTATCACCGGTTTTTTGATCGTGTAGAACCGCATGGCGATGGAAGAAAGTACCGCGACCACTGTCCTGCCCTGAGAGCCGGACGGCATGGCCTTCGGTCACCAACGCAGCATAGGCCAGAGTTTCTGCGTACCCCCAATCCAATGGCGCTTCGTCCTTGGCCATTTTTTGCCGGTCCTGGACGATTTTTTTCACTGAACGATGGAGTTCAAAGCTCGGCGGATAAGCTGTCATTCCGTCGGTAAGTTCCACGATCCGTGCACGCTTCAGACTGGTGTTCGCTACGTCGCGCCAGTGGGCATTGCGATACGGCTCATAATTGATCAGGTAGCTGGTATCGTGAACACTCGCATAGGGACGCGAGACCACGACGTTATTCTCTAGTGCCTCGACGTAGTCGGTTGCCATTTGCTCGGCGTCGCCCGGCTTTATGATCCCTTCGGCAATCAAGCGCTCGGCATAAATCGTGCGGACTCCAGGATGCCTTCTCACATGCTGATACATGATGGGTTGGGTAGCGGCCGGTTCGTCGGCTTCGCTGTGGCCATGCTTGCGGTAGCAGACAAGGTCAATCACCACGTCCTTGCTGAATTCCATGCGGTAATCGAGAGCGACCTGTGCTACCAGTGCGACTGCTTCTGGAGCGTCCGCGTTCACGTGAAAAATCGGTGCCTGCACCATTTTCGCGACATCGGTGCAGTACAAGGTTGAACGCGAATCGAGTGGATCACTGGTGGTGAAGCCAATTTGGTTATTGATGATTACGTGGACTGTCCCGCCGGTGGTGTAACCGCGCGTTTGTGACAGGTTAAAAGTTTCCATGACCACGCCTTGGCCCGCGAACGCTGCATCGCCGTGGATCAGCAGTGGCAAAACTTGATTACGTTCAAAATCGCCGCGGCGGTCCTGCCGCGCCCGGACCGAGCCTTCAACTACCGGATCGATGATTTCCAAATGCGAAGGATTAAACGCGAGGGTGACATGGATTGGCCCGTGCGGGGTTTCGATATCGGAAGAGTAACCGAGGTGATATTTCACGTCTCCCAATCTAGCTTCGTGGCTTCGACCCTCAAATTCGTCAAATAACTTCGACGGGTGTTTACCAACAATGTTGACTAAAATGTTCAGGCGGCCGCGATGCGCCATGCCTACAACGACTTCCTTGGTGCCGTGTCGCGCCGCATCGACCAGCACCTGATCCAGCAGTGCGATCGCGCTTTCCCCACCTTCGAGAGAAAAACGCTTTTGGCCGACATATTTTCGATGCAGGTATTCTTCTAGCGCGCCTGCGGCTACGAGGCGACCAAGTAGCCACCGCTTTTTCTCGGGAGTTAACTGTAAGCGGCCGCGAATGGGCTCTAAGCGTTGCTGTATCCAGCGTTTTTGCGCCGTTTCCACGATATGCATGTACTCGGCTCCGATGGTGCCGCAGTAGGTGCTGCTCGCGATCTCTAGGATTTCGCGCAGTGGAGCTTGATGCGAGTCACGGCCTTGTAAGGAACCGCTATTAAATACGCGGTCGAGATCGGCGAAATCGAGTCCATGAAAGGCGAGATCGAGCTCGGGGACGTGCGGCCGTTCGTGCTGATTCAGAGGATCCAGGCGAGCCTGCCGATGTCCCATGAAGCGATAGGCGTTGAGCAATTGGAGGACTGCTACTTGTTTGCCGTCATCCCAAGGGGCGTTTGATGCCGAGAGTTTCGGGCCGCTCGCCTGAGCTATCATTCGCTCGCGGACCGGGCCGTGTGCTTGATCACGTGGACCCGCTTGCGATTCACTCAAGTTCGCAAAATAGTGCTGCCACTCCTGGCTAACGCTAGTCGGCTCGCTCAAAAATGCCTCGTAGAGATCTTCGATAAATGCGGCGTTGCCGCTAGACAAGCATGAGGGCGGCTGCATGAAATCCTCTCGGTTAAACAATCACAGGGCATGGCGATCCAAGAGCGCCGCGAAGGCCCGCGCGGTGAACAGCGTCTACAACATCGACCGGCGCGGCGAGATCTTTGATCAATGCATTAGCAAAGTCATTCGATTTGACGTGAATCTCCAGGTGCAGTCCAATCCTAAATTATTTCAATGCGACGCCGCTATCGGGTGCAACCTCGTCGCGGCGATCGACAAGCTTATAGTCCCGCATCAGTGCTTGATGAGCACAGAGGCGCAACGTTATCCTGTCACGCTTGTGCGGCGCGTAAACGCTGCGTCGCTGCCACCACAGGAACGAACCTTACATGACGATGCGAACCGTGATTATCACGGACAAAGCCACCGGAAAAACGGTGGAATGCCCTGTCCACGAGGGACGCTACGGCGCACCGGTGGTCGATCTCAAGAATTTATACAAGGATCTTGGGGTATTCACCTTCGATCCCGGCTATGGATCGACCGCCGCCTGCCGTAGTGGCATTACTTACCTCGATGGAGAAGAAGGGGTATTGATGCATCGAGGCTATTCAATCGAGCATCTAGCCGAGAAATCCACGTTTCTCGAAGTCGCCTATCTTCTAATTAACGGAGAATTGCCGAACCAACAACAGTTCGATGAATGGGTTCACGTGATCAAGATGCACGGAATGACCCACGAACATCTCTCACGGTTTTATCAAGGGTTTCGTTACGACGCGCATCCGATGTCGATGTTGTCGAGTGTCGTCGCTTCGGTTGCGTCCTATTATCACAACACCACTGATATTTATAACCCCGAGCATCGCCGCCTGACCGCCCAGCGGGTGATTGCGAAGATGCCGAGCCTCGTTTCTAAAATTTATCGCTATGGTTCCGGCCTGCCGTTTGTCTACCCCGACAACTCGCGAAATTATGTCGAAAACTTTTCGTACATGATGTTCTCATGGCCAACTGAGCCATATATCGCCAACCCTGTTGCTATTCGGGCTTTGGATTTGCTTTTCATTCTGCACGCCGACCATGAGCAGAACGCGAGTACCTCGACAGTTCGCTTGGCCGGTAGCGCCGAAACCAATCCCTATGCATGTATTGCCGCCGGCGTCGCGACCTTGTGGGGGAAAGCGCACGGCGGAGCTAACGAAGCGGTGATCGATATGCTCACCGAAATTGGGGATCCGAAGAACATTCAGAAATTCGTCGATCGCGCGAAGAACAAGGATGACAATTTTCGCCTGATGGGCTTCGGACATCGGGTCTATAAGAACTACGATCCGCGGGCGAAAATTATTCGCCAGGCCTGCCATGATTTATTAAATGAGATGCATCTTAATCAACCGCTATTCGACATTGCGATGGAGCTTGAGCGGATCGCCTTAGAAGACGATTATTTTATTTCACGCAAACTTTATCCGAATGTCGATTTCTATTCTGGCTTGATCTATCAAGCGTTGAATATTCCGACCAACATGTTTACACCGATGTTCGCATTGGCGCGTTCGGCGGGTTGGATCGCACAGTGGATGGAGATGTTAGCTGATCCCGACTTCCGGATCGGCCGGCCGCGGCAGCTGTATATCGGAGCTGAAAAGCGCGATTACGTTGGAATTGCCGACCGTAAGTAGCTCTTGTTTTTCTATAATTTCCTGAAAAAATTAAGGACCCCAATGAAAACGCCTGTTCGAGTCACGGTGACCGGTGCTGCTGGTCAAATCTCTTACTCTTTGTTGTTTCGTATCGCGGCTGGCCAGATGTTAGGGTCCGATCAGCCGGTCATATTGCAACTACTTGAAGTCACGCCCGCGCTCAAAGCGTTGCAGGGTGTGGTGATGGAACTCGATGACTGCGCATTTCCCTTGGTCAATAAAATTGAAATTTCCGACGACGCTAACATTGCATTCAAGGATGCGAACTACGCGTTGTTAGTCGGCGCCAGACCGCGTGGGCCCGGGATGGAGCGCGCCGATTTGCTCGCTGCCAATGGCGGGATTTTCAAAGTGCAAGGCAAGGCTATTAACGACAACGCTAATCGTGCGATTAAAGTTTTAGTCGTCGGTAACCCAGCCAACACCAACGCCTGGACCTGTATGACCTCTGCTCCGGATATCAATCCTCGGCAGTTCACGGCGATGACGCGGCTTGATCACAATCGCGCCGTTGCACAACTTGCGGCCAAGACGAACAGCGCGGTGTCAGATATCAAGAAAGTCACGATCTGGGGTAATCATTCCACCACTCAATATCCCGATTTAAGTCAAGCATTAGTTCGGGGAAAACCCGCTATGGAGTGCGTTGAACGCACTTGGTATGAAAGTGATTACATCCCGCGTGTGGCTAAACGTGGCGCCGAGATCATCGAAGCACGCGGTGCCTCCAGTGCTGCGTCCGCGGCCAATGCCGCTCTCGAGCACATGCGCGATTGGGCGCTCGGAACGGCAGCCGGCGATTGGACCAGCATGGGTATTCCGAGTGACGGCAGTTACCAGGTCGAAAAGGGCTTGGTGTATTCCTTCCCGGTGGTATGCAAAGGCGGGGACTACGAAATAGTGCAAGGTTTGTCGATCGATGACTTCAGTCGGAAACGGATGCAAGCGACGGAAGCCGAGCTCAAAGAAGAGCGCGACGCCATTAAGAAACTCGTCGGTTAAGCGTTTGTCGAGTCGGTAGCGTTTCACGTTCGCTTGCTAACCACCAATGATTGACGCTCAGGGTTTTCGGGCGAATGTCGGTATCGTCCTGCTTAACGGTGCGGGCCAAGTTTTCTGGGGTCGGCGAATTGGGATCGCGTCGGGTTGGCAATTCCCGCAAGGCGGTGTGAATCAACATGAAACTCTCGAAGCTGCGATGTTCCGAGAGTTGCGTGAAGAGGTCGGACTGGAACCGCACCATGTTCAGATGATTGGCTGCACGCGAGGTTGGCTGCGCTATCGCTTACCGAAGCGCTATATCCGGCACGATCAAAAGCCGCTCTGTATTGGGCAGAAGCAACGCTGGTATGTGTTGCGTTTAACAGCCGATGAAGGCTGCGTCGACTTGAAAGTGGATCCTAAGCCTGAGTTTGATCAGTGGCGATGGATCGATTACTGGGAATCCCTGCAGCAGGTCGTCGCGTTCAAGCGGCAGGTATACCAACAAGCACTACACGAACTCGCACCGCTAATCTCGGAAGTCGGGCTTATCAAGTTGCCGCCGCGAATGGGCTAGCTGCTTTTGCGGATGGCGAGTTCTGGGAGCAGGGTCCGTGCGGCGCGGGACTGGGCATGATGAACGAACTGTTCTGAAAAGCCAGGTTCGAAGCCGTAACTATCGATCGTCGCGCGGAGCTTGTTGACGGTGTTTTCGCACGCTTCCATCGCCGCATCGGCGGCTTGACGAATATCGGCGAATTTATCCACTTGGGCCACCCCCTCTTGGTACACGCAGTTATTGTATTCACCAACTAGCGACATCATCGCGGTTCGCTCGTCTACCGTCATATCCCCCGGTGAGCGGTAGCTCGGAGTTATCGCAGCCTCTTCGGCAAACATCTCTGGAGCGAAAGCTGCCAATACGAGAACGGCGGCGGCACGGATTACGGATGTCACAAATTACTCCTCAACGAAGCGGGCGCGATCAACTTCCCAAGTCTGCGCTCGACCATCAACTTTGTCACAGCCGAGTTTTTGAATTACTCGATTCGGCTCTAAGATCCCGGTTGTTAAGCCTTGCGTTTTGGTCGCGAAGACGCGCCGCAATCGATAATTAATCCGTTTAGACCGATGTGTGCTACGCAGCACGGTCAATTTCCCGCCGTCACTCAAGATCTGACAACGACCGTCCGGGACAGATTCTAATTCCAGGAATCCGGTTGCTTCGCCAGAACTCGCTTGCGTGGTGTTAATAGAAAACCCGAGAAGGATCGCAGCGAGCGATGACAGCGCGCTTTGGGCGCCACATAGCTTTTTCACCGTGTAGAGCCGGACACTGAACTTACCCACATTTTAGGTGGAAAAGACTGTGGATAAGTTGCCAACGAAGGGCCTCCGGCGTGAGTAAATAAGCACATGCCAGTTAAAATGAATAGAAATTGAGCGGTTTAAGAACACGACACTGGATCAAAGAGTTAGCAACGTATTCTGCGGCATTTCGTTGAAAGAACCGGCAACTCAATCGAATCTCGGACAATTTAACGGACACGATGTGCACAAGCCAGCGTAAACAATATGCGGGGCTAAGCGCGAGTCCGGGTCAGAAGCCATGGTCGGGGGACGAGACACCGGTGTGGCTGCAACGCGACCCGCTCGTAGCCGTCACCCGTACGCCAGCGCTGTAGCGCTGATACGGGATACTTGATTACAATAAATTCCAAGAAGAAAACTCCTATTATTAATTCTTTAAGCAGATTATCTCGAATGATTCTTGGATTATAAGCATAGGCTTTGATACGTGTGACTCATGGAATCGCCAATTTCGCGCTCGCGCCAGCTTGGATTCGCGCTATTTTGGTAGTGGTTGGTGTTTCCTTGCACTCTGGATGCGCGATGTGGGGGCCCGCTCAACCGCTATCCCCGGCTCCAGAGCCGCGTTTTATCCCTAGCGAGCCCATCCAAGCAGTTCGCTCAGAATTCGATACGCTTGGCTTAATCGCATATGCGGCCAGCATGCAAGGAAAACCTTACCGCGTCGCTGGCGACACTCCAGCTGACGGCTTCGATTGCAGTGGATTGGTGTATCACGTATTTCATCAATTTGACCTGGAACTACCGCGCAATGCAGCGGCCATGGCCGGGACCTTGCCCGAGGTCTCCCTGAACAAGATCGTGGCCACCGATCTGCTGTTTTTCAACACTCAGCACGCGCCGTTCTCGCATGTCGGGATTTACCTAGGTGACGGACGATTCGTGCATGCACCAAGTCCACAAACCGGGCGCGTGATCATCTCCAAAGTCGCGAATCGCTACTGGAAGACGCGTCTTACTGCCGCTCGCAGGCCCGCTTTGGTGTCTGTCGCTTTAGGCGCGGTTGCTCCCTAATTGGACGGCGTTGCCACAATTGCATATTGATAGAGCGATCCGGCCGAATAATTCGATTCCGACCGGCTTGAAAAAAATGATGCATTGCGACACCATGGCGCCCGACGAAATTCGATTGCAGCCGACGGGGTAATCTCCCGGCCTGCTGTTCACCGAGGCTAAGTCACCCCGGCATAGACAATGCGGTGCGATCGCATAGTGCTTAACTATTTACCTCGAAAGGCCACAGATCATTAATCGGCCTCCCTGGTCCTGGTTCAGCCTTACTCGCGTTCGCTCGAACTGCCCGGTTTCTACTTAATATTTGATTGCAAAAGGATAGTTATGGATCAGCAGACCGTCTCGCAAGCAGACACGCACGCCACCATCGATGTACCAGCGAGCACCCCATCGACCGGTCGAATTACCCCAGCGCGCCAAGCTGTTATTGAGATTCTCAATGGCACGCGCCTAGCGCTGACGCACCACGAAATTGAACGCCAAGCACGAGCCAATGGGATTCGCTTTGACCGTGTAACCCTCTATCGAGCGCTGGATTGGCTTGTCGCCAACGGTATCGCGCATAAAGTGGCGGCGGAAGATCGCGTTTGGCGTTTTAATTCAGCGCGTGCAAACCAGCGTTACCACGCGCACTTTCACTGCAAAGAGTGCGGCACCGTCCACTGTGTAGATTTTCCGAACCAAGAAATTTCGATTCCGCTTCCAGCCGATTTTAAGGCCGAGCGTACAGAAATCATGCTGCGAGGCACTTGCGCGAGCTGCGCGGGCTAATCACTAGTCTTGAACAACCACGCAATCGATTTCAGGTTCGATTGCGTGGTCTTCGATAACTTAACGCCACTTAGTCAGCGACTTTCTAGATCCGCAGTCGGTTCATCGGCCGCTTCATCCGCGATACTCGATAGTTTGATGAATTGTGAATACGACGCAGGTGCTGGATGTCCTAAGGCCCAATTTAGTTTTGGCTTTGCGGACAGCGATATCAGTTAGTGGCATTTGGGGGTATCTCTAATCGCATGAAGGCGATGTACCCAGAATTGCCGCCCCAGTCGGCCCGCGTATTGCTGCGACGTTCCCTTCCACAAGGTACCGGCAAACGCGACGTCCAGCGGCGACTCTGCGTATCGCTCGTGGATCAGCTCGCAGCCAATGGCGTTGTTACGAAGGAGTTCCAGCGCGGCATCCAAGCACCCGCGCGGAAACGCGATGTGATCGGGGTAGTTTTCGGTGCAGCCGATTACGCGAGGCTTACCCCACACCGAGAAACGCATCACCTGCTTTTTGTAAAACTCAGGATTCTGGAAGGCCGCTAAACGAATCAGCCGGTTGGCCAGTGACCGCGGCAGTTGTGCCTTCTCAAAATTGATCAAGTTGGCCAGCGTCACCGTGAGCGACTTCGGCATCGGCCCGATCAGTTTTTTGCTGACGAATGCGGATCTTGTCCACGGCTCTTTTTGATTTTCCTCATCGATGACCGTGACAAAGAGCGGGTGCGCGTTGCCCGCAGGACAAACAGAGAAAAGAGACTGGGGTGGCGCAGGAAACACCGATTTCGGCGGTTTCTGCTAAGGCGTGACCCGCAACCGCACAGGTCAGGACCCCGCGTGGCGTGGGGATTTCAGGCAAGAAACGCGGCTCAGAGATTATCCGAGCCCTTCAATTGGCGGCGGGAGTCGAACGGAGAACAGACGTATATGTTTTATTGTAATTCTCGTGTTCTATTTAGACGTCAGTACTACTAAGCGCACTACAAAAACCGGAAATCACCGCCCATACTGACATACTAGATTCCGGCTAGAGGAATCACCAATTTCTCGATTCCATGTTCAATTGTACCCCCACCTGTGCCGCGGTCCTTTTCGCAGCGAATCTGGGAACCGATTGACGCAAGATAAGAGGCATAAATCCGCCGAATGCCCGTTGCTGACGACCTTCCCTGGGCTTCGTGCCGACGTATTCGAGCAGCCAAATTTGCCCCACCAAGGAAGACATAATCGCGAGTGAACACGTCGATTTTGTTCATTACAGGGTAAATCGGTACGGCGATCCTCAAGGCAAGCTGGCGGAAGCATGCTCTGCCAGCTTCGTCTGCAATCCACCCCGGCACCGAGATAGTCTCGTAATCTCACGCTCAAGATCCGCTGCCGATCCCTGGCTTCACACAACTTCGGCGGACTCGG